>NZ_JBAJNS010000001.1:1731000-2039000 GCF_037911585.1 Streptomyces sp. GSL17-111
CTGTACGAGCTGGACCAACGAGTCCTTGAAGTCAACACACGCAGAGACCGCGCCGGCCTGTGCGCACCGGCGTCGCGCCAGGCGCGCTGAGGCGAACCGAGCGCACGCAGGACTTCCCGCTGGATCCCCAGTGGGAGAACCGAAGAGGAAGGAGCACAAGGTGGCAGAAAGCGAGACGCCGTCAACGGCCCGCAGCGGCCTTCTGGTGGCCGTGGAAGAGCTGACCGCCGTCCACGACCGGTACGACAGCCTCCGGTCCGACAACGCCGGGAGCTCCGGCGACTCGCCGTGGCCGGGCGGTGACGGCAACCTGCACGACGGCGAGTAGCGGCAGACGGCGGGGGTCCGGGCGATCCGCTGCGCTGGGCCCCCGCTCCGCCTGATTCACCTGGTCGAACTCTCATGAGGAGGCAGTGATGGAACACCGGTTGGTCGGCGCCATCGAGACGGCGCTTGGATGGAGCGGTGCGGAGGCTCTCGGCAAGGACTTCGCGCGGGGAAGCATGGAGCACCCGGAACTGATCTCCCGCGTCCTGACCCCGAACCGCATGCTCGACATCGCCATGCGCAGGAGCCTGAACCGACCGCAGTTCCGGGTCTTCCGCGAGAGCGAAGAGGTACACCCGGCCATCTACTTCACCGACAGCATCAGCCCACGTGGCCAGAGCATCCCCATGGTCAACATGCACAGCCTGGCCCGGCTCCTGCGCGAAGGAGCCACGGTCATTCTCGACCAGGCCAACGTCTTCGACCCGACCATGGAAGTCGCCTGCCGGGCGTTGCAGTGGTGGACGCACGAACGCGTACAGGTCAACGCCTACCTGACGACGAACGAAGCGTCCGGCTTCCCGCTGCACTGGGACGACCACGATGTCGTCGTCGTCCAGCTCGCCGGCGAGAAGGAGTGGGAGGTACGCGGAACCTCTCGGGCCGTGCCCATGTACCGCGACGCCGACCCCAACAACACCCCGAGCGAGGAGATCATCTGGGCCGGGGCCATGAAGCCCGGCGACGTGATGCACATCCCCCGAGGGCACTGGCACCAGGCGACACGCAACGGCCGCGGATCGGGGAGCAGCCTTCACGTCACGTTCGGGATCACCAAGCGCACGGGCGCGAACTGGCTCGCGTGGCTGGGCGACTGGTGCCGCGAGCACGAGATTTTCCGGCACGACTTGGACCGCTGGGACGGGGCCGGCACTCAGGCCCTCCGCACCGCGGCCACCCGGTTGATCGACGAGAGGCCCCCCGCTGACTTCCTGGCCGCCTACGAACAGGCGATGCCGCTTCCCAGGCACGTCCCTTTCCTGGAGATCTTCGGCCAGCTCGACGCCACAGTGTGCACGACCCACTTCCCTCCACAGCTCCGAGAGAACCAGGACACGGTCGAGGTGTTGGCCTCGGGGAAGAAGCTCACGTTCGCAGCCAAGGCCCTGCCGTCGCTACGCCTGCTCCTGAGCGGCAAGCCGGTCCCACTGGCGCAGGCGGCGACCGTCGTCGGCGCCGACGTGGTGGAGGTCGCCGACATCCTGGTGAAGGAGGAGATATGCGCGGCCCTGACCCCCGAGTTGTCCTCGGGCTACACCGGTCTCGTCACGAACGCCGTCTGCTGACCGGAGCGCTCGACCTCGGCGTCACGGCGATCGACACCAGCACCAACTACCTCGGCTTCCACTCACATCGCACCTTGGCGCGGATGGCCGGTGACCTCCTGCCGAAGTTCACGGTCTCGACGAAGGTCGGCTACTTCCCGACGCCGAACGGAGCGGAACACTCTCTCGACCCCCTTCGGCTGCACCGGGCCGTGGAACAGACGGTCCGGGACCTCGGACGAGAGCCGGATGTGGTGTTCCTACACAACCCGGAGCACTCCCTTCAAGAGAGCCCCTCTCACAACCGGGACGCCCTGGCTCAGGCGTGCACTGCCCTCGACGACGCCACACTGAACGGGCTGTGCGGTGCCTGGGGCGTCGCATCCTGGGACCCGTCACCGCTACCGGAAGTCGTCGACGCGACCATGCCGAAACCGTCCGTGCTCATGGTCCGCGTCGGCCTGTTGGTCGGCATCAGAACGCTTGAAGCCGCAGACGCGCTGTCGGCGGCGTGGGGCGTGGACGTCAGAACGAAGTGGGGCATGAGCCCCTTCGGAGGGTCCACGAACTCCTCCGTGTGGGACAGGATCGACCCTCGCGTCTTCCTGCGAGACGGCAGTGACCTCACACGCGTGCAGGCGGCCTTCCGCGCCGCCTACCACCTCCCGCAGGTGGGCACGGTTGCCGTGGGCACCGATGAACCCGCCCACCTGAGCCAACTGATCGACGCCTTGACCGAGGAAGTCGATGAGCAGGCGATCGACGAGTACCGACACCTTCTACGGGACCGGGTACGCGCTCAGCCGGCCTGAAGCTCCGCGACGACGCGCTCCGCCATACGGCGCGCGGGGTCCAACCGAGGGTCCTCCGGGTGAGCATCCGGCCCGAGAATCTTCGAGCACACGAACAGTGTCATCAGCTTGCCGTCCCGGCTCCCGAAATCGCGACGCCGCTCCTGCCGGACGCGGTCCGCAAGAGCCGGGACAGCAAGGGAGCTTCCCCACAGTGAGGCGGAGTCCAGCCCTCGCGGTGCGTTCCCCCAGTCCTCCCAATCGAAGAGACTGAACGTAGGCGCCGTCATGTTGGCCCAGTTCAGATCGGCATGGGCCGGCACCCAGCATTCAGCGGTGGTGTCGAAGTCGTCAGAGAACGCGCTGCGGATTGACTCGGTGACGACGGCCTGAGTGATGGTGACGGTGTCCGGCGTAGCGACTCGCCTCGTGACCTGCGCCGCGAGCGCGTCCAGCGAAGCATTGGCCGCCTCCCACCACTCATCTGTCAGCTTCGGGGTCTCGCTCAACACCGCAGTGCCGATGGGCGCCCCCGGCAAGAGCTCGGTCTCGTCAGCCCGCCACATCACCGGCTCGACCGCGTCCCGCCAGACAACACAGCCCTGCCATACCGGCTGGGCGATCCCCTCCAGATGCGCGGCGCACTCGGCACCGTTCCAGCCCTGAACGCCGATCTTGTCGAGCCCCCGCCTCTCGATACGCACCCACGTATCACGGTCCGTCCGAGCACCGACGGATCGCCGCTTACGGACAACGGTGTCCAGGTCCAAGAGGACCTGAAGGGACCGCTCCACTCGATCGAGAACGTCGTCAACCGGTTCAACCCGCAAGTCGACGGCACGCGCCGAAGGTACCGAGAGCGTCATAGCGACAACCCTAGCTGCGCGGGTTGCTCACCGAGAGGCCGTTCATGCGGCACCCTGCTCGGGACCGCAGTAGCGCGGACCCCCGGATGACTGCGGCGATCTGATCGATCTCCGCCTTCTCGAACAACTCCTCCGTATTGCGAGGGGCGAGCGATCCGAAGGGGGACTCGTGCAGAGCCCCAACGTCAATGGTGCCGTTGCGCGCTAGGTAGTCGATGATCATGTCGACGCAGGGCGACTGGGCGCTGGTGAAGGTGCCGAAGCGGTTGGGAAGGTCAGCGGGCTCCACCGACAGTACGGACGGGCTCGACCAGGTGGGGCCTGATGCCCGGGAGTCAGCGATGAGTCACCACGGGTACGGCCAGAGCCTCGGAGCGGCCCGGGGCTCTGGCACTTGACCTGAGTGTTTGCTGTCGAGCAAGAATTATTAACAGCGCGACAGTTCAGGAACTACCGCACATGCGTGCAAGCCTGCCACGGCACTCCGACGGACGGGGTCGGCGGAGGGGCTGTGCGGGCGGGTGGGTCAGGTGGTCTCGGGGGGTGGGGTGACGGTGCGGGCGCTGAGGGCCAGTTCGTTGCGGAAGGTGATGTACGGGCGCACCCGGGTCGTGCCGCGCTGCGGGTGCGGCAGCTCGACGGCGGGGTAGACGTCGGTCCTGCGGCGGTCGGCGGAGTCGCCGCCGATGCGGCCGAGCGGTGCGGGGGCGGCGCCGGGCGCGGGCAGCAGGCGCAGGTCCCACAGGTCGTGCGCCGCGCCGCGCCGGGCCAGCGCCTCCCCGTGGGGCAGCGTGGCGGCGAACCGGGCCCCGCCCAGCGGCTGCGCGGGCACGGTGAAGTCGTGCGCGGCGCCGAGCCGGGAGGCGGCGAGCAGGACGGCGTCCGGCCCCGGCTCGGCGCCGATCAGGCGGGCGGTGACGGCCGTCGACGCCTCCCCCACGACGACCTGTTCCACCTCGGCGTGGGTCGGACGCAGCCACGCCCGCACGCTCAGGTTGCCGTGCGCGGTGGTGTAGGGCACCCACGCGGCGACGCCGGCCTCCGTCGCCCGGGGCGCGAGGGTGACCAGGGCGGCCGTCTCGACCAGCTCCGCCCGCACCCGGCGGACCCGGCGATTGCCGCGCTGCGCCACGTAGAGGTCCCAGCGGCCTTCGGCGAGCGTGTGGGCGGCCCGCTCGACGACGACCTCGACCCGGCCGTCGACCGTGGCCGCGTGAGGCGGCAGCGGCAGGACGAGCTGCTGACCCGCTGAGTCCGCCGAGTCCGCGCGTCGGCGCAGGACGAGGTCCAGCGGCTCGGGCGGCAGTCCCGCCGGGTCGAGCCGGACGACGACGCCCCCGTCGCGGGTGGCGGCGGCGCGGGCCCGCGGGGCGGGCGCAGCGCCCGTCGGTGGCGGCTCGGGCGGGGTGCGGCACAGTCGGCGGCGCACGGTGGCGGCGGCCCGCAGCAGGCCGTCGGCCGCGCGCCGGTGGACCGGCCGGAGCTCCGTCAAGAGCCGCACGTAGCGCTCGGCGATGCGGTCGGGGTCGTAGGCGCGGGCGGTGACGCGGGCGGCGGCGCCCAGGGCGCGCCGCTCGTCGGCGTCGTCGATGAGCCGCAGGAGGGCCCCGGCGAACGCGTCCTCCCCGCCGGCCGGTGGGACCAGGAGGCCGTCCCGTCCGTGCGTGATGATCTCCCGGGGCCCGAAGGGGCAGTCGGTGGAGACGACGGGCACGCCGCAGCGCATGGCCTCGACGATCGTCATGCCGAAGGACTCCGCGTCGGAGGAGACGGCGGCGATGGCGCCCTTGGCCCACTCCGTCTCGATCGGCGTGACCGCGCCCATGAGCCGCACCTGGTTGTAGAGGCCCAGGTCGGTCACGAGTGCCCGCAGGCCCTCGGCCCCGGCGCCCCGCCCGTACAGCCGCAGGCTCCAGTCGGGACGGTCGGCCGCCACCTTGGCGAAGGCCCGCACGAGCCGGTCGTAGCGCTTGACCGGGATGAGCCGGCCCGCCGCGACAACGGTGCGAGAGCCGCCGTCGGAAGGGGCCACCGGGACGGCGGGCACCGCGTTGGGGATGGACAGGATGCGGGTGCGCACGCCCGGCAGCACCGCGCGGTAGCGGGCGGCGTCGGTCTCGGAGACGGTGACGAACGCGTCGAGCCCGGCGACGGCGGTCTTCTGGTCCTCCCGCAGCTGCGGGTTGTGGAAGTCGTGGGTGAGGTGCTCCTGCCCGACGCGCAGGTAGCGCGACGTCCCGTAGCGGTCGAGGTAGCCGTTGAGGACGGGTCTGGTGCCGATGACGGCGTCGGCGTCGGTCGCCCGCAGGTAGGCGGCGACGCGTTCGTCCGTCAGCCGGGTGGGGGCGAGCGGACCGTTGCTGACGCCGCTGTCCTCCCACAGCGCGGTGGGCTCGGCGGCGTGGGGGTGGTCGCCGTCGTGGCCGGGGGCGCCCCGGCGGCACTCGATGAGCGAACGGACCCGCACGCCGGGGGCGAGGCCGAGCCGCAACGCGTCGCGGGTGCGGTGGACGGAGACGATCTCGACGTCGTGGCCGGCGACGGCCAGCGCACCGCCGAGGTTCACCGTGGAGCGGATCGTTCCGCCGATCCCGTAGGCGTTGTAAAGGAGGAAGGCGATCTTCACCTGGCACTCTCCTGTTCTCCGGCCTGCCCGTGGCCGGTCCGGACTGCTACCGCAAGGAGTGCTACGCCCGGGGGCGCCGAAGGTTGCTGAGGACACCGCCCGGATCTTTCTTCGAGGCCGACCGCCCACGGGTGACGTGGCAAGGTGGGGCGACGGCGGGAGCGGGAGAGGAAACCCATGGGCATCGACGACGTCACCGAGATGTGGGACCGGGTCACCGGTATCCAGCAGGCTCCGGCGGTGTGGCTGGTCATCGCCACAGGTCTGGTCGCGCTGGCCGTCGTGGGGATACGCGGGTCGTGGCGGTTCGCCCGCAACGCCGTCACGATCGCCCATGAGGGCGGCCACGCGTTGATGGCACTGTTGACGGGACGTCAACTCCAGGGCATACGTCTGCACTCGGACACCTCGGGGCTCACCGTGTCGCGGGGGAAGCCCACGGGCCTCGGCATGGTCCTCACGGCCGCGGCCGGCTACACGGCGCCGCCCCTGCTCGGGCTCGGCGGGGCGTGGCTCCTGCAGTCGGGGCGCATCACGGCACTGCTGTGGGGGACGACCGCGCTGCTCCTGGCCCTGCTGGTGATGGTCCGGAACACCTACGGCGTCCTCAGCGTCGTCGCGACGGGGTCGGTGTTCATCCTCGTCTCCTGGCTGACCCCGGGCGAGGTGCAGGCCCTGTTCGCCTACGCCGTGGTGTGGTTCCTCCTCCTGGGCGGCGCACGTCCGGTGTTCGAGCTCCAGGCGAGACGGCGGCGGGACCGGGGACGCGTGCCGGTGGTACCCGGTGCTTCCGGTGCCGCCGGCGCGGCCGGTGCTCCCGACAGCGACGCCGACCAGCTGGCCCGGCTGACCAACGTGCCGCCGCTGGGCTGGCTGCTCTTCTTCCACGCCGTCGCGCTGTGCTCCCTGGTCGGCGGCGGCAGCTGGCTGCTCGGGCTGTAGGACGTGCGTCCCGGGGGCGTCCCGGAGCCGCACGTCGTACAAGCCCGAGGCCGGCCTCCGTGCGACGTCGTGCGGGTGCGGGCACGCGCCCACGGCCGACGCCGTGGCGCACGGACTAGAGTGAGGCCCATGACCGCCACCGCTGCACTCTGGCCTGCGCCGTCCGCGTCCGGTCCCGTCGACGCGAACGTCACCGTGCCCGGCTCCAAGTCGGTGACCAACCGCGCACTGGTACTGGCCTCGCTCGCCGCCGACCCGGGATGGATCAGGCGGCCGCTGCGCTCCCGGGACACCGTGCTGATGGCCGAGGCCCTGCGCACGATGGGCGTCGGCATCGAGGAGGGCGTCGGCCCCGACGGCACCGGCGAGGCGTGGCGCATCATCCCGGCGGGCCTGCACGGCCCGGCCACCGTCGACGTCGGGAACGCGGGCACCGTCATGCGCTTCCTGCCGCCGGTGGCCGCGCTGGCCGACGGCCCCGTCCACTTCGACGGCGACCCGCGCTCGCACGAACGGCCGCTGCACGGCGTCATCGACGCGCTGCGCACCCTCGGCGCCCGGATCGACGACGACGGTCGGGGCGCCCTGCCGCTCACCGTCCACGGCGGCGGCTCACTGACCGGCGGTCCGGTGGCGATCGACGCCTCGTCCTCCAGCCAGTTCGTGAGCGCCCTCCTGCTTTCCGGCCCCCGGTTCAACCAGGGTGTCGAGGTGCGGCACACGGGCGAGACGCTGCCGTCGATGCCGCACATCCGCATGACGGTGGACATGCTGCGGGCGGCCGGAGCGCAGGTCGACACCCCGGAGGCCGGCGGAGAGGCGGGCGTGTGGCGGGTGACGCCCGGCGCGCTGCTCGGCCGTGACCTGGTCGTCGAGCCCGACCTGTCCAACGCCCAGCCCTTCCTGGCCGCCGCCCTGGTGACCGGCGGCCGGGTCACCGTCCCGGACTGGCCCACGCAGACCACCCAGCCGGGTGACGCCCTGCGCGACATCTTCACCACGATGGGCGGACGCTGCGAGCTCGACGAGCGCGGGCTGACGCTCACCGGCTCCGGCGCGATCCACGGCATCGACGTCGACCTGTCCGACGTGGGCGAGCTGACGCCCGGCATCGCCGCCGTGGCGGCCCTCGCGGACTCGGAGTCCGTGCTGCGCGGCGTCGCCCACCTGCGGCTGCACGAGACGGACCGGCTGGCCGCGCTGACCAAGGAGATCAACGGCCTCGGCGGCGACGTCACCGAGACCGCCGACGGCCTGCGCATCCGCCCGCGCCCGCTGCGGGGCGGCGTCTTCCACACCTACGACGACCACCGGCTGGCCACGGCGGGCGCGCTGCTCGGGCTGGTCGTCCCGGGCGTGGAGGTGGAGAACGTGGCCACGACGGCCAAGACCCTGCCGGACTTCCCCGGCATGTGGCGGTCCATGCTCGGCCTGCCCGGCTGAGGACGGCGTCCGGCATGCGCCGCTACGGCAAGCACACCGACGAGGACGACATCCGGGTCCGCCCCGGACGCCGGGGCAGCCGGCCCCGGACCCGCCTGCGGCCCAAGCACGAGGACGCGGCCGAGGGCTTCGTCCTCACCGTGGACCGGGGCCGCGTCACCACGCTCGTCGACGGTCGCACGGTCACCGCGATGAAGGCCCGCGAGCTGGGCCGCAAGGGCGTCGTCGTCGGCGACCGGGTCGCCGTGGTCGGGGACCTCTCCGGGGAGAAGGACACGCTCGCGCGCATCGTGCGGGTGGAGCCGAGGTCGTCCGTGCTGCGCCGCACGGCCGACGACGACGACCCCTACGAGCGCGTCATCGTCGCCAACGCCGACCAGCTGGCCATCGTCACGGCGCTCGCCGACCCCGAGCCGCGCCCCCGGCTGATCGACCGCTGCCTGGTGGCGGCCTTCGACGCCGGGCTCGACCCGCTGCTCGTCCTCACCAAGGCCGACCTCGCGCCCGCCGAGGAGCTGCTGGCCGCCTACGCCCCCCTGGGGGTGCGCGCGGTGGCGGCCCGGCACGACGAGCCCGTCGCGGCGGTGCGGCACCTGCTGGGCGGCCGGGTGACGGTGTTCGTGGGCCACTCGGGCGTCGGCAAAACGACCCTGGTCAACGCGCTCGTACCGGACCGCAGCAGGGCCACCGGCCACGTCAACGCGGTCACCGGACGCGGTCGCCACACGACGACGTCCGCGCTGGCGCTGCCGCTGCCGGACGACGAGGGCTGGGTCATCGACACCCCGGGCGTGCGGTCCTTCGGGCTGCACCACGTGGACCCGTCCCGCGTCATCCACGCCTTCCCCGACCTGGAACCGGGCACCGCGGAATGCCCGCGCGCCTGCAGCCACGACGAGCCCGACTGCGCGCTGGACGCCTGGGTGACCGCAGGCCACGCGGAGCCGGCCCGGTTGTACTCGCTGCGTCGGCTGTTGGCCGCCCGGGAACACCACGAGGGTGACTGACGCCCGTTCCGGCGCCCGTCCCTGCTCCGGTCACGGCGGGCTCGGCGCGGCCTGCGGGGGCACCCGCCGGTCCGCACCGGCCGGGGCGCCCGCCAGCAGCGCCGACACGACGGCGGCCACCCGGGCCGGCGCCTCCGGCTCCGACGGAGGCGCGACGACATAGGACAGGGCGAGCCGCAGCCCGGTCTCGCAGGCCCGGCGCAGCTCGGCCTCACCGCTGCCGGACAAGGCGTCGAGGGTTCCGGCGCACAGCCGCTCGACGACCTGCGAGGGAGGCACCTCCGGGAGGGGCAGCCGCGAGTTCCAGAAGCCGGTGAGCGCGGCGCGTACCAGCGGTTCCTCCCGCGCCCGGCACAGGATCCACACGGCGGCGGCGGCGCAGCACACGGCCGGGTCACCACCGCTGCGCCGGGCGGCGGTGACGGCGTCGGCGGCGCCCGCCACGAAGCCGTCGACCTGGCGGGCCACGAGGGCGGCGCCGAGGCCCTCCTTGGTGCGGAACTCGTTGTAGAGGGTCTGCCGGGAGACGCCGGCCGCCGCCGCGACCTCGACCATGCGCACGGTCGCCCAGGGCTGCGCCGCGAGGGCCGACTGGGCGGCGATCAGCAAGGACTCACGTGCGCTCGGCATGCTCCCCTCCCCTGGCGGCGCGTCGGATGTGCGGCACAGGATCAACGCGGGGCCGGGGCAAGTCAAGACATCGGAAGGAAGAGGTCCGTTCGCCGTCCTCCCCCTCGCGACACGGGCACGCGCCCGGACGGACGGCCCATGTGGCCGGGCCACCGCCCACTGGATACTGTTCGATCATGCCGGACTATCACGATGATCTGCGTCTCGCCCACGTCCTGGCCGACGCCGCCGACGCCGCCACCATGGAGCGGTTCAAGGCGCTGGACCTCAAGGTCGAGACCAAACCGGACATGACCCCGGTCAGCGAGGCCGACAAGGCGGCCGAGGAGCTGGTGCGCTCCTCACTGCAGCGGGCCAGGCCCCGGGACGCCGTGCTCGGCGAGGAGTTCGGCACCGAGGGCTCCGGCCCCCGGCGGTGGGTCATCGACCCGATCGACGGCACGAAGAACTACGTGCGGGGTGTGCCGGTGTGGGCCACGCTCATCGCGCTGATGGAACGCGGCGAGGGAGGCGACCGGCCGGTCGTGGGCGTCGTGTCCGCCCCGGCGCTGCACCGCCGCTGGTGGGCGGCGCTCGGCAGCGGGGCGTACACCGGCCGCAGCCTCTCGTCGGCCTCGCGGATGCAGGTCTCCCGGGTGGCCCGGCTGCGGGACGCCTCGTTCGCCTACTCCTCGCTCTCCGGCTGGGAGGAGCGCGGGCGGCTCGGCGGGTTCCTCGACCTGACCCGCACCGTGTGGCGCACCCGGGCCTACGGCGACTTCTGGCCGTACATGATGGTCGCCGAGGGGTCGGTGGACCTGTGTGCCGAGCCCGAGCTGTCCCTGTGGGACATGGCCGCGAACGCGATCATCGTGCAGGAGGCGGGGGGCACGTTCACCGGGCTCGACGGCCGTCCCGGCCCGCACAGCGGTGACGCGGCGGCCTCCAACGGCCTCCTTCACCAGGAGATGCTGGACTACCTCGGTGGCCGCAACGGCGGCCGAACCGTCGGTTGATCCGCGGCCGAACCGTCGGTCGGCCCGGGGGTGGGGAACGGACGCCGGGGCGGCGGAACGGGCGTCAGACGGGCCCGCACGCGGTCTTGTTGGGCGCCGGGGAGCGTGTGACTATGAACACTCACCCGCTTGTGAGCTTGTGAATCCGTTCTCGTGACGCCAGGACGGCTCCCGGCTCCGCCAAGGAGGTGGCACGACGACCATGCCCATCCTCGTCCGCGACGCCATGACGACCCTGGTCCTCACCATCGGGCCCACCCACACCCTGCGCCAGGCGGCCTGCCTGATGGCGGGGCGCCGGGTGGGCGCAGCGGTGGTGTTCGACACCGACACCAGCGGGCTCGGCATCCTGACCGAGCGCGACGTCCTCAACTCCGTGGGCTGCGGCCAGGACCCCGACCGGGAGACCGCGCACGCCCACACCACGACCGCCGTGGTGTTCGCCTCACCGGACTGGACGCTGGAGGAGGCCGCAGGAGCGATGACCCGCGGCGGCTTCCGCCATCTGATCGTGCTCGACGACCGAGAACCGGTCGGCATCGTCTCCGTCCGCGACATCGTCCGCTGCTGGACCACGGCGAGAGACGCCGTTCCGGACCCGTCCCGGCCCGGCGCCGTCCCGGTGTGAGGACGGCCGGACGCACCGGAGGGGCCGGAACACCGCGCTGACTGGCGGGTCCGGCCCCTCCGGCCCGGGCGGCGAGCGGTGACCCGCCGCGCAGGGCCTGGACCGCGGCGAGCGACCGCTCGCCGCGGTCAGTGACGTGGCACGTCAGCCACGCAGCGCCCCGACGGCCGCCTCCAGGCGCTTGCCGTAGTCCGCGTCGGCCCGGCGGAAGTTCTCGATGGCGCGCTGCGCGATGTCGTCGCGCGAGACCTTGGCGATGAAGCCCGCCAGGTTGTTGATCAGGCGCTCCTTCTCGTCCTCCGACATCAGCCGGTAGAGGTTGCCCGCCTGGACGAAGTCGTCGTCCTCGGCGTGCCGCGGCGCCTCGTGCTCGCCGGTGGCCCCGGAGACGGGCAGCGGCTCCCACAGCGGGCGGCCGGTCTCGAAGGGGCCGCCGAAACTGTTCGGCTCGTAGTTCTTCGCCCGGCCGTGCCGGCCGTCGTACATGACGCCGTCGCGCCCGTGGGTGCGGGCCTCGCCGGCCCTCGGGCGGTTGACCGGCAGGTGGTCGGCGTTGATGCCGACGCGGTAGCGGTGCGCGTCGCCGTAGGCGAAGAGGCGGCCCTGGAGCATCTTGTCCGGCGAGGGGCCGATGCCGGGCACGAAGTGATGCGGGGAGAAGATCGACTGCTCGACCTCGGCGAAGATGTTCTCCGGGTTGCGGTTGAGCTCCAGCCTGCCGATCTCGACGCACGGGTAGTCGGCGTGCGGCCACACCTTCGTCAGGTCGAACGGGTTGAAGCGGTAGGAGGCCGCCTCGGCCGCCGGCATGATCTGGACGGAGACCGTCCAGCTCGGGTAGTCGCCGCGCTCGATCGACTCCCGCAGGTCACGCTGGTGGCTGTCCGGGTCCTTGCCCGCGAGGACGTCGGCCTCCTCCTGCGTCAGGCACTCGATGCCCTGGTCGGTCTTGAAGTGGTACTTGACCCAGAAGACCTCGCCGGCGTCGTTGGTCCACTGGAAGGTGTGGGAGCCGAAGCCGTCCATGTGACGGTAGGTGGCCGGGATGCCCCGGTCACCGAAGAGCCAGGTCACCTGGTGCGTGGACTCGGGCGACAGGCCCCAGAAGTCCCAGACGTTGTCCGCCTCCTGCGAACCCGTGTACGGGTCGCGCTTCTGGGTGTGGATGAAGTCGGGGAACTTGATGGCGTCCTTGATGAAGAACACCGGGGTGTTGTTGCCGACGAGGTCGTAGTTGCCCTCCTCGGTGTAGAACTTCAGCGCGAAACCGCGCGGGTCGCGGACGGCGTCGGGCGCACCGAGGTTCCCGGCCACCGTCGAGAAGCGCAGGAAGACCTCGGTCTCCTTGCCGATCTCGGAGAGGAACTTCGCCCGGGTGTAGGGGGTCACGTCGGCGGTCACCGTGAAGGTGCCGTAGGCACCGGCGCCCCGCGCGTGCACGATCCGCTCCGGGATCCGCTCGCGGTTGAAGTGGGCGAGCTTCTCCAGGAGGAGCTGGTCCTGCACCAGGACGGGACCGCCGACGCCCGCCGTCTGGCTGTTCTGGTTGTCCGCGACGGGAGCACCGGCCTCCGTGGTCAGCGGACCGGTCGTCTCGCTCTGAGCAGTCACTCTCACGCCTCCTGCGTCTGTCCTGTCCCTTGGCTGTCGCCGACGCCGAGCCTACATTGGACTCAGTCCAAGTCAAGATGCATATGAAACCCGTACAGTGTCCGGCCAGGCGGGAGCCACTGTTAAGCTGGCTCCACCTGAACGATGGGTGGGATCAATGAGTGACCTTCTGGACCGACTGCGCGACCGCGGCTGGCGGCTCACCGCGCAACGGCGCGTCGTCGCCGAGGTCCTCGACGGTGACCACGTGCACTACACCGCCGACGAGGTGCACGCGCGCGCCGCCGAGAAGCTCCCCGAGATCGCTCGCGCGACCGTCTACAACACCTTGAGCGAGCTCGTGACGCTCGGCGAGGTGATCGAGGTCAGCACGGACGGGCGGGCCAAGCGTTACGACCCGAACGCCCACCACACCCACCAGCACCTGGTGTGCTCCCGCTGCGGCACCATTCGGGACGTCCACCCGGCGTCCGATCCGTTGGGCTCCCTCCCCGAGAGCGAGCGCTACGGGTTCAGCATCTCCGAGGCGTCCGTGATCTACCGGGGCGTGTGCCCCACCTGCGCGGCCGCCGCGTAACGCACCTCTTCGCCTTTGTCCCGGTGTCGGAGCACCGGTCTTGTGTGCCACCGAGTGACACCGCCCCGCGTCCCCCCCGGTGACACACAAAAGCCGGTGGCCCGGAACCTCTCGGTTCCGGGCCACCGGCTTTTCAGTAGCGGGGACAGGATTTGAACCTGCGACCTCTGGGTTATGAGCCCAGCGAGCTACCGAGCTGCTCCACCCCGCGTCGTTGTGATCCTCACTCTAGCCTTGGGGCGACGACCAGCGCAAATCGATACAACGGCAGGGGGTCGGCGTCATGCGGACAGCTCGGAGTGCAGAGCGTCGCTGAGCCGGGCAGCGCGTTCCGCCACGGCGGCCGGGCCCAGCTCGACGGCGCGGGCGCACCAGCGCCGGCTTTCGGCCAGCTCGTTGCGCCGGGCCGCGAGCAGCGCCAGCCGCAGCGCCGCGCGGCCGTGACCGGCCTCCGCGGCACGGGCCCACCACAACGCCGCCTCGGGCTCAGCGCCCTCGCGCGCCAGCAGCAGCCCCAGGTTGAAGGCGCCGCTGGAGCTGCCCTCCTCGGCCGCCGCGCGGTACCAGTGCGCTGCGGCCACCACGTCGCCCCGTGCGGCCGCGCACATGCCGACCCGCACCTGCGCACGGCGGTGACCGGCCCCGGCGGCCTCCGCGTACCAGCGCTCGTACTCCGGCACGCCGTCCTGCGGCGGCCTGCCGGCGCTGCGGTGCTCCAGGAGCGAGGCCAGCCGGAACGCCCCCTCCACGCTGCCGCCCTCCGCCGCACGGCGCAGCACGTGCTCGGCCGCGTTCTCGTCGCCCTCCCGCAGGAGCGAGCCGCCGACCTGCAGCGCGGCCTCCGCGTGCCCCACCTCGGCCGCCTGCCGGTACCAGCGCATGGCCTCGTCCAGCGCGCCGCGACCGGAGTGCAGGATGCCCAGGTTGAAGGCGGCGTCCACGCTGCCGCCCTCGGCGGCCTTGGAGAACCACGGCTCCGCACCGTCGGTGTCGCCTCGCTGGAGGAGGAGGACGGCCAGGGCGTTGGCCGCCTCGGTGTGCCCGGCGTAGGCGGCCTTGCGGTACCACTGCTCGGCCTGCGCCTCCCGGCCCTGGCCCGCGCAGAGCAGGCCGAGGTTGAAGGCGCCGTTGATGTCACCGGCGTCCAGGGCCGCCACGTACCACCGCTCCGCCTCCGGCCGCTGGCCCCGTTCGGCGTGGAGAGCGCCGAGAGCGTTGGCCGCGTTGCCGTCACCCTCCCGGGCCGCGCGGCGCCACCACTCCTCAGCGGCCTCCTCGTTGCCCGCGTCGCGCAGCAGGAAGCCGAGCGCGCACGCCGCGCCGGGCTCCCCCTCACCGGCGGCGATCAGGTACCAGCGCCCCGCCTCCCGGGTGTCCCCCCGCTCCTCCAGGAGTACACCGAGGCGCAGCGCGGCGCCGCTGTGCCCCCGCGAGGCGGCCTGCCGGAACCACGGCTCGGCCGTCTGCGCACCCCCCTCGGAGGCGGTCAGCAGGTGCAGTCCCACCCGGTGGGCGGCCTCGCGGTGACCGCCCTCGGCGGCGGCCCTGAACCAGGCCTCGGCGCCGTCCTCACCACGGTGGTCGAGCAGTTCGGCCAGGGCATAGGCGCCCAGCGTGTGCCCGGCCTCGGCCGACTGCCTCAGCCAGTAGCACGCGGCGGACTCGTCACCGCACTCGCGGTGATACCTGCCCAGTGCGTGGGCGGCGGCGGCGGATCCGGCCACGGCCGCGGTACGCCAGCACGCGGCGGCGTCCTCGGTGCGACCGCGCTGGTGCAGCAGGACGCCCAGGTTGTTCACGGCCGCCCGGTCCCCTGCGGCGGCGGCGGCACGCAGGTGCGGCTCGGCCTCGTCGAGCTCCCCCCGCCGCAGCAGATCCGCGCCGAGCGCGCTCAGCGCCGGCACGCCGTGGACCGGCGAAGACGTCGATTCAGCGGCTGCGACGGATGCGACGGTGAGGACGTCCCGGGCGTCATCGACCTCCGCGACGTAACGGGCATCCCGGCACGCTGCGCGATCAAGCCTTGTCATCTCCCCCATAACGTCCATCGTCGCACCACCTGCCGCCCGGGTACATCTGGTATGCCGCAACCCGAGAGGTCGCTTCGGCGTTTTGTCGACTTCCCGATATGACGAGAGCTCAAACTCCCTCGTGCGAGGAAGAGTTGACGTTCCTCGTTGACTCGAAACAGCGGAAGGGCCCGGAGTCGATGACTCCGGGCCCTTCCGTGCAGTAGCGGGGACAGGATTTGAACCTGCGACCTCTGGGTTATGAGCCCAGCGAGCTACCGAGCTGCTCCACCCCGCGCCGTTGTGTAGACCACACTACCACGGCGCGGGGCGGCCCCTTCAGCGCGGCCGCGTGCCCTCCGTCACGCCTCTCCGGCGTCGTCTCCGCCGCCGGCTTCCTCCCCGCCGCCACCGGCTTCCTCCCCGCTGCCCCGGGCGTCCTCAGCCCGCTGCAGGGCGTCCTGGAGATCCTCCTGGGCGCGACCGTACGCCTCCCAGTCACCCTCCTGGAGGGCCTGCTCTCCGGCTTCGTACGCGTCCTGGGCGTCCTGCAGTGCCTCGGCCAGTGCCGTCGGGTCAGTGGGCTCCGACGGCTCGGAGGGCTCCTCCTCCGGCTGCTCCTCCTCCGGCTGCTCCTCCTCCGGCTGCTCCGGCCGCTGTTCCTCCGGCGGCTCGCCCTCGCCGCTGACCGCGAAGACCTCGTTGAGCGCGTCGGACAAGGTGTTCTCGTAGGCGATCTCGCCTCCGTAGGCGGCCAGCACCTTGCGCATGCGCGGGTAGTTGGTGTCCGCACCGCGGACGTACAGCGGCTCGACGTAGAGCATGCCCTCGTCCATGGGGATCGTCAGCAGGTTGCCGTACTCGACCTCCGAGTCACCTCTTTCGAGGATGTTGATGGACTCGGCGATCTCCGGATCGGAGTTGAACCGGCTCTGCACCTGCTGCGGCCCCGACACCTCCACGGAGGTGGGCACCTTGAGGACGCGGATCGTGCCGTAGTCGTCCGTCTCGGCGTCGGACTCCACCGCCATGAAGGCGCCCAGCGTCTCCCTGTTGTTGGGATTGAAGGTGGTGGTCAGCGAGAAGCTCTTCTCGTCCTGGCCGGGCATCTTCATGCTGAGGTAGTACGGCGGTACGGGCTCGTTGTCCCGCGTCGTGTCCGTCGGGATCTGCCAGCGCTCGCTGCCGCTGTAGAACTGGCTGGCGCTCTCCACGTGGTACCGCGTCAGCAGCTCGCGCTGGACCTTGAACAGGTCCTGCGGGTAGCGCAGGTGGTCCAGCAGGTCGTCACTGATCTCCGATCGCGGCTCGACCGTGCCGGGGAACGCCTTCATCCACGTCTTCAGCACCGGGTCCTTGGTGTCCCACTCGTACAGCTTCACCTCACCGCTGTAGGCGTCCACGGTGGCCTTGACCGAGTTGCGGATGTAGTTGACCTGGTCCTGCTGGGCGAGCACCGTGCGCTGGCCGTCGGTCAGCGCGTCCTGCGTGGTGTCCCCCAGGGTCGTGCGGGAGGAGTACGGGTAGCCGTTCGACGTCGTGTAGGCGTCGACGATCCACTGGATCTTCCCGTCGACCACGGCCGGGTACGGGTCACCGTCGATCGTCAGCCACGGGGCGACCGCCTCGACCCGCTCCTTGGGCGTGCGGTTGTAGAGGATGCGCGAACCGTCGCCGATGGCACCGGAGTACAGGATCTTCGGCTCACCGAAGGCCATGGCGTACGCCGCCCGGTTGAACGTCCCGGAGATGTCGACGCCGCTCTTGCCCTCGTAGGTGTACAGCTTCTCCTGGTCGTCGGCGACGTAGTCCAGCTCCTGCTGCGGCCCGCCGACGATGGAGTACATCGTCGTCTTCTCGCCGTAGTAGACACGCGGCTGGTAGTCGGGGAGCTGGCCCTGGGGAGGCAGGTCGCTCTCGGTGAAGACCGGGGTGCCACCGCCCTCCTCGTAGTCCACCTCGGTGCCCTTGGCCGCGACGACCCCGTAGCCGTGGGTGTACTTGAAGTGGTTGTTGATCCAGTTGCCCTCGGGGACTCCGGCGATGTTGATCTCGCGGAGGCCGACGACCGTGTCCTGCTCCTCGCCGTTCGGCCCTTCGTAGCGGTCCACGTCGAGGTTCTCGGGGAAGGTGTAGTAGCCGCGCACCTGCTGCGACTGGCGGAAGGCCGGGGAGACGACGTTCGGGTCCAGCAGGCGGATGCTGGCGGTGTCACTCACCGCGTCCCGCTCCCGCTGGTTGTTCTCCTGCGTCTCGCCCTCGTCGGCCTCGGCCTCCTCCTGGGACTGACCCTCGTAGTCCCGGTACTCGACGCCGTCGATGCCGTACGCCTGGCGCGTGGCCTCCATGTTCTTCTGGATGTACGGCGTCTCCTTGGCCTGCTGGTTCGGCTGGACCTGGAAGCGCTCGACGATCGCCGGGTAGAGCCCGCCGATCAGGATGGCGGACAGGACCAGCAGCCCCAGGCCGATCATCGGCAGCTGCCACGTGCGGCGCCACAGGGCGGCGAAGAACAGCAGCGCGCAGATCCCGGCGATGAAGAAGAGGATCGTCTTGGCCGGAAGGTAGGCGTTCGCGTCGGTGTAGCGCAGCCCCGTCCAGTCGTCGGTGCCCCGGATGTCGCTGGACTTCACCGCGAGCCCGTAGCGGTCCAGCCAGTAGGCCACGGCCTTCAGCGCGACGAAGAGGCCGAGCAGCACCGACAGGTGGCCCGTCGCCTGCGTCGTGGCCCGTGCGCCGGGCGTCGTCAGGCGGAGGCCGCCGTAGAGGTAGTGCACGAGTGCCGCGGCGATCAGCGACAGGACGACCACGGCGAAGCCGAAGCTCAGCAGGAACCGGTAGAACGGCAGGTCGAAGGCGAAGAACGAGATGTCCTTGCCGAACTGCGCGTCCTGCTCACCGAACGAGGTGCCGTTCACCCACATGAGCCAGGTGCGCCACTGGCCTGAGGCCGAGGCCCCGGCGATGAGGGCCACCAGAGCGGTGACGCCGATCAGTATCCACTTCTTGAACGGCGCGACGGCCATCCGGTAGCGGTCCAGGCTCTGCTGCTCCAGCGACATCGCACTCAGCGGCGGACGCAGCCGGTGCGCGAGCCAGATGTTCAGCCCGACCGCGAGGCCCATGACGACGCCGAAGACGGCGAACAGGCCGATCTTCGTCCACAACGTGGTGGTGAAGACCGTCGTGTAGTCCAGGGACCGATACCACAGCCAGTCGGTCCAGAACCCGGCGAACATGACGAAAAGCATGGCCAGCACGGCCAGTACGCCTGCTGTCACCAGCAGCGTCTTGGCGCGCCGGGATGGCTGGCCGACTCTGATCCGTGGCCCGGTGGGGCCCCCTGAGCCCCGGTCCGGCATCTGGAAAGCCAAGGTGCGCACCTCGAAGATCGCGATGGATGATGCGGCCCCGTAACGGCAGGGCTCACTCTGGTCAACTTAACGAAGCTTTACTCGGTTCCCGTTCCCGGGGCATCAGAAGGCACGATATGGGCATGAGCAACCTTCCCCTGGACGGAACCCCCCTGGCCGCGTCACCGCTGACCCGCGCCGTGCTGGAAATCGACGAGTACGCCTCCGGTCTCGGCTGGGACCAGCCCGCCCGCCTCTTCGCCCTCGTCGACACCGCGCAGCTCCAGGCCGATGAGCCGGAGCTGGCGGAACGCCTCGGGCTCGCCGGCCCGGACGCCGACACCGACCCCGGCCCCGACGCGGGCCGACCGACCACCGGACTCACCCCCATCGAGCAGGACGAACTGCCGGACGGGCTGCCGCTGGACGAGTTCCTCGGCACCATCGCCTGGCCGGACGCGGTCACGGGCTGCGCCCTGACCGTCGAACGGCTGATGCTTCCGCCGACGGCCGAGGGCTCCGTCCCCACCGACCTGGACGACGAGCAGCTGGCGGCGTGGGTCGCCCGGCACCCGGAACGCCAGGAGGTGCGGATGACGGTGGCCGTCCTGCGGGACGGTGAGCGGGAGGCCGCCCTGCGGCTACGGGAGAAGGACGCCGCGACCGAGGTGCTGACGGGCTCGAACCTCGTTCCCGGACTCGCCGAGGCGCTGACGGCGACGTTCACGGGCTGACCCCGCCGCGCCGCCGGTTCCGGCCGCCCGCCGCGCCCGGTCCCGGGCCGGTGGGCGCCGACGCCCGCCCCCGACCCCGGGCGGCGGCGCGGGGTCAACCCGTGGCGCACACCGGGAGCGTCTCGGTGTCGTCCGCGCGGATGTCCTCCAGCGCCTCCAGGGCGTCGTCCATGGTGGCGACCTTGACCAGCGTCAGGCCGTCCGGGCGGGCCTTGGCGGCCGTGGGGCAGTTGGCCTCGGGGGTGAGGAAGTAACGGGCTCCGGCGGCGCGCGCGGCGAGGGTCTTCATCGTCACGCCGCCGATCGGCCCCACCTCCCCGTCGGGCGTGATGGTTCCCGTACCGGCGACGAAGGTGCCGCCGGTCAGGTCCTCCTCGGTCAGCTTGTCCGTGATCCCGAGGGCGAACATCAGCCCGGCGCTGGGGCCGCCGACGTCCGCGAGCCGGATGTCGATCTCGAACGGGAACGTGTGCGCCGTCCCCGCCTGGATGCCCACGATGGCGCGGTCGTCCTGGGCCGCCGTCGTGGTGATGGTGACCTCGCGCGTCTTCGCCTCCGCCGGGTCCTCGCCGGCCTCCTCGGCGGCCGTGGCGGCCTTCACGGGGACGACGGTGAAGACGACGTCCTCGCCGGGCTCGTGCTCGGTGACCAGCTCGGCGACCTCCGTCGGCTCCGTCACCGGGGAACCGTCCACGGCCTTGATGACGTCACCGGCGCGCAGCGTGCCCTCCGCCGGGCCGTCCTTGACCACGGCCCTGACCACGGTCCGCTCGGTGACCGGGATACCGAGCTCACGCAGGGCTGCGACCTTGGCGGACTCCTGCGACCGGGAGAACTCCTCGGCGTTCTCCTGCTCGGCCTGCTCGGCCGTCGTGCCGTCGGGGTAGAGGGACTCGTGCGGAACGACGGCGGCGTCGTCCGAGATCCAGCTGTAGAGGGCCTCGCCGAGGGTCATCTCGTAGTCCGCGCCGGTCACGCGGACCGTCGTCATGTTGAGGTTCCCGGCGGTGTCGTAGGACTCCCGGCCGTCGATGCTGAGCACCGGCTCGCCGCCGTACTCGCCGAGCGTGTTGACGGTCGGCCCGGGGGAGAGTTCGGAGTAGGGCACCCGCACCAGGGCCACCGCGCAGAGCATCGCTATGAGGAGCAGCGTGGAGGCGAGGATCGTGGCGTGACGGCGAGACATGCCCCGACACTACGGGACCGGCCGGTCACTCGGCCGCTCGGGACGGGCCGTCCGGGGCGGGCTCCGCAGGGCCGTGCGGGCCGGTGGGGGCGGGCTCGGGAGCGCGGCCCCCGGCCGGGTGGAAGCGGCGGTGACGATCAGCGGCGGACCGCTCCATCACGCTGCGGAACGCGTCGTAACCGGCGACCCCGGCGGCGTCACCGGACCCCTTCTCAGCGGACTGCCGAGCGGCCCAGGAGGCCCAGAAGGCCGCGTATATCGCCCCCGCCAAGGGTATGAGGAGCCAGACCAGCGACGCCATGCGAACCTCCCGGTCCCGCCGCCGGCCCCGACGGGACGGCGGCACGCGGACGGACAATGCGGAGATTCCCACTCTTGGGGGCACTTTCCCGGCGTGCAACCGGACGTGTGTCCCACTCGGCGTCAGCCCGCGCCGACCCATTCGTCGGTGCCGTCGGCGAAGACCTGGTGCTTCCAGATCGGCACCTCGTGCTTGAGGTCGTCGATGAGCTTGCGGCAGGCGCTGAACGCCTCACCCCGGTGCGGGCAGGAGACGGCGACGACCACGGCCAGGTCACCCACCCGGAGGTCACCCACCCGGTGGACGGCGGCCAGCGCCCGAACGGGGAACTCGGCGGTGACGCGTTCGGCGATCCGCCGCATCTCGGCCTCCACGGTCGGGTGGGCGGAGTAGCCGAGGCGGTCGACGTCGCTGCCCCCGTCGTGGTCGCGCACGGTGCCCACGAAGAGGGCCGTGCCGCCCGCCGCGCTGTCCCCCACGGCTGCGAAGACCTCGTCCAGCGAAAGCGGTGTCTCCCGGACGGCGAGCAGCCGGATCGGGTCGGCGGCGCCCTGTTCGCCGGGGTGCTGGGCTGTGTCGTGCGTGTCTGCCATGGACTCATGCTGCCGTACCCGGCGTGGTTTCGGAAACGTCCTTCCACGTGCCGGGCGGACGGACCCGCGTGCGTCGGTGGACGCCGGCGTCAGCGGCCGCGGCGCCTGCGGGCCCGACGGACCAGCGCCGCCGTGCCGACCAGCGCGACGGTCGCACCGGCGGCCCCCAGTGTCGTCGCGGCGTCCTTACGGCCGAGCCTGCGCCCGGCGAGCGTGTGCCGACCCTCGACCTCGTCCAGGAGCGCGGCCAGCACCTCCTCGTTGGTCCACTTCGGACGCCATCCCGCGTCGTGCAGCCGGGAGCCGCTCACGACCCAGGGGTACATGGTGTAGGCCAGGTCGCCGGCGGGTGAGGGCGTCAGGCCGAGACGGTGCAGCCGGGAGGCGGCGCCGAGCGCGACCGCCGACGGCAGCTCCATCCGCCGGATGCCCGACAGCTCCTCCACCTCCTCCTGCTCCAGCCACCCGTCGCACCCGACGGCCAGCTCACCGTCCACCTCCTCCAGCGCGGCGTACTCCAGCGCGCTGACCAGGTCCTCGACGTGGCAGAACTGCCAGCACGGCCGGGACCCGGCGACCACGAGCAGGCGCGGTGACTCGAAGTATCGGGTCAGTGCCGTGTCCACGCCGCCCACCAGCACGGACGGGCGCAGCACGGTGACGTTCAGGCCCGGGTGCGCCCGGGGCGCGCGTTCGGCGAGCCGCTCGATCTCCAGCAGGTCGCCGACGCCGGTCGCCTCGGCGGTGGCGCGCAGCTCGGCGTCCTCCGCCAGCGGCACGTCGTTGTCCGGCAGCGCGCCGTAGACCATGGCGGACGTGCACAGCACGACGCGCCGCACCCCGGCCGCGGCGGCCGCCGTCAGCACCGTCTGCGTGCCGCGCACGTTGTAGGCGGTCCGCGCCTCGCCGTCGGACTCCAGGTCGAGGTCCAGAGCCAGGTGGACGACGACGTCGACCGGCTCGCCGCCGTCGTCGCCCGAACGCAGCCGCTCCGCGAGGGCGGGGTCACGGACGTCGAGCGTGTGCCACTGCACGCCCTCCGTCTCGCCGCGCTCCTCGTCCAGGCCGACGACCTGCCTGACCGCCGGGGACGCCGCCAGCCGCGCGGTGAGCAGCGCGCCGACCCCGTGCGCCGCGCCGGTGACGGCGACGACGGGACCGGCAGCGCCGTTTCGCGCTGCGCGAACGTGGTGTTCGGGGGAACTCACCGGGCTGCTCCAGTGGTTGTCTCTGGTACGGGTGCGCAGGCCCCATCCTGCCTGACAGGTGTCTAGGCTGGAGGGAGTGCCCGCGAAACGGGTGGGCCGTTCTCGGAAGGACCCACCCACCCGACGCTGCGGTTCCGGCGCTCCCCGCGCCTTCCGCACGCGGCCCACCGGGCCGGCCACGGACCTGCACACATCTGCCGGGCCCGGCCGACCCGACGACCCACCGACAGAGCCGAGGACTTTCCGTGAGTGACACCCCATTCGGATTCGGCCTCCCGCCGGAGGAGCCGGAGGACGGCGACGACGGCCGGAAGAAGGGCGGCGAGGGCGGGAACCCCTTCGGCTTCGGCGGCATGCCGGGCGGTCCGGGCGACCCGAACAACCCTCTCGCCGCCATGTTCGGCTCGCTGGGCGGCCCCGGCGGGATGAACCCGAACGACCTCGGCGCGGCCTTCCAGCGGCTCGGCCAGATGCTCAGCTACGAGGGCGGTCCGGTCAACTGGGACATGGCCAAGGACATCGCCCGGCAGACCGTCGCCCAGGGCGCGGCCGACGGCTCCAAGGACGCGAGTGTCGGCCCCCAGGAGCGGGCGCAGGCCGAGGAGGCCCTGCGCCTGGCCGACCTGTGGCTCGACGGCGTCACCTCCCTGCCGTCCGGCGCCGGGACCACGGTGGCCTGGAGCCGCGCCGAGTGGGTGGAGGCCACCCTGCCGGTCTGGAAGGAGCTGGTCGACCCGGTGGCGGAGCGTGTGGGCGCCGCGATGGGGGACGTCCTGCCCGAGGAGATGCAGGCCATGGCCGGTCCGCTGCTCGGCATGATGCGGTCGATGGGCGGCGCGATGTTCGGCACCCAGATCGGTCAGGCCCTCGGCGTCCTCGCCGGTGAGGTCGTCGGCTCGACGGACGTGGGGCTGCCGCTCGGCCCGGCCGGCAAGGCCGCCCTCCTGCCGCGCAACATCGCGGCCTTCGGCGAGGGCCTCGGCGTCCCGCAGGAGGAGGTCCGGCTGTACCTGGCCCTGCGCGAGGCCGCCCACCAGCGGCTGTTCGCCCACGTGCCGTGGCTGCGCTCGCACCTGTTCGGAGCCGTGGAGGGCTACGCGCGGGGCATCGCCGTCGACACGGCCAAGCTGGAGGACGTCGTCGGACAGCTCGACCCGAGCCGTCCCGAGGAACTGCAGGAGAAGCTGCAGCAGGGCATGTTCCAGCCCGAGGACACCCCGGAGCAGAAGGCGGCGCTCGCCCGGCTGGAGACGGCGCTGGCCCTGGTGGAGGGCTGGGTGGACGCCGTCGTGCACGCCGCCGCGCAACCGCACCTGCCCGCGGCGGACGCCCTGCGGGAGACGCTGCGCCGGCGGCGGGCCACCGGTGGCCCGGCCGAGCAGACGTTCGCGACGCTGATCGGTCTGGAGCTGCGCCCCCGCAGGCTGCGGGACGCCTCCCGGCTGTGGGCCTCCCTGGCCGACGCCCGTGGGGCCGAGGGCCGGGACGCCCTGTGGGAGCACCCCGACATGCTGCCCACCGCGGCCGACCTGGACGACCCCGACGGCTTCGTCCACCACGAGCACCCGGACTTCTCCGAGCTGGACCGGATGCTGGGCGCGGCGGCGGAGGGCACGGCACCGGAGAAGCCGGAGAAGCGCGCCGACGGGCGCGGCGAGGACGACGGTCACGGCGAGGACGGCGACGGAAGCAAGGACGACGACGCCCGGTGAGCCTGCACGAGGACGCCGTGCGGACGCTGAAGGAGTGGTCCGCACCGGAGGAGTCGCAGGAGCGGCTGCGGCAGGCGTACCTGGACCACCTGGCGTCCCGGCCGGACGCCATGCGGCGCTCCTGCGCACCGGGCCATCTGACGGCGAGCGCGCTCGTCGTCGACGCCGCCGCCCGCCGTGCGCTGCTGACCCTGCACGGGAAGCTGCGCATGTGGCTGCAGACCGGCGGGCACTGCGAGCCGGAGGACGCCACGCTGGCCGGTGCCGCCCTGCGGGAGGCCACCGAGGAGTCCGGTGTGGCGGGGCTCGCGCTGCTGCCCGGTGGCCCGGCCCGGCTGGACCGGCACCACACGCCGTGTGCCTGGCACCTGGACGTGCAGTACGTGGCGGTCGCTCCGGCCGGGGCGGTGGAGGCGGCCAGCGCCGAGTCGCTGGAGCTGCGGTGGTTCGCGTTCGACGAGGTGGCCGAGGTGGCCGACGCCTCCGTCGTCCGGCTCGTGGAACGGGCCCGGCGGCTGCTCTGAGCGGAATCCGGACCGGGATCGTGGTGGCGCCCGCCGCCCTGCGGGGGCGGGCGCCGCTACGGCCCGGTCAGTTGGTGAAGACGTTGCCCCCGGTCGGACGGTCCATGCCGAACTGGCCCCGCACGCCACCGCCGAGCTGCGCGTTCTGCGGCGGCAGGAGTTCACTGGGCTGGACGAGGACGAACCCGTGGCCCATGAAGTTCAGCTCCCAGCCCTCGCCGGTGTTGCCCCGGCGGCGCCACACGCCGGAGGAGCTGGTCTGGGCCTGCATCTGCACCGTCAGGCCGGTCGACCAGGCGACGACGGCGTCGGAGTCGACGCTGACGTAGCGCTCCGGGGTCACCGGCATCAGCAACGGCTTCCCGGACGTCATGAGGGCCAGCTGTCCCTGACCGGTGATGAGCAGGTTGTACTTGCCCGTGCCCGAGATGCCGTACTGGCTGTCGACGCTGACGACCTCCCAGTGGAGACCCGAGTCGAGGGCGAGGACGTACCCGCTGTCCACGGTCAGGCCGTCGCGGGGCACCTCCAGCACGTGCACGTCCTGTGCCAGGTTGGCGAAGAAGACCGTGCCCTCGCCCGAGCAGCGCATCAGGTCCAGGTGGTCGACGCCCCGGCGCCGGCCCCGGGGCTGGTACTCGCCGTCGAACTGGACCTGCCCCTGGTAGGCGACCATGCTGCCCTTGCGGGCGAGCACGTCCCGCTGGCCGCTGACGGCCACGCGCAGCATCTTGTCGTTCTGGAGGGCGAACGGCGGCGCGTCCTGCACCTCGGTGTGGGCGAAAAGCGGACTCTGCATGGTGTTCCTCCCCCTCAGCCGCGCACACGCAGGCGGTCGGCGCTGTCCTCGCTGGGCTGGACGACGACGAAGCCCTGCCCGGAGAACCCGAGCTGGAACGCCTCCCCGCTGCCCCGCCCGATCAGGGCCGATGCCTTGAAACTGCGCTTGCCCTTCACCTTGAGCTTCGTCGACCAGGCGACCAGCGCGTCCGGGTCGACGTACGTCTCGTCCTCGCCCCGGCCGCAGTCCACGACGACCGGGGTGCCGCGGGAGGTCAGGGCCACCCAGCCGGTACCGGCGACGGTGACGTTGAACAGGCCCTGTCCGGCCAGCTTGGCCAGGCCCTTCACCCGCTCGACGCCGAACTGGAGGTGCGCGTCGAAGGCGAGGAGGTTGGTGCCGTTGACCGAGACGGAGTCGTCGGCGAGGTGCACGACGACCACGTCGGCTCCGTAGTCGGCGAGATAGAGCAGCCCGTCCCCGTGGCAGCGCATCAGCGGCGCGCCCTCGCCGGTGAGCCACTGAGCGGCCTGCTGCCGCACGGCCGGCGGGTTGGGCTCGTACTGCACGAAGCCCTCGTAGGAGATCATCGAGCCGGTGCGGGCGTACAGATCCTGCCCGGAGGCCATGGCGACCTTGAGCATGTGGCTGCCGTGGTTCTCCATGCGGGCGGCCGGCGGCGTCGGGGCGAAGCCCGCGAGCGGTTGCTGGGTCATGACGGGCTCCCTCAGACCTCGTAGGGCTGGACGACGATGAAGTTCCCGGGGGCGCCCCGGAACTGGAGGTTCACGCTTTCGCCGCTGTGCCCCGGATAGGCCGTGCGGCGCAGCCGGACCTGGGTGGAGACGATCACCTGCGCGGCGGACGACCAGGCGACGACCGCCTGCGCGTCGGCGTACGTCATCGGGGTGACGGGCAGGACGACGGGGGTGCCGTGGGTCTTGACCACGACGGTGCCGGTGCCCTGGAACTGCATCGTGAACAGCACACCGCCCGGAATGCCCTGCCCCTCGATGCGCCGCACCTCGTAGTGCAGCGTCTCGTCGAAGGCCAGCACGTTCTCCGCCGAGACGCAGATGCCGTCGCCCTGGAGCTCGATCGGGTGGAGGTGGCTGCTGTCGTCGGCGAAGAAGACCTGACCGCGACCGACGCAGCGCATGAGCTGCATCTCCTGGCCGGTGGCCTGCCCGACCACCCGCCCGACGAAACCGGCGCTCTTGTGGCTGAAGTCGACATCGCCCTGGTACAGCACCATGCTCCCCTGGCGGGCGAGCACCGGCTGCGGGTCGACGCCGAGGTCGGCGCGCACCAGCTGGCCGTTCTGCGGCGTCCAGCGCCGGCCGACGGGCACCTCGCGGTACTTCTCCAGGCTGACGCGCAGCCCGGCGCCGCCCTGCTGGGGAACGCCGTAGCCGCCGGGGACCGCCGGGCCGGGCGGCTGCTGGCCGAAGCCGGGGGGCGACGCCTGCGCGGGCACGCCGGGCGGCGAGAAGGAGCCCGGCGGCTGGGGCGGACCGGGCGGCTGGGGCGGACCGGGCGGCTGGGGCGGACCGGGGGGCTGCGCCGCCGGAGCCGGCATCGGGGCGGCGATCGTCGGAGCCGCGTGCTGCGGAACGGGCGCGGCGGGCGGCTGCTGGGCGGGCGCCGGAGCCGGGGGCCGCGCGGGAGCGGGCACGGGGGCCGGGGACGGCTGGCCGCCCGGCGGCGGGGCGAAGGCCGGCGCGGCACCGGCGGGCGGGGCGAAGCCGGGGGCCTCGGCCGCCGACGTCTCCGGGGCCTGCGCCTCCTCGGCGAGCTCGCCCCCGAAGTGCTGGAGCAGCGCGGCCAGCCCACCGTCGAAGCCCTGGCCGACGGCGGCGAAGCGCCAGACGTCCTTGACGTAGAAGTCACCGAGCATGACCGCGCGCTCGGTGCTGAACTCCGAGCCGTCGAACGCGTAGCGGGCCACTTCCTCGCCACCCGCGACGATGCGCAGGTAGCCCGGCGCGACCTGGGACATCTGGCCGTCGCCGTCGATGGTGGCGGTGAAGGAGAGGCGGCGCACGGCGTCCGGGACCTTGTCGAACGTCACCCGGAAGGACTCGGTGTCGCCGGCCTGCGCACCGAGTTGCTGGATGGCGCCCTCGGGGGACTTCGGCTGGTTGTAGAAGACGAAGTAACGGTCGTCCGACAGGCGTTCGTCGGCGTCGAGTCCGAAGCAGCTGATGTCGAACGCCAGGCCGGGCCCGGTGATCCGCACACCGATGTACAGATCCGTCCCCGCCGTCAGATCACTGAGTCTGGCCTTGTGGCCGCGCTGGAATTCCCTGGCCATGCGTAACGACCGTCCCCCATCCGTGCTGGAACCCTGGTGCGTCAGGCTAACCGGTCCGGCCGCGAGGTCAGCCGTCGCGTGCGCCGCGGGCATGCGGCAGCCGCCCGGCCGAGGCCACGCCCTCCAGGTAGCCGCGGGCCCGCTCGGTGCGCGGGTAGGCGTCGAGCAGCCGCCAGAACTCCGGCCCGTGGCCGGGTACGAGCAGGTGGGCCAGCTCGTGCAGCAGGACGTAGTCGAGCACGTACTCGGGCATGCCCTGCAGACGGTGGGAGAGCCGGATCGTCCCCTCGGCGGGCGTGCACGAGCCCCAGCGGGTGTTCTGGTTCGTGACCCAGCGGACGGAGACGGGACGGGCGCGACCGCCGAGGTACTGGTCGGACAGGCCGAGGGCCCGGCCGGCCAGCTCCCCGTCCGGAGGGGTGCGCCGGCTTTCCTGCGCGGCCAGCTTGTCGAGCATGACCGCGACCCAGCGCCGTTCGTCGGCGAGGGACATGCGGGCGGGGATGAGCACGACGGTGCGGCCGTCCTCCCGGTACGCCGAGACGGTACGGCGGCGTCGGTCGCTGCGGCGCACTTCGACCCGCCCTGGGTCCGGGGCTTCTGCGGAGCTCGGCGGCGGGACGCTGTCGAGAGGTTCGGCGGTCACGGTCCGACGGTACCGGCCCGGACGGCGGCTGCCGAGGCCATGTGACTCTCGCGCATGACTAGTACGACCATCACCCACGCCCTGTGGACAACTCCACGCAGCTCTCGGCGATCTGGTCCATGCTGAGGCCAGTTGTCAGAACTGGCCGCATTCGCGCGGTTTGACTGTTCACGGGCGCACGTCCGCCGGGGTCGGGCGTATCGCCATAACGGAGGGGGCGGGAGATGCATCCGAAGATCAAGTCCGCACTGCGCAGGAGCTGGCGGGACCGGCAGACGGTCCAGTACGGGGTCACGCCCGCCCACGCGGTCGTGCTCGGCCCGGTGGACACGGCCACCGGAAGCTTCCTCGACCTGCTGGACGGCACGCGGAGCATGGAACAGCTGAGACAGCTGGCCAGAAGCCTCGGCCTGGGGAACGGCGCGGCGGACGGGGTCGTGGAGCGGCTGGCCGGTGCCGGGCTGCTGGACGACGCCTCCGCCGGGCGGGGCGCGGCGGTGGCCGTGCCCGAGGCGCTGCGCCCGGACCTGGCCTCCCTCTCCGTCGTGCACCCGCGGGCGGGAACCGCGGTACGCCTCCTGGCGGCGCGCCGCTCGGCTCACGTCCAGGTTCGGGGCGGGGGCCGCGTCGGCGGCACGCTGGCGTCCCTTCTCGCGGCAGCCGGGGTGGGCCGGATCGACGTCGTGGACGGCGGCTGTGTGAGCGAGTGGGACACCGCGCCCGGTGGGTTGGGTCCCCGGCAGACGGGCGAGCGTCGCACAGCGGCGCTGCGCAAGGCGGTGGTCCGGTCCGCCCCCTGGTCGCGTCGTCCGCGTGACGCCGCCCCCGGCCGTCCGGACGGCGGTCTGGACCTGGTGATCATCGCCCCACGCGACGGGCTGGCGGCGTACGCCCCGGAGGCCGACGCGGCCCGGGAGCTGATCGCCGCGGGTCGGCCGCACCTGTACACCGGCGTGGTGGAGGCCACCGGGTTCGTGGGCCCGCTCGTTCTCCCCGGCCAGTCGGCGTGCGCGGACTGCATACTGCGGGGGCGGGCCGCGCGGGAGCCCGCCTGGCCCCTCATGCTGGGCCAGTGGCGGCAGGCCCGGCGTACCGGTCCCGTGGCCTGCGACATGGCGCTGGCGACGGTGACGGCCGGGGCCGCCGCGTCCTTCGCGCTGAGCCTCCTCGACGGGGACGGCGCCGCCCGCCCCGGCACACGCCTCTCCTTCACCCTGCCCGGGCTGCGGCACGAGGAGGAGGCTGTGCGACCGTATGAGGAGTGCCCCTGCGGGGCTGCGGCACAGGAGAGGGACGAGTCCTGCGCCACAGCCTCGACGTGGGACGCAGCAGAGGTGACCATGGCGTCCGGGCCGGGTGGCGCCTGAGCCGCCGGAGCCGATCCGCGAGTTGGAGGGGTGCATGTCAGATCTTCCCCGCAAGGCAGTGACCCGGACCGCCAAGCTGGCGGCGCTGCCGCTCGGGTTCGCGAGCCGGACGGCGCTCGGCCTCGGCAAGCGCCTCGGGGGCCGACCCGCCGAGGCCATCGCCGCCGAACTGCAGCAGCGCACCGCCGAGCAGCTGTTCTCCACGCTGGGCTCCCTCAAGGGCGGAGCCATGAAGTTCGGGCAGGCGATGTCGGTGTTCGAGTCGGTGCTGCCCGAGGACGTGGCCGGCCCCTACCGCGCCGCGCTCACCAAGCTCCAGGAAGCGGCACCGCCGATGCCCGCCGCCACGGTGCACAAAGTCCTCGCCCAGCGGCTGGGTGAGGAGTGGCGGGACCTGTTCATCGAGTTCAGCGACAAGCCGGCCGCGGCCGCCTCGATCGGCCAGGTGCACCGGGCCGTATGGCACGACGGCCGCGAGGTGGCGGTCAAGGTCCAGTATCCGGGCGCCGGGGAGGCGCTCCTCTCGGACCTCGCCCAGCTGGGCCGGTTCGCCCGGGTGCTGGGGCCCCTCGTTCCGGGCATGGAGGTCAAGCCGCTCATAGCCGAGATGCGGGAGCGGGTGGCCGAAGAACTGGACTACGCGTTGGAGGCGGAGGCCCAGCGGGCGTACGCGGCGGAGTTCGCCGGGGATCCCGACGTGTGCGTGCCCGACGTGGTGCGCCAGTGCGAGCAGGTGCTGGTCACCGAGTGGATGGACGGGACACCGCTGGCCGCGGTCATCCGTGAGGGCACGCAGGACGACCGCGACCACGTGGGGCAGCTCCTGGCACGGTTCCTGTTCTGCGGCACCGCGCGCACGGGTCTCCTGCACGCGGATCCGCACCCCGGAAACTTCCGGCTGCTCGACGACGGCCGGCTCGGGGTCATGGATTTCGGCACCGTCAACCGCCTCCCCGAGGGGCTGCCCGAGCCGATCGGGGTCGCGCTGCGGATGACGCTGGAAGGCCACGTCGACGCGGTGTACGCGGTGCTGCGCGAAGAAGGCTTCGTCAAGCCCGACGTCGAGCTCGACCCGGAGGCGGTGTACGACTACCTTCAGCCGCTGATCGAACCCGCCGTCGTCGACAGCTTCCCGTTCTCCCGGGAGTGGCTGCGCAAGCAGACGACCACCCTCGCCGACCGTCGCTCCCCCGCCTACCAGTTGGGCAAGCAGCTCAACCTGCCGCCCTCGTACCTGCTGATCCATCGCGTCTGGCTGAGCACGATCGGGGTGCTGTGCCAGCTCGGAGCGCACGTGCGGCTGCGGGACGAGTTGGAGGACTGGCTCCCGGGCTTCGCCGCGGACGAGGTCGAGGAAGCCGAGGTCGAGGAGGTCGAGGAAGCCGAGGTCGAGCCGTCCGAGGTGAAGGGGAGCGGGCCGGAGGGGCCGACCGCCGTGGCGGGCACGGTCGCCTGAGGCGTGACGCGCGGGGGCCGGAGCGCCGACGCGCCCCGGCCCCGGTTCCGGTGCGGTCCGCACCGGTTCTGCCGTGCTGCTGTCCTGGGTCAGGTCGTGTGGTGGTCACCGTTGTGCCGGTGCCGGATCACGGTCGCCTCCCTGGTGCTCAGTACATGACGGTCCTCGCGATGGCCCTGCGGGCACGCATCGAGGCACGTTCGGCCTTCCGCTGCATGCGCCGGGCGAGCACCAGCTGATACGCCAGTTGCTCGGCCTTGGCCTCGCTGCGGTACTGCTGTATTCGGGCCCTGCTCAAGGTTTCGGGCAGGAGTTGCATCTGACGGGTCCTGTTCTGTGGGGCGCCGGGCCGCTCGGCCCGGCCGCGCTCGTAGGCGGGGAAGATCGTGTCGTTCATCGGGTCCTGCTCCGCGGGTCCGTGGGCGGACGGACTGTCGATCGTGCCGGGGGCGTTCATGCCGCGACCGGGTTCTTGCGAGGGCGGCCACGCGGCCGCTTGCGGGGCACCACGACGCCCTGGACGAAGAGCTCGCCGCCCCAGACGCCCCAGGGCTCGCGCCGGTCCTTCGCCCCGGCGAGGCAGGCCTCGCGCAGCGGGCACGTCTGGCAGAGGGACTTGGCGTACTCGACGTCGGCGGGGGCCTCGGCGAAGAAGACCTCGGGGTCGTAGCTCCGGCAGGGAACGGCCACGCCGAGCCGGTCGATGGCGTCGTCCAGCTCGGTGAGCGTGGGGAAGGCGGTCAAGGGGTCCTCCGTGGGATCAGGCGGGTTCAGGTCGGTCTGCGGTGACGGGGTGTGCGTCTGCACTGGTGACTTCCTCGTCTGTCGTTGTCGGTCCGGCTGGTGACCGGGCTGCTTGGGCAAACAGAAGGGCCGCGGTACCCGATGTGGGTTCCGCGGCCCTGGAAGGTGCCGACCTGATCGCCGATCAGGCTGGATCTCTCCAGGGTTCAGGCCCACGGAAGGCCCACATCGTGTGGTGCTTGCTGTACTGCTGCTTCTGGCATGCGCCGGCATCCACGGCCGCTGCGGTAAAGGCGCAGGCCTTGGCCTGTGCCACCGCCACCACTGCGGACGCCCCGGCCGGTCGCTCGGCGCGCGTCCGGACACCGGACAGACCGGTGGCCGGGACTCCGGCGCCGAGGGAGCGGGTGGCAACGACCGAGTGAGCGGTCGTGAGGGCACGGGTGCTGCCGGGGGTGATGTCGATGATTCCGTTCACTGGTCTCGCCTCCTCTCGGCGTCTCGGCCGGAAACCGGCCGGAGCCGGTCCCGAACATGTTCAGGGATAAGTACAGCATGGAGCGGCCGGAGCCGGAAAGCTTCCCGCCTCTCCACGTTCCGAAGGCTATGGGGCGCGTGGCGGCGCGCGCAAACTATTTTTCCGGCGGGTTTCCGCCGGTCGGAGCGGGGACGTCGGAGCCACGGAGGGAAGCGGTTATTCCGCTTGTCCGGCAGGGCGTGCGGGGTCCCACTCCTCGCCCGCGCACAGCGCCAGCACCTCCGCCCCGAAGGACCGTGCCTTGCGGGCGGTCACCCCGGCAATGGAGCGCAGCTCCCCCTCGTCGTCCGGGACCCGCTCCGCGATGGCCATGAGGGTCTTGTCGGTGAAGACGCAGAAGTCGGGCTGGCCGATCCGCCCGGCCTGGGCGGAGCGCCACTCGCGCAGCCGCTCGTACAGCTCCTCGTCGAGGTCGGAGGGGCAGCCCTCGCACCGCATGAGCTTGACCTCCCCGGCGTCGGTCAGCGTGCGGCCGCACACCCGGCACCGCACCAGGGAGCGCCGCCGGGCGGGCCGCGCCCGCTCGCCGCCCCGCTCGGCGCCGGCGCCGGGGTCGCCCGCCACCGACCCGGTGCCGCCCGAGGCGGGCGACCCCGGCGCCCCGGAACCGGACCCCGAGCCGGAGCCGGGCCGCAGGCCGTCGAGGAACCGGCTGGGACGCCGACCGGGACGGCCGCCCGGCGTACGGGACAGCGACCACGACAGCCGCAGGTGCTGCCGGGCGCGCGTCACGCCGACGTACAGCAGGCGCCGCTCCTCCTCGATCTGTTCGGGGGTGCGGGCGTAGCTGATCGGCAGGACGCCGTCGCACAGCCCCACCAGGAAGACGGCGTCCCACTCCAGGCCCTTCGCCGCGTGGAGCGAGGCGAGCGTGACCCCCTCGACCGTCGGGGCGTGCTGGGCTCCGGCCCGCTGGGCCAGTTCGGCCACGAAGTCGGCCACGGTGGCCTCGGGCCGGGCCCGTTCGACGTCCTCGGCCAGGCGGACGAGGGCCGCCAGCGACTCCCAGCGGTCGCGCACCGCTCCTGAACCGGCCGGGGGCTGCGGCGGCCAGCCCCTCCCCCGGAGCACCGCGCGCACCCGTGCGGCCAACCCGCGCACCCCCGCGAGCAGCGGATCGTTGTCGCCCGCACGTGCCGCACCGCGCAGGGCGATACCGGCCTCCCGGATCTCGGGCCGCTCGAAGAAGCGCTCGGCCCCCCGCAGCTGACACGGGACGCCGGCGTCGGCGAGGGCCTGCTCGTACACCTCGGACTGGGCGTTGATCCGGTACAGGACGGCGATCCCGCTCGGGGGTACGCCCGTGTCGATGAGCTGCCTCACCCGCCGGGCGGTGTCCTCCGCCTCGGCCGGCTCGTCCGCGAACTCGGTGTAGCCGGGCTCCGGCCCGGGGTCGCGCTGGGAGCGCAGTGCGAGGCGGTGCCGGGCGGCGCGGCCGGAGGCCTGGGACAACAGGCCGTTCGCCAGGTGCACGACCTGCGGGGTGGAGCGGTAGTCACGCACGAGGCGCACGACGGTGGCCGCCGGGTGCCGGGCCCGGAAGTCCAGCAGGTGGTCCGGGGTCGCCCCGGTGAAGGAGTAGATCGTCTGCGAGGCGTCCCCGACGACGCACAGGGAGTCCCGCTCCCCGAGCCACAGCTCCAGGAGCCGCTGCTGGAGGGGGCTGACGTCCTGGTACTCGTCCACCACGAAGTGCTGGTACTGGCTGCGGACCTGCTCCGCGATGTCCTGCCGGTCCTGGAGGATGCCGACGGTCAGCAGCAGGACGTCCTCGAAATCGATGAGGCCCCGCTCGCGCTTGAGCTCCTCGTACGCGGTGAAGACCCGGGCCGTCTCCCCGGCGTCCCGGGGGACGAGCCGCCCGGCGCGGGCGGCGGCGCCCGGGTAGTCCTCCGGGACGGTCCGGGTGACCTTCGCCCACTCGATCTCGCCCGTCACGTCCCGCAGCTCCGTGCGGTCCAGGCGCAGGCGGCTGCGGGTGGCCGCCTCACCGACGAGCGCCGCCTTGCGGTCCAGCAGCTGGGGCAGCTCGCCCCCGACGGCGCGGGGCCAGAAGTACTGGAGCTGGCGCAGGGCGGCGGAGTGGAAGGTGCGGGCCTGGACCCCTTCGGCCCCGAGCTGGCGGAGCCGGCCCCGCATCTCTCCGGCCGCCCGGTTGGTGAACGTCACCGCGAGGACGCCGGCGGGGGGCAGCACACCGGTGCGGACGCCGTAGGCGATGCGGTGCGTGATGGCCCGCGTCTTCCCCGTCCCGGCGCCGGCCAGGACGCACACGGGCCCGTGCAGGGCCGTGGCGACCGCGCGCTGCTCCGGGTCGAGCCCGTCGAGCACCGCGTCGGCCGTCTCCGGTACCCGGGGGAAGGCGGAGGCGCGCGTCGCTGCTGTCACCCCGCCATGCTGCCAGGTCCGCCCGGCGGCCCGCTCCGGCCGTCCACAGCCGGGGCCGGTTCGTCATACCGCCCCCGGCTGTGGACGGCCGAAGCCCGGGCCACGTCGAACGGCGGGGCGCCGCCTCAGACGCCGACCTTCTCCTTGATCTGCGCCAGGGAGGGGTTGGTCAGCGTGGAGCCGTCGGCGAAGAGCAGGGTCGGCACCGTCTGGTTGCCGCCGTTGGCCTTCTCGACGAACGCGGCGGACTCCGGGTCGAGCTCGATGTTGACCTCGGTGTAGGGGATGCCCTCGCGGTCCATCTGGCCCTTCAGTCGGCGGCAGTAGCCGCACCAGGTGGTGCTGTACATCGTCACGGATCCCTGCATGGGGCTGGTGCTCCTTCGCGTCGTGTGGGCTGGCACAGGGGGGAACGCGGCACGGGCCGCGAGGATTCCCGGCCGCCCGGCCCCGGGTCCGCGTGCGGGCGGCGGTGCGGTCAGCCGCGCGGCGGAACGGGCAGCGGGCCACCGTACCAGCGCTCGACCAGCCGGGCGGCGATGGAGATGCCGGTGATCGGCAACACCTCGCCCGCCCGGATCGCCGCGCCCAGCTCCTCGCGGGAGAACCAGCGGGCCTCCTCGATCTCGTCCCCGTCAACGGTGATGTCGGGGGACACGGCACGGGCCATGAAGCCGAGCATGAGGGTGGTGGGGAACGGCCACGGCTGACTGCCGACGTACTCGACGCTGCCGACGGTGACGCCCGCCTCCTCGGCCGTCTCCCTGATCACCGCGTTCTCCAGGGACTCGCCCGGCTCGACGAACCCGGCGAGGGTCGAGAAGCGCCCTTCGGGCCAGTGCACCTGGCGGCCGAGCAGGGCACGGTCGCGGTCGTCGGTGACGAGCATGATCACCGCCGGGTCCGTACGCGGGTAGTGCTCGGCGCCGCAGGCCGGGCAGCGGCGGATGTGGCCGGCGGCCGCGATGACGGTGCGCTCGCCGCAGCGGGAGCAGAAGCGGTGGAGGCGCTGCCAGTTCTCCAGTGCGACGGCGTGGACGAGCAGCGCGGTGTCCCGCTCCGCGAGGAGGGCGCCCGCCTCCCGCAGCCCGGCGGGGCGGGCGAGGTCGTCCATGCGGCCGGGGAGCGCGTCCTTCTGGAGGGCGAAGTAGCGCACGCCGTCGGTGTCCGTGCCCAGGAAGTAGCGGTGGGACTCGGTGATCGGCGCGTCGAAGGACGCCATCGTGACCAGCTCGGTGCCGCCGTCGTCGGTGTCGACGACGAGGGCCTGTCCGCCGGAGACGACGAAACAGCGGGTGGTCGGATGGCTCCATGCGGCGGCCAGCCACGCCTCGTCCAGCCGGTACCCGGCGCTGCGGTCGATGCCGCCGCTGGAGGCGAACGAGATCGGGCGCGCGGGGTGCTGCTCGGTGCTGGTCGTCACGGCGGTTCGCTGCTCCTCGTCGACGTGCTCGGGCGGGCGGGGCTGCCCGCCGAGCCTATCGGTGCCGTTCGGGTGGGTGTGTCGCGGTTCCACCGCCCGGACCGGTGGACGGGTGCGCTGGGTGAACACGCGCTGACGTGTGGTCGGCGGGCTGTTCGCCGTGCAGGAGCAGCCGCTCCAGCTCCGCCCGGCCGGGGAGTGCGTCGGGCCGGACGATCCGTCCGCTGCGGACGTGCAGGAACGCGGCTCGCACGGCTTCGGGCTCCAGCCCGTGCTCCTCGGCCCAGGCGAGCCGGTAGAGGGCGAGCTGGAGCGGGTCCGCGTGCCGGCCGCGGCCGGTCTTCCAGTCGACGATCTCGAACCCGGCCGCGTCCCGGTAGACGGCGTCGATGCGGCCGCGCACGATCCGGCCCGCCAGTTCCAGCTGGAAGGGGGCCTCGACGCGGTACGGGGTGCGCTCGGCATAGGGGGTGCGGGCGAAGGCGTCCTTGAGCGCGTCCAGGTCCCGCTCGTCGGCGAGCTCGGCCGCCGCCGGGTACACCTCGTCGTCCTCGGCGCCCGGCAGTTCGTCGGGGCCGAGCATCGGCAGGGCCAGTTCCTCGTACCGGGACTCGACCCAGGCGTGGAAGCGGGTGCCCCGGCGGGCGGCGGCGGGGCGGGGCGGGCGCGGCATCGGGCGCACCAGGTCGCGTGCGTACTGCTCCGGGTCGGCGGCGAGCCGCAGCAGGTCGGAGGCGGTCAGGACGGCGGGCAGCGGTACCTCGCGGCGGGTGCGGCGGGTGCGGCGCAGCTCGCCGGCCAGGGCGGTCAGGTCGCGGTCCCAGGAGGCGGCCAGCCGGGCCTCCTCGGGGGTGAGGCCGGGGTCGGCCTCCGGTGCGCTCGCCTCGCCCGGACCGGTCGCCTCCTCCGGGGCGGACGCCTGGGCGGGGATCACCGGCTCCGGCGCACCCAGGGCGGCGAGGTGGGCCTGCACGGCGTCGGCGGCCTCCCGGCGCCGCTTGAGGGCGGCCGGCTCCAGCGGCAGCGGCCAGGCGCGTTCCTGCCGGGGCCCGGCCAGGGCCGGGTTCTCCGTGCCCTCCGCCGGTTCGTCGGCCCAGACCTCCACCTCGCCGTGGGCGGGGTCGGCCTCGACGTGGGCCCGTACGGCGGTGAGGAACGGCGAGGGGCCGCGGGGCTTCTTCTGGCTGGGGCCCCACCAGTGCCCGGAGGCGAGGAGGAGGGTGCGCGGCCGGGTGAAGGTAACGTAGCCGAGCCGGAGCTCCTCGGTGGCCTGGTGCTCCTTGACGGCCGTGTCGTAGGCGCTGCGGTCCTTGGCCGTCCATCCGGCCAGCTCGGGGAGGGTGGCCGCGTCGCCGCGCAGGGGGTGCGGCAGCACCCGGGGCTGGGTGAGCCAGGAGTCCTGGCCGCGCTCGCTGGGGAACTGCCCGGCGACGAGTCCGGGGACGGCGACGACGTCCCACTCCAGGCCCTTCGACTTGTGCGCGGTGAGCACCTTGACCGTGTTCTCTCCTCCGGGGAGCGAGCTGTCCAGGCCCTTCTCGTACCGGACGGCGGTGCGCAGGAAGCCGAGGAAGGCGAGGAGGCTCGCCTCCCCGTCGAGCGAGGCGAAGCCCGCCGCGAGGTCGAGGAAGGTGCCCAGCGTCTCGCGGCGGCGGGCGGCGAGCGCCTCCGGGGAGGCGGCCAGCTCCACCTCGAGCCCGGTGACGGCGAGGACCCGGTGCAGGACGTCCATCAGCGGGTCGGCCAGCGCGCGGCGCAGCTCCCGGATCTCGGTGGCGAGCCGGGCGAAGCGGACCCGGGCGGCGGCGGAGAAGGGCAGGTCGTCCTCGTGCCCGCCCGGGTCCAGGAAGGTGTCGAGGGCGTCGGCCAGGGAGACGATCTCGGCCGGGTCGGTGCCCTCGACGGCGGCGGCGAGCCGGGCGTCGGCGTCGGCCTGGTCGCGGGGCGGGGGCCCCGCCAGGAGCCGGGCGCGACGGCCCAGCAGGGCGAGGTCGCGCGGACCGACGCGCCAGCGCGGGCCGGTGAGCAGCCGGACGAGGGCGGCGTTGGCCGTCGGGTCCTGGAGGACCTCGCAGGTGGCGACGAGGTCGGCGATCTCGGGCAGGTGCAGCAGCCCGGACAGCCCGACGACCTCGACGGGGAGGTCGCGGGCGACGAGGGCCGCGTGGATCTCGGCGAAGTCCGCAGCTCCTCGGCACAGCACCGCGATCTCGCCCGGCGGGGTGCCGCTGCGCACCTCGTGGGCGAGGGAGTCGGCCAGCCAGTCCAGCTCCCGGGCGTGCGTGTCCAGCAGGGCGCAGCGCACCCGCCCGGCCTGTTCGTCCCCGGGGGCCGGGCGCAGCGCCTCGACCCCGGCGTGCCGGGCGCGCAGCGGGGCGGCGAGGTCGTTGGCGAGGGCGAGCAGACGGCCGCCGCTGCGCCGGTTCTCGCTGAGGGCGTAGCGGGCGGCGGGGGCGTCGTCCGGCCCGGCGAAGTGGCGGGGGAAGTCGTCGAGGTTGGCCACGGACGCGCCGCGCCAGCCGTAGATGGCCTGGCACGGGTCGCCGACGGCGGTCACGGGGTGGCCGGTGCCGTTTCCGAAGAGGCCGGCGAGCAGGACGCGCTGGGCGACGGAGGTGTCCTGGTACTCGTCGAGCAGGACGACGGCGTACTGCTCACGCAGGAGCCGCCCGACCTCCGGGACGTCGCGGGCCAGCCGGGCGGCGAGCGCGATCTGGTCGCCGAAGTCGACGAGGTCCCGCTCCCGTTTGCGCGCCCGGTACTCCTCGACGAGGCCGAGCAGTTGGCGCCGTCCGTGGGCGGTTTCCGGCACCTTGCGCAGGGCGGCGTTGGTGAGCCGTACCGCATCGCTCTCCAGGTGCGCGGTGAGCTCGGTGTCGTAGGTGCGCAGGCGCTCCGGTTCGACGAGGTGCTCGGAGAGTTCGGAGTCGAGGGCGAGGAGGTCCTCGACGAGGGCGCTGAGGCTCTTGGTGAGCGCGTCGAACGGGCCGGGCGCGGAGCGCAGGACGGAGGCCGCGAGCTGGAAGCGGGTGGCGTCGGCCAGCAGGCGGACGGTGGGTTCGATGCCCAGGCGCAGCCCGTGTTCGGTCAGCAGGCGCCCGGCGAAGGCGTGGTAGGTCGAGATGTCCGGCTCGCCCGGTTCGTCGTCCGGGGTGGCCGGGTCGGTGTCGAGGACGCCGGCCGAGACGAGTGCCCGGCGCACCCGGTCGGCCAGCTCGCCGGCCGCCTTGTTGGTGAACGTCAGCCCCAGCACGCGGTCGGGCGCGACCTGGCCGGTGCCCACGAGCCATACGACGCGGGCGGCCATCACCGTCGTCTTCCCGGACCCGGCGCCCGCGACGACGACCTGGGGCGCCGGTGGGGCCGTGATGCAGGCCAGCTGCTCCCCGGTGAAGGGGATGCCGAGCAGCTCCCTGAGCTGTCCGGGGTCGCTGAGCCGTGCCGTCATCCCCCCGACGCTAGCGGGCCCCTCCGACAGCGGAGGAGCCCGGTCACGGGAGCGGCCCTCCTACACGGCGGTCGGGGGGCCGCCGACCGCCTCCTCCCGGAGGTCCTCCAGGGTGACGGCGTCCTCGGGCGCCTCGACGGACACCCGCCGGTCGAACTCGGAGAAGGTGAGGGACGACTCGCCCTCGGGTCCGTCGCTCTCCACCCGGAGGATGCGGGGGTTCTCGTCGTCGTTGGCGACGAGGATCGTCAGGGTCTCGCCGTCCTCGTCCTCGCCGGTGATCGGCAGGACCTCGCGGCCTTCGAAGGAACGGGGCTCACCCACGGAGTAGTCCGACCCGGTGGTGCCGCTCCGCCCCGCGTCGCCGTCGGTCAGGTCGTCGAGCAGGGATTCGAGGTCGCAGAACTCCTCGAAGGCGTTGTCGCTCGATCCCATGTCGATCCAGCGGTCGGCCATGAGCTCGATCGCCTGGTCGGGCAGTTCCTCGTCGGGGCCCGTGCGCAGGAAGCTCGCGTCGGCCTTCATGAAGCCGTTCCCGTCGCTCAGGCCGACGAAGTCGAAGCCGCCGGAGTCCTGCCGCATGCTTCCGTAGCAGCCCGCGCCCCGGCTCAGTGTGAGGTCCATCTCGGTCGTCACCCCGTCGACGGGGAGGACGCCGCGTATCCGGAAGGAGCTGAGCGCCAGCGTCGTGTCGCGGGTCGCCTCCTCCAGCTCGTCCACGGTCATGTGCTCCAGCCTCGTGCTGGTCGCCCGCTCGTAGAAGGACCGGTCGTCGCCCGCCGCGCCGTCGACGTCCGGCCCCCCGTCGTCCCGGCCGCAACCGCTGAGGCCCAGCACGACGGCGGCGGCCACCGCCGCGCTCCGCTTCCCCGTCTTCACCTTCGTTCGTCCCCTCCCCTGGTCACCGCGCCGCGACCGGCACGGTGCGCCATCCCATCACGCCGACGGCGCGGGGGCTTCGGCGGGGCGCGGCCGCTTCCCGTGCCCGGCCCTGCGGAGACCGGCCGTCCGTCCGGGTCACTCGACGACGTGGCGGCCTTCGGGGAGGGCCGGGCACGAGGAGCGGAACGCGCAGTGCGAGCAGTGCCGTCCGGGGTCGGGCGAGAACCGTTCGTCCAGGACGCGTCCGGCGGCGGTGGCCAGGAGGTCCCCGATCCACTCCCCCGCCGGGTCGGCGGACAGGGGCTCCTGTCGCTGGACGGCGGGGAGCGCGTCGCCGCCCTCCTTCTTCGGCGCACCGACGCGCAGGTGGACGAGTTCGGCGCCCCCCGCCTCCAGGGCCGGGTCGCCCTCGCGGAGCGCGAGCTGGTAGACGGCGAGTTGGGGGTGGCGTTCGACGTCGGCGGCGGAGGGCTTGTTCCGGCCGGTCTTGAAGTCGACCACGTAGACCCGGCCCTCGGCGTCCTCCTCCACCCGGTCGATGCTGCCGCGCACCCTGATCCGCACCCCGCCGTCGGAGCCGTCGGAGTGCTCGGCGTCGTGGGGCCCGGGGGGCCCGTCGGAGTCCTCGGCACCGACGGGCAGCGTGACGTCGAAGGTGTGCTCGGTGGCGAGCGTGCGACGGCCGGAGCGGTCCAGGACGTGCCAGCGCAGGAAGCGCTCCAACGCGGCGCGCGCGTTGTCCTTCTCCTGCCGCGACTTCCAGGGCGCTTCGAAGGCGAGGGCGTCCCAGACCGAGTCGAGCCGTTCGAGGAGCACCCGCAGGTCGGCCGGGGTCGTTCCGGAGGCGACCTCGTCGGCCAGGACGTGCAGGACGTTGCCGAAGCCCTGCGCCGTGCTGGGCGGGGCGTCGGCCTTCACCTCCCGGCCCAGGAACCACTGGAGGGAGCACGCCGTGGCCAGCTGGCCGACGGAGCTGCCGGACAACGCCACGGGCAGGCGCGGGTCGCGCAGGGGGACGGCGGACCGGGTGGGTTCGGCCAGTCCCCACCAGCGCTGGGGGTGGGCGGCGGGCACCAGGGAGTGGCCGTCGTCGTCGCGCAGGGAGGCGAGGCGGGCGAGCCGACGGGCGGCGGCCTGCCGCAGGGCCGGGCTGACGGCGGGGTCGACGGTGGTGGCGCGCAGTTCCGCGACGAGCCCGGCGACGGAGAGCGGGCGCGGTGGCCGCCCGGCGACGTCCCGGGGGGTGACACCGAGCTCGGCGAGGAACCGGGACGGCTGGTCGCCCTCCTCGGTGGCGCTCTTCACGGCGGTGACCACCAGACGGTCCCGGGCCCGGGTGGCGGCCACGTAGAACAGCCGCCGCTCCTCGGCCAGCAGGGCGCCGGGCGGCAGCGGCTCGGCGAGGCCGTCCCGGCCGATGCGGTCGGCCTCCAGGAGGGAGCCGCGGCGGCGCAGATCGGGCCAGAGCCCTTCCTGCACGGTGGCGACGACGACGAGCCGCCATTCCAGACCCTTGCTGCGGTGGGCCGTCATGAGGCGGACGGCGTCGGGGCGCGCGGCCCGGCCGGCGAGGGTGTCGGCGGCTATGTCCTGGGCGTCCAGCTCGGCCAGGAAGTTCAGGGCGCCCCGGCCCCCGGTGCGTTCCTCGGCGCGGGCGGCGGCGGCGAAGAGGGCGCAGACGGCGTCCAGGTCGCGGTCGGCGTTGCGTCCGGCGGCACCGCCGCGCCGGGCCGCGCGTTCGAGCCGGTCGGGCCAGGTGGTGCCGTTCCACAGCTCCCACAGCGCCTCCTCGGCGGTGCCGCCGCCGGCCAGCAGCTCGCGGGCCTTGCGCAGGAGGAGGCCGAGGCTCTGGGCGCCGCGCGCGTAGGCGGGGTCGTGGGCGACCAGGCGCTGCGGCTCGGCGAGTGCCTGGGCGAGGAGCTCGTCGGACGGCCGGGGCACGGCGCGCCCGGCGGCGCGTTCCTCCTCGCGCAGCGCGCGGCCGAGGCGGCGGAGGTCGGCGGCGTCCATGCCGCCGAGGGGGGAGGCGAGCAGGGTGAGCGCGGTCTCGGTGTCCAGCCAGGCCCCGGCGCGCTCCCCGGCTCGCTCCGGCGCGTCGGGGGCATGGGGAACATCGGGAGGGGTGCCGGGCGCGCTGTCCGCCGCGCCGGCGACCGCGCGCAGGGCGGTCAGCAGGGGCGTCACCGCCGGTTCGCGGCGCAGCGGCAGGTCGTCGCCGGAGACGTCGACGGGTACCCCGGCGGAGGTGAGCGCGCGGCGCAGGACGGGCAGGGCGGCCCCGGCGCGGACGAGCACCGCCATCTCCCCCCAGGGGACGCCGTCCTCCAGGTGGGCGCGGCGCAGCAGGTCGGCGATGTTGTCGGTCTCGGCCCCCGGGGTGGGGTAGGTGTACGCCTCGACCCGGCCGCCGGAGCGCTGCGGCCGGGGTTCGCGGTGCGCGCGGACGGCGTCGGCGGGGAGGCGGGGCAGCGGCATCCGGCGGGTGAGCTGCCGGGTGGCGGCCAGCAGATCGCCTCCCGAGCGCCGGTTGGTGCGCAGCACGGTCGTCCGGGCGCCGGGGAAGACGTCGGCGAAGTCGAGGATGCCGTTCACGTCGGCGCCCCGGAAGGCGTAGATGGACTGGTCGGGGTCGCCGAACGCCACCAGGGGGCGGGACGCGCCGGGCGGTCCGGCCAGTGCCCGCAGGAGCCGCACCTGGGCCGCGTCGGTGTCCTGGTACTCGTCGACGTACACCGCGTCGTAGGCGCCGGACAGGAACTCGGCGGCGCCGTCCGGCCCGGTCCGTTCGGCCAGGAGCACGGCGCGGTGGACGAGCTCGGCGTAGTCCAGCACGCCCTGGAGGTCCATGACGTCGAGGTACTCGGCGAGGAAGGCGGCGGCGGCCGACCAGTCGGGTCGGCCGGTGCGGGCGGCGAAGGCGGCCAGCTCGCCGGGGCCGAGGCCCAGTTCGCGGCTGCGGGCGAGGACCGCGCGCACCTCGTCGGCGAAACCCCGGGTGGTGAGGCAGGCGCGCAGCTCCTGCGGCCAGTCGATCCGCGGAACCCCGCCTTCCACGTGTCCCGCCAACAGGTCGCGGATGTGGAGATCCTGTTCCGGTCCGGAGAGCAGCCGGACCGGCTCGGCGAAGTGTTCGGCATCCTGGTGGGCGCGCACCAGGGCGTAGCAGTAGGAGTGGAACGTCGTGGCCTGCGGGGCCGTGCCGCCCATCCGGGCGGCCATGCGGTCCCGCAGCTCGACGGCCGCCTTGCGGCTGAAGGTCAGCACCAGGACGCGCTCGGGGCGCACGCCCCGGCGCACCCGTTCGGCGACGGCTTCGACCAGGGTCGTCGTCTTGCCGGTGCCGGGGCCCGCCAGGACGAGCAGGGGGCCCCGGTCGTGGTCAACCACAGCCCGCTGCCCTGCGTCCAAGGCAGGGAGACTCGCCCGATCCGGCGGCGTGCGTACCAGCCGGTAGGTATCGGACATCTGGGGGGAACTCACGTGGATCGCCGGCCTCGGGGTCTGTGCTGGATGGTGCAGACGGTACGCGAACGGACTGCCGGGCCGCAGAGCGTCTCCGCACTACCCCGAACGGCACGCCCGCCCCGGGGGACGCCGCACGATGACGGAAGCTGGACAGTGTGAACGGCCAGGAGCACCGCAGCCACCGGGAGACCCGGTACGGCGCCCGGAACGTCCCGGTGCCGGGGCGCGTGCCGCCGTCAGGAGCCGTCCGGGCCACTCGGCCCGGCCCACCGGGCCCGGCGCAGGTCGAGCCGGGGCCGGCCGCCCGCGCCCGCCGGGCGCAGCGGGGTGCCCTCGGCGCGGTAGTGGCGCAGCGCCCGCTCCTCGCTGCCGCGCAGCAGGGCGCCGTCGGCCCGCACGACGCGCCACCACGGGACGGCGCCGCCGTACAGGGCCATCACCCGGCCCACCTGACGCGGCCCGCCGGAACCGGGTATCGCGCCGGGCCGCCCGCCGTCGGCCGCGCGCTCCCCGGCGTCCTCGCGCAGCCACCGCGCCACGTCCCCGTACGTCAGAACGCGCCCGGGCGGGATCAGCTCGGCGACCTCCAGCACCCGTTCCGCGTAGTCAGGCAGCTCTCCCATGCGGGCCATCGTGCCGTACGCCTCGGACACGCCGGGCGGGCGGAAGGTCGGAAAGATCACAGCTCCGCCCGTCATCGCCCCCTGCTGCACGCGCCTGTCTGCGGCCCGTGCCACCATCGTCCGGGCGGTGACGCGTGATACGGGATCGAGAAGAGCAGTCCGGACGTCAGCCGGGCGGGAACCCTCCCCAGGAGGAGGGCCGCCGGGCCGATGCGGTGCGTCCCGAAGCCGCCGCGGCGCCCGGGCCCGATGACGGCGTCCGGCCCCCCCACCACGGCACGGACCACCGGGACGGGACCGCGCGGCCGCCCCGCCGGACGCGCGGCGGCCCCGGCGGGGTGCGGGACCTGCTGCGCCGGATCGCGGGCGGCCCCGCCCACCCGGACTCCGACGTGTCCGAGCAGCTCGACGGCGACGAGCCGCTGCTGTCGGCCCGCGTCCACCGCCCTTCGGACCTGCTGCGGCTGCTGCTCGGCGCCGTCGGTATCGCCGTCGTGCTCGCCATCGCCTACTTCGCCCACGCCACGACGGCCGGTATCGAGCAGGACATCGACAAGGGCGCGGGCCAGGCGCCGCCGCTGGTCATCAGCATCACGGGCGTGGTCTCCAGCATCGCCGTCCTGATCGTGCCCGTCGCCTTCGCCATCGAGCGGCTGATCAAACGGGACGGGCTGCGCATCGCCGACGGCGTGCTGGCGGCCGTGCTCGCCCACGGTGTCTCGCTCGCCGTGGCGCTGTGGATCGCGGAGGCGGCGCCCGCACCGATCCAGGAGGCGTTCACCAAGTCGGCCCCCGGCGGCGGCCTGACCGACCCGGTGCACAACTACCTCGGGCCGGTGATCGCCTACATGACGGCGGTCGGCATGGCCCGCAGGCCGCGCTGGCGGGTGCTGCTGTGGGTGGTGCTGCTCGCCGACGCCCTCTCCGTCCTGATCAGCGGCTACACCACCTCCCTGGCCATCGTCCTGACGGTGCTCATCGGCTGGAGCGTGGCCTACGGCACCGTGTACGCCGTCGGCTCGCCCAACGTCCGGCCTACGGGGCAGAACCTGCTGGCCGGTCTGCGGCGCGTCGGGTTCGCGCCGGTGAGCGCGGTGCGCGCCGAGGACGGGCAGGCGGACCACGACCGGGGCCGCCGCTACATCGTCGCCCTGGAGGACGGGCCGCCCCTGGACGTCACGATCGTCGACCGGGAGCAACAGGCCCACGGCTACTTCTACCGGGCGTGGCGGCGTCTCTTCCTGCGCGGCTTCACCCAGCGGCGCAGCCTCCAGTCCCTGCGGCAGGCCCTGGAGCAGGAGGCGCTGCTGGCCTACGCGGCCATCGCGGCGGGGGCCAACGCGCCGAAGCTCATCGCCACCTCCGAGCTGGGGCCCGACGCGGTGATACTCGTCTACGAGCACATCGGGGGACGTCCGCTCGACGCGGTGCCGGACGCGGAGGTCACCGACGCGCTGATGGAGGCGGCGTGGCTGCAGGTGCGCGCGCTCCAGTCGCGCCGCATCGCCCACCGCAGGCTCAGCGGGGACGCGCTCCTGGTGGATCACTCCGGCGCCGTGTTCCTCACCGACCTGCGGGTCGGGGAGATCGCCGCCGGTGACATCAGCCTGCGCATGGACGTCGCCCAGCTCCTGACCACCTTCGGCCTGCGCGTGGGGGCCGAACGCTCGGTGCGGGCCGCCGTGGACGTCCTCGGTCCGGACGCCGTGGCCGACAGCCTCCCGCTGCTGCAGCCCCTCGCACTCAGCCGGGGCACGCGGCACACCCTGCGCCGGCTCGCGAAGGAGCGCGCCGAGCGGGAGCGCGAGCGGGTGCTGGAGGCCGCGAAGGCGCACCGAGAGGCGCGGGAGGCCCGGTCGGCGGAGAGCGTCGACCAGCCGCTCACCGCGCAGGCCGGCGGCGCCGAGCAGGCGGAGCACGTCCGGCTTGAGAAGACCGAGCGGGAAGCCGTCGAGCGGGCGGTGGAGGAGGAGCGGGAGGAGGACCTCCTCGCGCAGATCCGCGAGGAGGTGCTGCGGATACGGCCACAGGCCCCCGTGGCACCCGTGCAGCTGCAACGGATCCGGCCCCGCACCCTGGTGAGCTTCATCGCCGGTGCGCTCGGCGCCTACTTCCTGCTGCCGCAGCTCGCCCACGACAGCGTCGGCGACATGATCACCGAGGCACACTGGGGCTGGGTGCTGTTCGCCGTGGCCGCCGCCGCCACGAGCTACGTCGGCGCGGCGCTGAGCCTGCTCGGCTTCGTGCCCGAGAAGGTGCCGTTCCTGCGGACGGTGTGGGCCCAGGTCGCCGGCTCCTTCGTCAAGCTCGTCGCCCCGGCGGCGATCGGCGGTGTCGCGCTCAACACGCGCTTCCTGCAGCGGGCCGGGGTGCGCCCGGGGTACGCGGTCGCCAGCGTGGGCGCGTCCCAGCTCTTCGCCCTCGGGATCCACGTGCTGCTGCTGCTGAGCTTCGGGTACATCACGGGGAAGGAGCAGGCCCCCTCCATCCCGCCCTCCCGCACGGTGATCGCGGGGCTGCTGACGGTCGCCGTCCTGGTGCTCATCGTGTCGGCGATCCCGCCGCTGCGGCAGTTCGTCGGCACCCGGGTGCGGGCCCTGTTCGCGGGCGTCGTGCCGCGCATGCTGGACGTCGCCCAGCGTCCGACGAAGCTGGCCAGCGGGATCGGCGGCATGTTGCTGCTGACCCTGGCCTTCGTGCTGTGTCTGGACGCCTCGGTGCGCGCCTTCGGTGGCGAGGTCAGCTTCGCGATGGTGGCCGTCGTCTTCCTCGCCGGGAACGCCCTGGGCTCGGCGGCGCCCACTCCAGGTGGCGTGGGTGCGGTGGAGGGCGCGCTGATCGTCGGGCTCACCGCTCTCGGCGGGCTCCCGGAAGGGACGGCGATCTCGGCCGTGCTGCTCTACCGGCTGCTGACGTTCTGGCTGCCCGTGCTGCCCGGCTGGCTCGCCTTCACCCGGCTCACCGCCCGCAAGGCGCTCTGACCCGCCGCGCCGGGTCGCCCGCGTGGGCGCGTCGGCCGGTCACCCGGTCGGGTCCGCACAACGGGCGGCGCCCGCGGCGACGCGCTGACGATGGCAGTCCCCGACCCTGGGAGCAGCCATGCCAGCAGCCGTCCACCGGGGTGGCGCCCTCGCCGCCGCCGCTCTGCTCGTCGGCCTCTCGGCCACGGCCGGGTGCGCGGGGAACACGGGGGCCCGGGGCGAGCGGACCGAGCCGCAGGCCGTGGGGCAGCCGCCGAGCCCGCCCCCGGCTCCGGAGCTCCCGTCCTCACTGACGGACCAGGAGCTGACCTGGCGCACCTGTCCGGCCGCCCCGGAGTACGGCGCGGGCGGCCCCCCGCAGCCGCCGGAGCCGATGCCGGACGGCACGCAGTGGCGGTGCGCGTCGATGAAGGCACCGCTCGACTACGACGAGCCGGACGGCACCACGATCGACGTCGCCCTGGTCCGCGCCCGCAGCCAGGCGGAGGGCGACGAGCGGATCGGCTCGCTGATCTTCAACTTCGGCGGCCCGGGCGGTTCGGGTGTGACGACGCTGCCCGTCTCCGGCGCCGACTTCGCGACCCTGCACGAGCGGTACGACCTGGTGAGCTTCGACCCGCGCGGCGTCGCGCGCACGGCCCCCGTCCGCTGCCTGTCGGACCGGGAGCTGGACGCCTACCACCAGGAGGCGACCGTTCCGACGAACCGGGCCGAGGGCGAGGAGTACCTCGACGAGCAGACCGCGTACGCGCGGGCGTGCGAGCGCAACTCCGGTGGCGTCCTGCCCCACGTGCGCACGATGGACACCGCCCGCGACATGGACCTCATGCGCGAGGTCCTCGGGGACGACACGCTGCACTACTTCGGCATCTCCTACGGCACGGAGCTGGGCGGCGTCTACGCGCACCTCTACCCGGAGAACGTCGGCCGGGCCGTCTTCGACGCCGTGGTGGACCCGACGCTGGACCCGGCGGAGTCCGGCCTCAACCAGACCAAGGGCTTCCAGCTCGCCCTCACCAACTTCCTGAAGGCCTGCGACGAGGACGGGGAGTGCCCGATCGGCGACACCCCCGCCCAGGGCGAGCAGGCGATCGTCGACCTGCTGGAGCGGCTGGAGGAGCGGCCCCTCCGCACCAGCGACCCCGACGGGCGCGAACTGAACGCCTCCCTCGCCTCCGCCGGTATCGCGCTCTCCCTGTACTCGCAGGACTTCTGGCAGATCCTCACCGAAGGACTCCAGGACGCGATGGACGACGACGACGGCACCCTGCTGCTACGGCTGAGCGACCTGCTCAACGGCCGCCGGGACGACGGCACGTACGACAACAGCCAGGCCGCGCTGACGGCGATCAGCTGCGCCGACGCCGAGCCGCGCTACACGCTGGACGACGTGCGGGAGTGGCTGCCGCGCTTCCGGGAGGCCTCCCCCGTCTTCGGCGAGACGGCCGCCTGGGGCCTGGTGTCCTGCCACGACTGGCCGGTCGAGGGCGTCTGGGAGCACCCCGAGGTCAGCGCGCCGGGTGCGGCGCCGATCCTCCTGATCGGTACGACGGGGGACCCGGCGACGCCGTACGAGGGGGCCGAGCGCATGGCGGAGCAGCTCGGTGAGGAGGCCGTCGTGCTGACGTACCGGGGTGAGGGGCACGGCGCGTACAACGGCGGCGACCCGTGCGTGCGCAAGGAGGTCGACGCGTACCTGCTGGAGGGCGACGTCCCCGAGCCGGACGCGGAGTGCGGCGGGGCCTGACAACCTCCGCCCGCGCACGCGTCGGAGGGCGCCCCGGTCCGGCGACGGCACCGGGACGCCCTCCGACATGCGGGCCTGCTGGTCCAGCAGGCCGTGCCGGACTAGTAGACCGGCTTCTGCGGCTCGATCTGGTTGACCCAGCCGATGACACCACTGCCGACGTGGACGGCGTCGGCGAAACCGGCGTTCTTGAGCACCGCGAGGACTTCCGCGGAGCGGACACCCGTCTTGCAGTGCAGGACGATCCTCTTGTCCTGCGGGAGGTCCTGGAGGGCGCCACCCATGAGGAAGTCGTTCTTCGGGATCAGCCGGGCGCCGGGGATGGAGACGATCTCGTACTCGTTCGGCTCGCGCACATCGATGATGTCGATGTTCTCGCCCTCGTCGATCCACTCCTTGAGCTGCTTCGGCGTGATCGTCGAACCGGCTGCGGCCTCCTGGGCCTCGTCGGAGACGACGCCGCAGAACGCCTCGTAGTCGATGAGCTCGGTGACCGTCGGGTTCTCCCCGCACACCGCGCAGTCCGGGTCCTTGCGGACCTTGACCTGGCGGTAGGTCATCTCCAGGGCGTCGTAGATCATCAGGCGGCCGACCAGCGGGTCGCCGATGCCCGCGAGCAGCTTGATGGCCTCGTTGACCTGGATGGAACCGATGGAGGCGCAGAGCACGCCCAGCACGCCGCCCTCGGCGCAGGAGGGCACCATGCCCGGCGGCGGGGGCTCGGGGTACAGGCAGCGGTAGCAGGGGCCGTGCTCGCTCCAGAAGACCGAGGCCTGACCGTCGAAACGGTAGATGGAGCCCCACACGTACGGCTTGTTCAGCAGCACGCAGGCGTCGTTGACGAGGTAGCGGGTCGCGAAGTTGTCCGTGCCGTCGACGATCAGGTCGTACTGGGCGAACAGCTCCATGACGTTCGTCGAGTCGAGCCGCTCCTTGTGCAGGTTCACCTGCACGTACGGGTTGATCCCGAGGACGGTGTCCCGGGCGGAGTCCGCCTTGGACCGGCCGATGTCGGCCTGGCTGTGGATGATCTGGCGCTGGAGGTTCGACTCGTCGACCTCGTCGAACTCCACGACGCCCAGGGTGCCCACCCCCGCCGCGGCGAGGTACATCAGGGCGGGCGAGCCGAGACCGCCGGCGCCCACGCACAGCACCTTGGCGTTCTTCAGCCGCTTCTGGCCCTCCATCCCGACATCCGGGATGATCAGGTGGCGGGAGTACCGGCGGACCTCGTCGACGGTGAGCTCGGCAGCCGGCTCGACCAGCGGTGGCAGCGACACGGAGACCTCAGCTTGGGTGGTCGGAACGTACGGTTGTTCTCTCCGCAACACTGCCACGGGCTATCTCATTCCGAGATGGCCGGTCCGGTCCGCGAGACGATCTCGTCCCAGTAGCCGGGCAGCGCCTCGAACGGATCGGTGCCGCAGCCCCGGGGGGACGCCGACGGGCCCGTCCCACCAGGGCCGCATCCGCCGCGCGGCCGGCCGGTGGCGTCCGTCACGTAGACGGTCCCGGCGCCCTGCCACCGGGCGAGGCGCAGGGCCTCCTCCAGATGACCGCGCGGGACGCCGTGGACGAGGTGGCAGAACCGCGAGGCCGGATGGTCAGCCGTCCACTCCGGGGCCTGCGACCAGCGGTAGTCGGCCCACCTCCCCCGGAACGTGACGAGCTGCTCGGCGATCGCCGCGTAGCCGGGGTCCGGGTGCGTGTCGTGGCCCAGCACCAGGTGGAGGGCGGGGTGGCCGAGCTCCGCCCCGAGCCCGCGCAGCGCGGTGACGACGGCGCTCGCGGCCGGGAGCGTGACCGCACCGGCGGGCGCGCGGTCCAGGTAGAAGCCGCTGACGCCGTACCAGTCGAGGAAGCGCGCGGCGTCCGTCAGCAGCTCGGGGCCGGAGCGGACACCGCGGCGCAGGTCCAGATGGCCGAGCAGGGGCACGCCGGAGGCCCGCAGCCGGGCCGCCGCCGCGAGGCAGTACGGGTCCGGGCGGGCCCCCGCACCGCCCGTGACCGGTACCCGCAGCACCGCCCAGTGCACCGGGGCGCCCGGGCGGGCCAGCTCGGCCCACTCCACCGGGGCCACCAGCGGATGGGCGTACCCCGGTACGCCGAGGCCCAGCCACCCGGCCGCCCGGGCCGTCGGCAGCGGAACGGGCCTCAGATCCGACACGCGGCCTCCATCCAGATGTCCGCGAGCGACTCCTCCAGCCCGATCCGGGGCCGCCAGCCGAGGCGGTCCCGGGCGGTCCTGACGTCGGCCTGCTGCCAGGCGCCGCAACCGTCCGGGTAGGGGGGCTGGACGTGCCCGGCGCCGAGGTGGGGCTCGTCCAGCTCCAGCACGGAACCCGCGTATCCGGCCACCCGTACCAGCATTCCGGCGGCGTCCCGCAGCCGGACGGCCCGCCCCGTGCCGATGTTGACGACGCCCTGGGCGGCGGAGAGGGACGCGGCGTGCACGGCGCGGGCCACGTCCCGCACGTCGACGAAGTCCCGCTGCACGGCGAGCCCGGAGAGCTTCAGCTCGTGGTCGCCATGCTGCATGGCGCGCCGCATGGCCTCGGCGAGGCGTCCGAGCGGCGAACCGGCGGGCGTGCCCGGCCCGGCCGGGGAGAACACGCGCAGCACGATGGCGTCGAGCCCCGAGCCGAGGACGAGTTCGGTCGCGGCGAGCTTGCTGACGCCGTAGTGGCCGCCGGGTCGGGGCATCGCGTCCTCGGCCGTCGAGGAGCCGGGCTGCGAGGGGCCGTACTCGGCCGCGCACCCGACGTGCACCAGCCGCGCGGTGCACCCGCTGCGGCGCAGGGCCTCGCACACGGTGGCCGTGCCGACGGTGTTGTGCCGCAGCAGGTCGCGGGCGCTGCCCCGGATGGCCCCGGCGCAGTTGATGACGACGCCGGGGTGGACGGCGTCCAGGAAGCGGGTGAGCGCACCCGGGCTGCCGCTGGACAGGTCGAACCGGACGTCGGAGTCGTCGCGGCGGCCGAGCGCGGTGAGCTGGACGGCCGGGTCGGCGAGCAGGCGGTCGGCCACGTAGCGGCCGAGGAAGCCGTTGGCCCCGAGCAGCAGCACCCTCATCGTGCTTCCTCCCCCGGTCGGCGCGAGAGGCCGGCGGCGTGCGACACGGTCATCGATTGGGCTCCTTGTGGACGGGGATGGTCGGGGGTCTCGGGCGTCCGGCCGGGCGGCGGGGACGCCGCGCGACGGGCCGGTGCGGGGACGGCGGCCGGGGTCGCGCCCTCCGGGCGGAGGGCGCCCCGCAGCGGATGGTGGGCGGACGCGCCGGTGAGGTGCGTGACGGCCGGGGCGAGCAGGCACAGCCAGGCCAGGCCGCAGGCGGCGGCCTGCACCGTGGCGGGGCCGGCGGCGGCGACCACCCGGCGCAGGGGCGCGTCCACCGCGTCGAGGCCGGGCAGGTCGGCGGCGACGGCGCAGCCGAGGGCGAGGGCCTGCACGGCGCAGGCCGCGCCGAGCCCCAGGGCCGCCGGGCGGGGGAAGCCGTGCGCGGCCAGCAGCAGCGCGGTGAAGAGGAGCAGGCCCGTGGTGGTGACGGCGGCGGTACCGGCCAGGAGGTGCGCGTCCGGGCCGCCGTCGGCGACGGGCGGCGCGCCGGTCAGCGCGTACCGGGCGGCGGCCTGGACGGTCAGGAGGGCCAGGCCGCACAGGGCGAGGGTCCCGGCCAGCAGGGGCCTGACACGCGCGGTGAAGGCCCCCAGACTCCGGCTGACCGCCAGCCGGTGCCGGGCCCCGGCGGCGAACCGGTGCACGCACCAGGCCACGGGCGCGACCGAGAAGGCCAGCGACAGCGCGACCCAGCGGGGCGCCGGACGCAGCGGCGCTCCGCCGTCGAGGAGTGCGCCCAGGAGCCCGTCGCCGAGCAGCGCGTAGGCGAGCAGCCAGCCCCCCGCCAGGACCGACGGCCACCCGAGCGGCACGCCCCGCAGGGCCGTCCGCAGGGCCGCGCGCAGAACGGCCGCGACGAGCAGGACGGCGAGGAGCGCGGCGGGCCACCGCAGGGGTGCGGGGAGGGGCGCCGGGAGCCGCGCGGAGAGGGCGAGGGCGCACAGCACTCCGGGCAGGAGGGTCAGCGCCCCGCGCACCACGGAGCGCACCACGGAGCGCACCACCGAGCGCCCCCCGGTGCGCGCCCCGCATCGGCCGGGCGCCTGCGGCCACCGGGGGCGGCGGACCCGGCGTCCGGCCCGTCGGGACGTTCCCGTCCCGGCCGGAGCGGGCGGCTCCGCCCGGGCCGAGCGGGCGAACAGCTCCTCGGCCAGCCCGAAGACGTCCCGGTGCCGGTAGCGGGCGGCGGCGCGGTCGTTGACCCCGTGCGCCTCCAGAACGGCGGCGATCTCCAGCGGGTCCACGGCCCGCGCGCACAGCTCCCGGTGCTGGTGCAGCAGCGGCCGCACCGGGTCGGCGGGCCCCCGCCGGACGGCTCCCGGTGCCTCGGTGCGGGGCGCACCGCCGACGGCGGGCCGCTCGGGACGTCGGGGCGGGGTGCCGAGGGCGGCGGAGGACCGGTCGTTCCAGGCACCGGGGCTCTGCGGGGCGCGCGGCTCGTACTCCACGGCGCTCATCGGGCACCCCCGCCCGCTCCGACGCGCGGCCCGGGGCCGGCCGGTTCTCCGGGGCGCTGGGCCGAGCGGGCCCAGCTCGGCCGTCCGGCCGGGGCCGGGCACGTCCGGACAGGCGGTACGGCGGGCGCCCCCGCGTCGGCCGTCGCCGGCTCGGGCCCGAGGCGCCCGGACGCCCAGCGGACGGGCACGTGGGCCTCGGCGGACCGCGCGAAGGGGCGGGCGCCGCCGCCGGAGGCTCCTTCCTCCGCGCGGCGGCGCGCGATCAGCTCCAGGTACATCCCGTGGAAGGCCTGCAGGTTCTGTTCGACGGTGAACAGCTCCAGCGCGCGGGCCCGGGCGGCGGCGCCGAGCCGGGCCCGCCGGGCGGGGTCGCGCAGCAGTTGGAGGCAGGCGTCCGCCAGGGCCCGGGGGTTGCGCGGGGGCAGGACGAGCCCGGTGCCGCCGATCACCTCGCAGACGGCCCCGGCGTCCGTGGAGACGGTCGCGCGACCGCTGAACATCGCCTCCACCAGGGAGACGGGGAACCCCTCCACGACGCTGGAGAGCACGACGACGGCGGCGCCGGCGTAGGCGTCGGCGAGCCGGGGGACCTGCGGTGATCCCACCTCGGTGAAGGTGACCGGGTTCGTCCCCACGCTGCGGGCGTCGCGCGCCTCGTCCGGGAAGAGCTGGGCGGCGAGGGTGCGGCAGTGGGCGGCGTACGCGGCGTCGTCGGCCGCGCCGGAGCCGACGAGCAGCAGCCGGGCCCGGGGCTCGACGCGGCGCACCTCGGCGAACGCGTGCAGCAGCGCCACCACGTCCTTGGCCGGCTCGACGCGTCCCGTCCACACCAGCGTGGGAGCCGGGTCGGCCACGCCGTCGTCCTCGGCGACGGCGGTGAACGGTCTGCTGTCCATGCCGGGGTAGACGGTGCGCAGCTTGTCGCGCTCCGCGCCGCAGCGCTCCTGCCAACGGCGGGCGTGCGCGTTGCCGGGCGTGATCACCTCGGCGCACCGGTACGCCTCGGCCGCGAGCCGGGCCTGGAAGGAGGCGAGCAGGGAGCGGACCGGGGCGGCGGCCGCGGCGGGCGGCACGCCCCGGGCGGACCGCCGCGCGGCCCCGACGGCTCCGACCGCCCCGAGGTAGTGCTCGCGCAGCCGGACCCCGTACTCGGTCAGGAGGAGTGGTGTGCCGATCCGCTGCCGTACGAGCAGCGCGGGCAGGGCGGCCGGTCCGGCGCCGACGGCGTGGCAGAGGTCCGCCCCGGTCAGTGCCGGGTCGCCGCCGCTTTCGCCGGGACCGGGGCCGTACCAGTCGAGCGAGAGGGGACGCAGGGCGCGTTCGAGCCGCTCGACGACGGCGAGCAGGTCCGGGACGGACGCGGAGCGCGCGGAGCGCAGCGCGCCGGGGGCCCGGCAGGCGGACTCCAGAAGCCGGACCGCCTGCTCCGAGCGCAGGGCGGCGGGCAGCCTGCCGTGTTCGCGGGCGAGGTCGGCGAGCCCGTAGAGGCCGGTGGCGAAACGGTCCGCCTGTGGTTCCTCGGCGCACACGGCGGCGGCCAGTTCGGCGAAGTGCGCCGCGAACAGCGCGCGGGCGCGCCGTCCGTAGCCACGGCGCTCGCCGGGGCGTCCGACGGCGGGCGGACCCCACAGCCGGGCCGTCCGCACCTCCCGCACGGACGGTGGCAGGGGGCACCTGGCCCCCTCGTCCTGACGACGGCTGCGGCTGAGCGCGTACACCGTGAACTCGTGGTCGCCGAGGCCGTGGACCAGCCGTCCGCACCAGGCGGCCGACTCGCCGCGCGCATACGGGTAACCGCCCTCGGTGAGGAGCGCGATCCGCATGGCGTCACCCCCGTTCTTCTCCTGTTCCGGCGCAACGGGACGACGCTATGCGGGGGATACGGGGGGATGATGGACGGTTGTCCGCTCTACCACTGGAAGGGGTGAACTACCGTGACCTTCCGCCGGTGCGGACGTTCGGTCCCTGATAAGGCGGTCTGGTCAACGCGCGCCGGTGACGCGGCCCCGGCCCCGGGGCGGAGCCCGGCCGACGACGGCCTCAACCCTCCGGGTGGGGCCAGGCGTTGGGACGGCAGGTCGCCGAGCCCGAACTGAGCGTCTTCGTCTGCTGCATCATCACCGGAGCGAGGTCGCCGTCCTTCTCGCAGCCCACGTGGCCGAGCCCGAGCCGGTGCCCGACCTCGTGGTTGATGAGCATCTCCCGGTACTCGCGGAGGAGATCGGGGCCGTAGGTGGGCGATCCCTCGCCCCAGCGGTAGGCGTTGATCATGATGCGTTCCGTGGACGCCGAGTCACACGAGACGTTGTCGACCGTCGTGTCCAGCCCCGACTTGGCACACCACTCGGCCGTCGTCCCGGGGCTGGCCAGCGTCATGACGAAGTCGGCCTCGCCCTCGGCGACCCGCTCGAAGCTGTAGCGGCCCTCGTGGCTCCAACTGCGCTCGTCGGTCAGGGTGCTGTGGACGGCGCGGGCGAACAGCTCCGGGTCCAGGCCGAGGTCGTCCTCCACCTCCACCCGGTAGGTCAGCTCCGTGCCGCGGCCCGCGCCCGGGTCCGTACCGGGCACGACGGTGAAGCTGCCCGGGCCGGTCAGGTCCGGGTCGACGGGCGTCGCCGTGGCGAGCCGCTCCTCGTACGTCGGCTCCGGCGGCGCGTCGGTGGGGGCGTCCGTGCCGGGCCCGTCCTGCTCCGCGCCCGGTTCTCCGGCGCGCTCCCCACCGTCCGCCGCCTGGGTGACGCTCTCCCCCACCGTGCCGTCCTGGCCCAGGACGAGGAGGGTCGTGGCGGCGGTGACGGCCGCCGCGCACAGGCCGGTGAACATCCGCAGCCGTCCGGTGCCGCCGGGGGCACCGGCCGCACCGGTGCCGGAGCGCTCGCCGCCGGGGGCCGGCGGATCAGCGGGGGAGCCGGTTGCGGGCGAAGCGCCCTCGGGGGAAGCGGTGGCCGGGCGGGGGGCCGCCGGCTCGTCCCGCTCCTCGGCCGCGGCGCCGCCCGGGGTGTCGAAGGCCGCCACGTACTCCGACCGGGGCCCGGGGACCGTCGGCCGGGCCGGCGCGGGGTCGGGCGGACCAGCGGACCGCTCCGGGTCGGGCGGACCGGCGGGCCGCTCCGCCGACCCGGACCCCTCGGCCGGTGGGCGGGGACCGGGCAGGGATGCGGGGGCGGACGGCGTGGGTGGGGAGTCGGCCGTCGTCCCTCGGGCGCGACGGGGGCGGCTGTGTCGTCCCACGCGGCGTTCAGCTCCTGTCCGGCTCGGTCGTGCTGCCGTCACGCGTCTCGGCCAGGAACCGGCGGACGGCCGCGGCCACCTCCTGGGGGTACTCCATCATCGCCACGTGCCCGGCGCTGGGCATGGTCACCAGCCGGGAGTCCCGGAAGGCGCGGTTCGCCTTGCGGGCCATGCGGAAGGAGACCAGCCGGTCCCGCCCGCCGTAGACCAGCAGGGTGGGGGCGAGGACGCGTTCGGCCTGGCGCCAGAGCGAGTGCTGACCGCCGAGAGTGTAGGCGTCGACGACGCCGCGCGCCGAACGGGCCAGGCTGTCCCAGAAGTGCGGCAACCGCAGCCGCCGCTCGAACTCGGCGGCGGCCTCGGCGAGGTGCTCCTCCGTGGCCCGGGCGGGATCGCCGTAACAGAGGTTCAGCAGCGCCCGCGTGCGCTGCTCGGCGGTCATGCCGCGCGAGAGCCGGCGGTATCCCTGGACGACGCCCGGCAGCGCCAGCAGCGCCGTCGGCAGCGCGCTGCGCTGCGGCCGCAGCTCCGGCAGGGCCGGGGAGACGAGGGTCAGGGTGCGGACCAGGTCGGGACGGGCGGCGGCGACGCGCGTGGTGACGGCGCCACCGAGGGAGTTGCCGAAGAGGTGCACCGGGCCGTGCCCGGCGGCGTCGAGATAGCGGACGACGGCGCGGGCGTGGGCGGCCACGGAGTAGCGCTTGTCCTCGGGCGGCGGCGACCAGCCGAAGCCCGGCAGGTCGACGGCGTCACCCCGGACGTCCCCGGCCAGCTCCGCCATGAGCGCCGTCCAGTTCAGCGAGGAACCGCCGAGGCCGTGGACGAAGAGGGCGGGGGGCGCGTCCGCGCGGGCCGGCCCGGGCGTCGAACGCACCGCGAGCGTGAGTCCGGGCAGGGAGACGGTCCGCGGTGGCCGCCCCGGTGAGCCGCCGGCCGCGGGAGCCGACGGCTCGCGGTGCTGTGCGGCGGTCCGTACGTGCGGCTGGTCGGGAGAAACCATGCAAGGCATGTTACGACTCGATCACGCGCGCGATCACGTGTTCGGAGTCACAGGTTCCCCATGGCGGGCCACGGGCGCCCCGTGCGGCCCCTCGGCCCCGACGGCACCACTGACGGGGCCGCCTCGCGCCGTCATCCTCCTCGGCCTAGGCTCGTGTGGGAAGCCCGCGCCGGGGTAAACGCGCCGGGATAAAGGGGTGGCGTTGTGCCAGTAGATCCCCCAGCAGATCCCATCGAACCGGAGACCTTCGAGGACACCGTGAACGACGACGACATCCGCCCCACGACGGACGAGCCCGGTACCGAGACGCCCGAGGCCGACGCGGCCGAGCAGCGCACCGAGGTCCGCGAGCCCCAGGACGGCCCCTCCGCCGCGCCGATCCCCGACGACGTGAACCCCGCCGACGCCGCCGAGCAGGCCCGCGTCGTCGAGCTCGACGAGGACGACTACCGGTGACGGACGCGGGCAGGCCGGGCCTTCCCGCCCTCGACCTCCCGAATCAGGACATACCCTGCGCTAGTCGGGCGCGCCGTGTCCAGAAAGTGAAAATGTGCGCCCGCGACGCGCGCGTCCCGGTTACCCGAAAGTACGATGACGGATGCGGCGCATCTTCGCGTCCGGAACGATCCAGGGAGGCGGCGTGACAGCCATGGAGCAGACCGAGGCACGCCCGCGGGGCACGCGCCTGCCGCGGCGGGCGCGGCGCAACCAGCTGCTGGGTGCCGCGCAGGAAGTGTTCGTGGCGCAGGGCTACCACGCCGCCGCGATGGACGACATCGCCGACCGGGCCGGGGTCAGCAAGCCGGTGCTCTACCAGCACTTCCCCGGCAAGCTGGACCTCTACATGGCGCTGCTCGACCAGCACTGCGAGGCGCTGCTCCAGGCCGTGCGCGACGCGCTGGGGTCCACGACCGACAACAAGCACCGGGTGGCGGCCACGATGGACGCCTACTTCACGTTCGTGGAGAACGAGGGCGGGGCGTTCCGTCTCGTCTTCGAGTCGGACCTGACGAACGAGCCGGCGGTGCGCGAGCGGGTCGACCGGGTGAGCCTGGAGTGCGCGGAGGCGGTCAGCGCCGTCATCGCCGAGGACACCAAGCAGCCGCGGGACCAGGCGATGCTGCTGGCGGTCGGGCTGTGCGGCATGGCCCAGATCACCGCGCGGTACTGGCTCGGGGCGGGGCAGCCCATCCCCAAGGACGCCGCCGCTTCCCTGATCTCCTCCCTCGCCTGGCGCGGCATCGCCGGCTTCCCGATGCAGGACTGACAGCGACGGCCCGGCCCTCGCTCTCAGTTCCGCGTGTTCGCTGCGGGCGTTGCGGGCCGGAGGATGCCGGGCGCCGGGCCGGGCTAGGGTGAGCACACAGTGCGCGGTCGTCCGCGCAGCAAGTGAGCGTGTCGGAAGGGTCGAAGGGACATAGCGTGGAGGTCAGGATCGGCGTGCTGCACACGCCTCGCGAGATCACCCTGGAGAGCCGGCAGAGCGCGGAGGACATCGAGAGCACCGTGGCCGACGCCCTGGCCGGCAAGTCGGGGCTCCTGAGCCTGGAGGACGAGCACGGCCGCAAGGTGCTCGTCCCCTCGGACCGGCTCGCCTACGTGGACATCGGCGACCCGACGGCCCGCCGCGTGGGCTTCGGCACCGTCTGAGCCGTTCGAGAGCGCCGCACGAGCGGTGCTCGAACGGCGCGGTCCCCGCACGACCAGGGCGCATCCACGGCGCACGAGCGCAGCGGACGGCGGTCGGGAGGAACTCCTCCCGACCGCCGTTTGCCGTGTCTCCCGGGAAGGAAGAGTAAGAGCGGAACGGTCCCGTCCCATCCCGCCGGCTCGGAGGTGCCCATGCTCGGGGAAGCGCTCGGCTCCGCACTCCTCGGTCTCGTCGTGGCCTGCGCCGCGTTGCGCGGCTTCCCCCGCCGCTTCGCGAACGCACCCCTGGTATTAGCCACCGGCATCGTGGCGGCCGCCGTGGGCGGCCTGGTCACCCGTGCGGTCGTCGGCCCGGGGCACCTGACGGTCTCGCTCCTGCTCGGCGCGGGGGTGGCCGCCGCTCTGGTGTCCCTGCTGCTGGACGGCCAGCGGCGCGTCTACTCGCGCCCGTCCCTGGGCGGCCACCAGCGGTAGGCCGTCGGTCGGGCGCCGGTCACGCGGTCTACGCGGCGAGGCCGAGAGCGGCCATGCGCTTGGTGTGCGCCTCGGTGATGCGGGAGAACATCCGCCCGACCTCCGCCAGGTCGAAGCCCGCAGCGGCACCGCCCACCAGCATCGTCGACAGCGCGTCCCGCTCGGCCACGACCCGCTGGGCCTGGGAGAGCGCCTCGCCCATCAGCCTCCGGGCCCACAGGGCGAGCCGTCCGCCCACCCGGGGGTCGGCCTCGATCGCCGCCCGCACGCGGTCCACGGCGAAGCTGGAGTGCCCGGTGTCGTCCAGCACGCCGAGCACCAGGTCCCGGGTGTCGGTGTCCAGCCGTACCGCGACCTCGCGGTAGAAGTCCGAGGCGATGGAGTCGCCGACGTACGCCTTGATCAGGCCCTCCAGCCAGTCCGAGGGCGCGGTCTGGCGGTGGAACTCGTCCAGCGAGGCCACGAACGGCCGCATCGCCTCCGTCGGGTCGACGTCGATGTGGAGGAGCCGCTCCCGCAGCGTGTCGAAGTGGTGGAACTCCGCCGCGGCCATCGCGGCGAGCTCGCCCTTGTCGGTCAGGGTGGGGGCCAGCTTGGCGTCCTCCGCGAGCCGCTCGAAGGCGGCCAGCTCTCCGTAGGCGAGGGCTCCGAGCAGGTCGACGACCGCCGCCCGGTACTGCGGGTCGGCGGACGCCCGCGCCCAGTCCCGGGCTGCGGTTCCGGACTCGGGCTGCGGCGAGGTGGCGGAGGTCTCAGACGTTCCCATGCGGGGCACAATAGCCGTCCTCACCTGGTGCGGAAGCGGTCAGGGCGCATCCCCCGGGGGGAGGCGTCCCCCCGGGCCGGGGATTGCGCCCGGTACACCTGCGCGGTTTCGCGGTACAGTGATATAGAGCCCGACGGACAACCGGCGGGCCTGTGCATGAGCGCCTGTGCATGCGAGACTGCACGACACATGTACAAAAGGTCGCGTGCCGCGTTCCAGGCGGCGTGCGGCACGGTATGCAGCACCCACACCGGGAAGCCTCCCGGAAGCGGATGCCCGGTCGGTAGCACGATCGGCTCCGACCAGACCGCCCTCCGCACTGTGAGGGGCCGCTCGCGCGAGATGAGCGCTTGAGCGAGAGCTAGTGGTCCTGCGCCGCGCGCGATGAACGACGCGGACGTGGTACGACCCGCCTCGCCGCCTTGTGTCGCGTCTCATGGAAGAGGCAAGCTCCTGTCCACCACGACTTTCCGCGAACTCGGAATCCTCCCCGAGACCGCCGAGGCCCTTGAGGCCGTCGGCATCGTCACCGCCTTCCCCATCCAGGAGATGACGCTCCCCGTCGCCCTCGGCGGCGGCGACGTCATCGGCCAGGCCAAGACCGGCACCGGCAAGACGCTCGGCTTCGGGCTCCCGGTCCTGGAGACCGTGACCGTCCCCGCCGACGTCGAGGCCGGCCGCGCCACGCCCGAGCAGCTCACCGACGCCCCGCAGGCGCTCGTGGTCGTCCCGACCCGTGAGCTGTGCCAGCAGGTGACCAACGACCTGCTCACCGCCGGCAAGGCCCGCGACGTGCGGGTCCTGGCCATCTACGGCGGCCGGGCCTACGAGCCGCAGGTCGAGGCGCTGCGCAAGGGCGTCGACGTCGTCGTCGGCACGCCGGGCCGGCTGCTCGACCTGGCCGGCCAGCGCAAGCTGGACCTGAAGCACATCCGGGCCCTCGTCCTGGACGAGGCCGACGAGATGCTCGACCTGGGCTTCCTGCCCGACGTCGAGAAGATCATCCAGCAGCTTCCGGCGAAGCGGCAGACGATGCTCTTCTCCGCGACGATGCCCGGCCAGGTCATCTCGCTGGCCCGCCGCTACATGTCGCAGCCCACGCACATCAGCGCCACCTCGCCGGACGACGAGGGCGCGACGGTGGCCAACACCACGCAGCACGTCTTCCGCGCGCACTCCATGGACAAGCCGGAGATGGTCTCCCGCATCCTGCAGGCCGAGGGCCGCGGGCTGGCGATGGTCTTCTGCCGCACCAAGCGCACCGCCGCCGACATCGCCGAGCAGCTGAGCCGACGCGGCTTCGCCTCCGGCGCCGTCCACGGCGACCTCGGCCAGGGCGCCCGTGAGCAGGCGCTGCGCGCCTTCCGCAACGGCAAGGTCGACGTCCTCGTCTGCACCGACGTCGCCGCGCGCGGCATCGACGTCGAGGGCGTGACGCACGTCATCAACTACCAGACGCCCGAGGACGAGAAGACGTACCTGCACCGGATCGGCCGCACCGGCCGGGCGGGCGCGTCCGGCACGGCCGTGACCCTCGTCGACTGGGACGACATCCCCCGCTGGCAGCTCATCAACAAGGCGCTGGGTCTGGCGTTCCCCGACCCCGAGGAGACGTACTCCACCTCGCCGCACCTGTACGAGCTGCTGGGCATCCCCGAGGGCACCAAGGGCGTGCTGCCGCGCGCCGAGCGCACGCGGGCCGGTCTCGCGGCCGAGGAGGTCGAGGACCTGGGCGAGCCCGGCGGCGGCCGTCGCGGCCGGGGGCAGGCCCGTACGGCTCCCGCCGAGGAGCGTCCGCAGCGCAGCCGCACTCCGCGCCAGCGCCGACGGACCCGTGGCGGCCTCACCCTGGACGGCGCGGCCGCCGCGACGCCCGCCGGTGAGGCGGCGTCCTCGGGCGCCCCGGCCGCTGCGGCCCCGGCCGCCTCGGGGGAGGACGGCGGGGCGCGCAAGCCGCGTCGCCGTCGCCGCCGCACCCGTTCGGCCTCGGCCTCGGCCTCGGCCGAGCAGTCGACGGACTGACGCCCCGCCCGCACCACCGCACCGGCCTGTGAGCGCCGGACGGCCCCGGCCGTCCGGCGCTCTCCCGTACCGGGGCGGCGGACGGGCCGGTACGGCGGGCCGTTAGCGTCGGGGCATGAGCAAGCCGCCCTTCCTCACGCTGCCGTCCGGAGCCCGCGCCCGCCGGCTCGTCACCGCCCGCGGTGCGTTCGCCGTCCACGAGTGCGGCCGGCCCCGGCTCGGCACCGCACTGCTGCTGCCCGGCTTCACCGGCAGCAAGGAGGACTTCGTCGCCCTCCTCGGCCCCCTGGCCGACGCGGGCTTCCGCGTCGTCGCGGTGGACGGCCGGGGCCAGTACGAGACCGAGGGCCCGGCGGACGAGGCGGCCTACGCCCTGCCGGAGCTGGCCCGGGACGCCCTCGCCCAGGCCGAGGCGCTGGACGCCGGAGGGGTGCACCTGCTCGGGCACTCGCTCGGCGGGCTCGTCGCCCGGGCGGCGGTGCTGCGCGACGCGTCCCCCTTCGCCTCCCTCACCCTGCTCAGCAGCGGTCCCGCCGCCGCCTCCCCGCTCCAGCAGGAGCGGGTCCGCCTGCTGCAGGACGCGCTGCGTACGCTGAGCATGGCCGAGGTCTGGGAGCGGATGCGGGCCCTCGACCCGCCGGAGGCGGCCGGGGCCGGCACACCCCGCGAGGTCACCGCGTTCCTGCGCAAGCGCTGGATGGCCACCACCCCCGCCCAGCTCATCGCCACCGGCGACATCCTGCTCGGCGAGCCCGACCGCGTCCCGGAGCTGGCGGCCCTGCCGCTGCCCCGGCACGTCGTCTCCGGTGCCCGGGACTACGCCTGGCCGGTGCCGCTGCTGGCCGACATGGCGCGCCGCCTGGGTGCCCCGCACACGGTGATCGACGGCGCCGAGCACTCCCCGAACGCCGAGCGCCCGCAGGAGACGGCCGCCGCCCTCGCGGCCTTCTGGGCGGACGTCAGCCCGCGACGACCTGCCGGACGCCGTTGATGATCTGCTGCACGGCGATCGCCGACAGCAGCATGCCCGACAGCCGCGTCACCAGGACGACACCGCCCTCCTTGATCAGCCGGACGATGGCCAGCGAGTAGCGCATCGTCAGCCACAGCACGACGTGCATGGCGACGATGGCGCTCCAGACCGCCACCTGGCCGTCGAGGCCGTCCGCCCGCTGCACGGCGATGATCACCGCGACGATCGCACCGGGGCCGGCCAGCAGCGGCATGCCCAGCGGTACGAGGGCGACGTTCACCTCCTTGGTCTGCTTCGGCTCGTCGGTCTTGCCGGTCAGCAGGTCCAGCGCGACGAGGAGCAGCAGCAGGCCACCGGCGATCATCAGCGCCGGGGTCGACACGTGCAGGTAGTCGAGGATCTGCCGGCCGAAGATGCCGAAGACGGTGATGACCGCGAGGGCGACGGCCGCCGCCTGCCAGGCCATCCGGCGCTGCACCTTCACCGGGCGCCCGGAGGTGAGCGCGAGGAAGATCGGTGTGATGCCGGGCGGGTCCATGATGACGAAGAGGGTGAGGAACAGGGAGCCGAAGACGGCGGCGTCGAACACGGTGGTGCCTTGCGAGAGGTGGGGAGGACGGGGTCGGGGTGGTGGGCTCAGGCCGTGTACGGCCGGGCCCCGGAGCCCCGCGCGGCGATCTCGGCGTAGACGTCGGGCGACGTCGTGTACTCGCCGAGCCGACAGGTCTTGCGGCTGCCGTGGTAGTCGCTGGAGCCGGTGGCCAGCAACCCGAGATCGGCGGCGAGGCCGTGCAGGCGGGCCCGCGTGGCGGGGTCGTGGTCCATGTGGTCGGCCTCGACGCCGTCCAGCCCGGCGGCCGCGAGCTCCGCGACGGCGCTCTCGGGCACGCACGCGCCGCGTTTGACGGCGAGCGGGTGGGCGAAGACGGCGACGCCGCCGGCGCCCTTGATGAGCCGGACGGCGTCGAAGGGGTCCAGCTCGTGCTTGTCGACGTGGGCGCGGCCGTCGTTGGCCAGCCACTGCGCGGTGAAGGCGGAGGACACGTCCGGCACGACGCCCGACTCGACCATCGCCGTGGCGATGTGCGGGCGGCCCACCGCGCCGTCCCCCGCGATCCGGGCGACCTGCTCCCAGGTCACGGGCGCACCCAGCTCCTGGAGCTTCGCCACCATGGCCTTGGCGCGCGGCACCCGGTCGTCGCGGACCAGTTCGCGCTCGCGGGCCAGCTCCGGCTCGTCCGGGTCGAAGAGGTACGCCAGCATGTGCAGGCTGACCCCGCCCAGGCGGCAGGACAGCTCCGCGCCCGTGACGAGCGTCAGACCGGTGGGGAGGGCCGCGACGGCCTCGTCGTACCCGGCGACGGTGTCGTGGTCGGTGAGGGCGACGACGTCCAGCCCGGCCCGGGCGGCGTTCCGCACGAGCTGCGCGGGGGTGTCGGTGCCGTCGGAGGCGGTGGAGTGGGTGTGCAGGTCGATCCGCACAGGCACGCTCCGAACGCTCGACGGGGACAGGGGGACACGGGGCGGCCCCAGTCTAACGGCGGCCTCCGGCCGCTCCGACCGCGCCGTGGGGCCCCGCGCCCACGCCCCGGGTGCCCGCGGGCGCGACGGCTCAGCCGAGGATGCGCGGCGACAGCGCGCCGCAGGGGACGAGGTCCACCTCGGCCCCGGCCTGACGCAGGTCGGTCAGGACGAGTTCGTCGTAGAGCAGCAGCCCGGACTGGTCGGGCCAGGCCACGGCCCACAGCCACAGCCCGCAGGCCTCACCGGCGAACACCGCGCGGTCCGCCGGGGTGCCCGCCACGTGCCACAGCGGGGTGGGCCGCCCGGCGGCCATGACCTTGGCCTGCGGCGGCCCGGAGACGGTCAGGTGCGGACCGGGGTCGGGCCCGGGAATGCCGGCGTACCGGGCACCGAGGCCGACGCCCAGTTCCTCGGCGATCAGGAGGAGCTCACCCGGACCGCCCAGCGGGCAGGGGCCGGAGCAGGCGACGGCCGTCGCGCGGCCACCGCTGCGGTCGTCACCCGCGCTGGCGACCCCGGTGAACAGCCAGCCGACGGGGAGGGGCCAGGGCATCCACACCGGCACCCGCGTCCTGTTCACCACCACGCCGAGCGCGTCCACGCTGGGCGGGATCACCGGCTGGAGCGGGTGCACGGTGCCGTGCACGTCGCACTGCCAGGTGTCGGCGAAGAGACCGGGTGCCCTGACCCGGCCACCGCATTTCGGGCAACTGGGTTCGCCCCTCATGGGCATCCACGGTGCTCCCCGAGTCGCCTTCCGTCAAGGACGATCACCCGGTCAGGGGTACCGCCGCCCGGAAGGGGTCGCGCAGATCCGTGCCGTGGGAGAGCCAGCGCTCCTGGAGGGCCTGGGCCCCGTGCACCCGCTTCCACGCCGCCTCGGTCGGCGTCATGGGCAGCAGCGGCAGGAAGCGGACCGGCTCCCGGGGCGCGTCGAGCTCCAGGTCCTCGACCATGCCGCCCGACTCGGCCACCAGGACGGAGGTGAACGGCGCCCCCGGCCACAGCGGCTCGCCGACGTCGAGCGAGGCCCCCGGGGCCACGACGACGCCCTCCACCTGGGGGGAGGCGGCGAGCACGGCGAGCGGGCGGAGCACCTTGTCGGTGTCCGCACCGCCGGGGCGCACGGAGAGCAGCAGCTCGGAGCGCGGCCCGCGCTCGGGGTCGGCGAGCGCGGCCGTCGGGTCGCTCATGGGGGCCGCGGACATGCCGAGGGTGACGTAGCGGACCACTCCGGCGGCTCCGCCGTCGGCCGGGCCGTCGGGGCCGGGCGCGCCCTCCGGGTCGACAAAGCGGAGGACCTCGATCCGGTCGGTGCCGAGGAAGGTGACCGCGGCCCGGGCGTCCGGTGCGCCGAGCGCGGAACGCAGGCGGGCCTCGACCAGTTCGAGAAGATCTGTCATACGTGGAGTTTAGGGGGGCTGTGCGGAGGGCAAAGAGCCGCCGGTTTTCGGCCGCGCGGCCGGAGGAACGCGCCTGCCGGGTGCTACCGTTGACCCGCCTGTCAAGGTGTGTGGCCAGCGGTGGATACCGACGCTCCCTCCGGGGAGCCGACCGGAGGAGGTGGGGCGGACATGGATCCCAGCCGACCGTGCAGTAGCAGCCCGACCCCCGTCCGGCAGCGGCCCTGCTGACGTCGCCGTCCGCACCTTTCGGCTCCAGGCTCCCCGGCTCCCGTGCGCCCGCCCTCCGCGCGTCCGTGACCGCCCTTCACCGGGGCTCTGCGTGCTGTGCGGCGACCCACCCGCCACAGCGCCGCTGGCGGCTCGTTCCGCGTCATCCCCGCGAAGGAGCCCAGCATGTCGATGATCCGTGACCTGCGTGCCGCCGTCCGGCCCGCGCGTCGGCCCTTCCGTCGCGGCGCGGCCGGCGGCCCGTACCCGGGCTCCCCGGGCACGCCGTCGAGCGCGGTGGTCGACTGCGCCGTCTACCGCGACGGGCGCCGCAGCCCCGAGCGGCCCGCGCCGGACGAGGCGCTGGCCGCCGTCCGCGAAGGCGTGCGTCCCGACGGCTCGCGCGGGTTCGTGTGGATCGGTCTGCACGAGCCCACCGAGGAGGAGTTCGCCGGGATCGCGCGGGCGTTCGGCCTGCACCCGCTGGCCGTGGAGGACGCCGTCCACGCCCACCAGCGGCCCAAGCTGGAGCGGTACGACGACTCGCTGTTCACGGTCATCAAGACCATCCACTACCGCGCGCACGCCGAACGCACCGCCGGGAGCCAGGTCGTCGAGACGGGCGAGGTCATGTGCTTCACGGGCGCCGACTACATCATCACCGTGCGGCACGGCGCTCAGGGCTCCCTGCGCGCGCTGCGGCACCGGCTGGAGGACGAACCGGAGCTGCTGGCCAAGGGCCCCTCCTCCGTCCTGCACGCCATCGCCGACCAGGCCGTCGACGGCTACCTGGCCGTCGCCGCCGCCGTGCAGGACGAGATCGACGACGTGGAGATCGACGTCTTCTCCCCGCAGTCCGGCGCCGGACGGGACGGGCAGCGGGCCGGTGGGGAGGCCGGCCGCATCTACCAGCTCAAGCGCGAGGTGCTGGGCTTCAAGCGCGCCGTGTCACCCCTGCTGCGTCCCATGCAGCAGCTCAGCGAGCGGCCGATGCGCGTCATCGACCCGGACATCCAGACGTACTTCCGCGACGTCGCCGACCACCTGGCCCGCGTCAACGAGCAGGTGCTCGCCTTCGACGACCTGCTCAACTCCATCCTCCAGGCCAACCTGGCGCAGGCCACGGTGGCGCAGAACGAGGACATGCGGAAGATCACGTCCTGGGCGGCCATCTTCGCGGTGCCGACGATGATCGCCGGGGTGTACGGCATGAACTTCGACCACATGCCCGAGACGGACTGGGAGTACGGCTACCCGGTCGTCATGCTCCTCATCGTGGCCTTCTGCGTCGCCATGCACCGTGGTTTCAAGCGGAACGGCTGGCTCTAGGGGGCGTTCCGGAGGGAGCGTCGTCCGCGCCCCCGGGGCCGGGACGGTCGGGGTCGGCCGCTTCGGTGACGGCGGCCTCCTCCGGACCGCCCGCCGCGGCGGGCCCCGGCGCGCGCAGCACGAGCAGCAGCCCGGCCAGGATGACGCCGAGCGCGGGGTAGGCGACGGCCGGCGGCGTCTGGCCCAGCCACAGCGCGGCGATCAGCGCCGCACCCGGAGTCTCCAGGAGGATCGCCGTGGACGTCACCGACGGGCCCAGGCCGCGCACGACGCGGTTGAGGACGGAGTGGCCGAGCAGCTGCGCGGTCACCGTCAGGACGACGAGTTTCAGCCACGTCTCGCCGCTGTACCCGGCGCCCAGGTCCGCGCCCGCGACCAGGCACGCCACCAGCAGCAGGACGGCCGTCGTGGTGTAGCAGACGAACGTGTACGCCGTCGTGGAGACCGTCCGGCGCACCTCGGAGCCCAGCAGCACGTACCCCGCCGCCGCCATGCCACCGGCGAGGGCCAGGGCGTCCCCGGCCAGCGCGCGCGGGGAGAGCGACAGGTCGACGCCGGTCAGCAGGAGCACGCCCGCGAACGCGACCGCCGTCCCCGCCCACACCGGTCTCGGCTGCCGGTGGCCGCGCAGCCGCAGCAGCAGCGTCGTCCAGATCGGAGTGGTCGTCACCAGGGCCGTCGAGGAGGCGACGGACGTCATGCTGAGGCTGGGCAGCCACAGCGCGAAGTGGAGGGCGAGCAGAGCACCGGCCGCCCCCGCGAGCAGGACGGTCCGGCCGCTGAGCCCGGCCAGCTCGGCGCGGTGCCGGGCGAGGGCGATCGGGGTGAGCACGCCGACGGCCATGGCGTTGCGCCAGAACGCGATGGCGAGTGCGGGCGCCGCCGTGGCGGCGATGAGCGGCGCGGACAGGGAGATGCCGGAGACGGCCACGGCGAGCAGGAACAGGTCCGTGCCGTGCCCCTGCCCGGCACCGGTGGACCGGGCCGTGGGCACCTCGCCCTTCCCGCGCTGAGCGCCCACGTGCGTGCTCCTCCCGACCGGCTGTACGACAACCGGACCAGCCTACGGCGCGGCCCGGCCGGGCGAAGCCCGCACGGTAGGGTCGGGCCATGACCGAGACCACGCCCGGAGCGTCCGGGGCCCTGTTCGGGCGGGCTCTGATCGAGGAAGCCGCGAAGAAGTCCGCCCTCGTGTGGGTGCGCGGCCCGCAGGGCGGCCCGGCCCGCGCGCTGTGGCACGTGTGGCACGACGGCGCGGTCTGCCTCGTCGGGGACGGCCCGGCCGAGCAGCCGCTGGAGGGCCTCGGCCTGACGGACGGCGCGGCCGCGACGGTCAGCGCCCGCAGCAAGGACAAGGGCGGCCGGCTCGTCGTCTGGCCCGCCCGCGTCACGGTGCTGGAAACGGGCGGCGAGGCGTGGACGGCCACGGCGGAGGAGCTGAAGGGCAAGCGGCTGAACGCCCCGGACTTCGAGGCCCTGCTCGACCGCTGGGGCCGCGAGTGCCGGGTCCTGCGCCTGACGCCCGCCGGGGAGCCGGTGGAGGCGCCCGGCACGATGCCGTCCGCCGCCGTGGCGGCCCCGCCCGTGCCCACTCCGGCGACCACGCGCCGACCCGCTCCTGCGGCACTCCCCCGGCTCCTGCGCGGGAAGCGCCGCGCCTGACGCCCGTCCCACACCTCCCGGACGCCTCCCGCCCCGGCCCGGCTCGCGTCCGGCACCGGAGCGTCACTCCGGAGGCGCCTCCGCGGTGATCTTCTTGCCGTAGTCGACGACCTGGTCGTCCTGCGGGGCGCGCAGGGAGAACTCCTTGCCCCAGTCGGACATGGTGATGACGCCCGCGTCCCCGGCCCGCTCCAGCCGCAGCGGGTACGGCGTGCCGATGAGGGAGACGTCCATCATGCCGCCGTCCCCGCCGTCGGCCGTGACACGGATCGTGCGGACGCCGTCGACCTCCCCGCGCTCGCCGGTCTCCCGCTTCCCGTCCATGGCGAGCACGCCCTCCAGCAGGACGTCCAGCTCCGTGAAGCCGCTGAGCTGCGCGTAGGCCGGATCGCCCGGGGGCACCTTCACGTACTTGCCGTCGAGCTTGCCCGCGGCCTCCCGGTCGCTCTCGGTGGGCTCCTCGCCCTCCTGCCCCTGCTGGGCCCAGAAGTCGGCGTCGGCTTTGAGGAAGAGGTCCTTCTCGACCCGCAGCAGCTCGAAGCGGCTGCCGCCCCTGGCGGACACCTCGCCTATGCCGCCGGCGTCCGTGAGCCGCATGTCGAGCCGGTAGGTGCGGCCCTCGCTGAGCAGCGTGCCGGTGAGCCGCACGGCGTCGGCCCGCTCCGCCGCCGCCCGGGCCTTGTCCTCGACCTGCTCGGCGGTCAACTTCCCGACGCCGTTGGTGCCCGCGTCCGGGTCCTCGCCGCCGCAGGCCGTGAGCATCGCCACAAGCCCCGTCCCCACGGCCCCCAGCACAACCCTTCTGCCGATCCGGGCCATTGCGGGACGTACTGCGGTCACGGCGGTCTTCCTCCGATGACGGTGGGCGTGGGGAACCGCACCCTACCCTTCCGCCCGGGGCACCTGACCGTGAAGGTCCGGCAGCGGTCGCCGTACCATCGTCGTATGGCTACCGACACGTACGGACCGGCTCCCACCGACGAGGCGGTGCGCGCCGCGCTCGCCACGGTGAACGATCCGGAGATCCACCGTCCGATCACCGACCTCGGCATGGTCAAGTCCGTCGACATCGCCGCCGACGGCTCGGTGGCGGTCGCCGTCTACCTCACCGTCTCGGGCTGTCCGATGCGTGAGACGATCGTCTCACGGGTCACCGAGGCGGTGCGCGGGGTCGCGGGGGTGACCGGCGTCGAGGTGGAGCTGGACGTCATGAGCGACGAGCAGCGCCGTGAGCTGGCCACGTCCCTACGGGGTGGCCAGGCCGAGCGCGAGGTGCCGTTCGCCCAGCCGAACTCCCTCACCCGCGTGTACTGCGTGGCCTCCGGCAAGGGCGGCGTCGGCAAGTCGTCCGTGACGGTGAACCTGGCCGCCGCGATGGCGGCCGACGGGCTGAAGGTCGGCGTCGTGGACGCGGACATCTACGGCCACTCGGTGCCGCGCATGCTGGGCGCCGAGGGCCGGCCCACCCAGGTCGAGGACATGATCATGCCGCCGTCCGCGCACGGCGTGAAGGTGATCTCCATCGGCATGTTCACCCCGGGCAACGCCCCGGTCGTGTGGCGCGGGCCGATGCTGCACCGCGCGCTCCAGCAGTTCCTCGCCGACGTCTACTGGGGCGACCTGGACGTGCTCCTGCTCGACCTGCCGCCCGGCACCGGCGACATCGCCATCTCCGTGGCCCAGCTGATCCCCAACGCCGAGATCCTGGTCGTCACCACTCCGCAGCAGGCCGCCGCCGAGGTGGCCGAACGGGCCGGTTCGATCGCCGTGCAGACGCACCAGAAGATCGTGGGCGTCGTGGAGAACATGTCGGGGCTGCCCTGCCCGCACTGTGACGAGATGGTGGACGTCTTCGGCACCGGCGGCGGTCAGCGCGTCGCCGAGGGCCTCTCCCGCACGACGGGCACGAACGTGCCGGTGCTCGGCGCCATCCCCATCGACGTCCGGCTGCGCGAGGGCGGCGACGAGGGCAAGCCGGTGGTCCTGACGGACCCGGATTCGCCGGCCGGTGCCGCGATCCGCTCCGTCGCGGGCAAGCTGGGCGGCCGTCAGCGCGGCCTGTCGGGCCTGTCCCTGGGCATCACGCCGCGCAACAAGTTCTGAGCGGCCACGGCGCCGTCCGGCACGCGGTGGAGGGCGGGACCGCGCACGGTCCCGCCCTCCACCGCGTGCGCGTGACGTCTCACTCCGTCTCGACGGCCGACGCCGCGTAGGCCGTGATGTCCTGGATCACGCTGAAGCCGAGGCCGTAGGCGCTCATACCGCGCCCGTAGGCCCCGATGTGGACGTCGTTCCCCGCCGAGCCCGCCAGCACCCAGCCGTACTCGGAGTCGCGGTGGTGGAACGGCGTGGGCGTGCCGTCCACCGGCAGGTTCAGCGTCGACCAGCCCTCGCCCCCGACGTGGTCGGCGAGGTCCCAGGCGATGGCCGTCTGCTGGTCGAGCCAGTCCTGCCGCAGCGCCCGCTCCATGTGGGTGGGCCAGGTGCACGACAGCAGGCCGGAACCGGCCAGCCAGGCCGCCGAGGAGACCGAGGTGGCCTCCAGCATCCCCGTGCCGTCCGCACTGCGGCGCAGCGGACGGCTCGCCACGGTGACGACGACGGCGAAGCGCTGCTCGTCGGGGCTCGTCTCCACCCGCAGCGACGGCTCGTCACCGTGGCCGGTGGAGCCGTGTTCGACGGTGCCGTCAGCCGCGGCACCGACCTGCATCAGCCAGCGCGGTCCGGTGAACGCCTCGTCCAGCCCGTACCACGGGAAGGCGGCCATGAGGTACCCGTCCACGCTGCGGTGTGCGGTCGGAGCCGGGGCGAACGCCGGTGTCTGTGCCGCCCGTCTGGTGCTCTCCATGTGCGCGAAGCCTCCTCGCCGGTGACACCCGGGCTTACTGCCCTGGACACAGGGAGGATAACTACCAGGACGCGCCGTGTCCGATCAGGGGATCAGTTGATCAGGTGATGAATCCGACGTGTCATGCCTCAGGTGGCGTCCGCGTCGAACGGCGGCGGGGTCCGCGCGGGCTCCACGTCCTTCTTCCGCAGCAGGTCGGGGACGGTGGAGGACGCCCCGGAGCTCTGCCCGGCACCGGCGGCGGCCCCGGCGGCCGCCGCTGACGTGCCGGCCGCCGCGACGGGGCCGGGCGCGCCCCGGCCGCTCACCACGTCGGTCATCTCCGTCAGCTCCTTGCGCACGTCGAGGGCGCGCAGGTCCTCCCGCATGTCCAGACTGTTGCGCAGATCCTTGAGGCCGAGGGCGTCGTCATCGCCCATCAGGTGCTTCTGCGCGAAACGCTTGGGGTGCAGGTCCTGGAACTCGAAGTCCTGGTAGTCCGGACCGAGCTCCTTCCTGATGTCGTCCCTGGCGTTGTCGGAGAACTGCCGCACCTTGCGGATGAACCCCGCGACGTCCTGGATCAGCTTCGGGAGCTTGTCCGGGCCGAAGAGGAGCACGGCGAGGATGAACAGCACCACGAATTCGAGGGCTCCTATGTCCATGAACACTGTGCCGCTCCTCCAAGGCTCTGCCGGGCGGGGTGTCGTGCCCCGCCCGTCACGGTACCCGGACGGGGGCGCCCAGCGGGAGCCGGTCGACCCGACGCGTCGGGGTCAGGGGTTCATTCGCCACCCGCCGTGTCCAAGGTCACGGTGACGCTCTCCTCCCGACCGTCGCGCAGGACGGTCAGCTCCAGCCGGTCCCCCGGGCGGTGGCTGCGGATCTTGACGATCAGCTCCTCGCCGGTGCGGACCACGTCGCCGTCCACGGCCGTGATGACGTCGCCCTCCTCGATGCCCGCGCGGTCGGCCGGACCGCCCTCGACCACCGCCGGGCGACCGCCGTCGGCCACGCCGACGCGCGCGCCGTCCCCGGTGAAGGACATGTCCACCCGCACTCCGATCACCGGGTGGGTGGCCCGGCCGGTGTTGATGAGCTCCTCGGCGACGCGCTTGGCCTGGTTGACGGGTATGGCGAACCCGAGCCCGATGGACCCGCCCCGGGTCTCCCCCAACTGCCCCTCCGCCGACCGGATCGCGCTGTTGACCCCGATCACCCGCCCCTCGACGTCCACGAGCGGCCCGCCGGAGTTGCCGGGGTTGATGGGGGCGTCGGTCTGCAGGGCGTCGACGTAGCTGACGTCGCTCGCGTCGTCGCCGCCGGCCGTGATGGGGCGCTCCTTGGCGCTGATGATGCCCGAGGTGACCGTCCCGGCCAGGTCGAAGGGCGCGCCGATCGCCACGACCGGGTCACCCACCTGGACGGCGTCCGAGTCGCCCAGTGGCAGCGGCTTGAGGTTGCGCACGCCGTCGACCTTCACCACCGCCAGGTCGTAGCCGCCGTCCCCGCCGACGAGCCGGCCCTGGGCCGTCTGACCGCTGCTGAACGTCACCTGTATCCGGCCGTCGGCACCGGCCGGGCTGACGACGTGGTGGTTGGTGAGGATGTGACCGCGATCGTCCAGGACGAACCCGGTCCCGGTGCCCTGGGCCCCGCCGCCGCTGACGTGCAGCGTGACGACACCGGGGAGGGTCGCGGCCGCGATCCCGGCCACGCTGTCCGCCGGCCGGTCCGGGCCGAGGGGCGCGGCCTGCGGCAGCGTCACCGTGCCGAACTCGCCGTTGCGCTCCAGCAGCGCGCCCAGATATCCGCCCGCCAGTCCGGCGACCAGCACACACGCGAGGAGGACGGCGAGCAGCCGGGCGCGGCGCGGCCGGCCCGGCCCGGCGCCGGCCACCGGTGGCGTCGCCTGCGCGGGCGGGCGGGCCCAGGGGTCGTAGCCCCGCCATGCCGAGAGGACGGGCGCGGGCGCGGACCCGGCGGGCGTCGGCCGGGTCAGCCGGGCCGCCTCGGGAGCGGTGGGGGCCGGAACGGGCGCGGGGGCGTCGGGAGCCGCTCCGGACGGCACGGGGGTACCGCCCGCCGGGGTGGACCCGGGGTGCTGGACCAGGGGCGCCGGGGACCAGGGGCCGGGGTCACCGTAGGGCGGCGTGGCGTACGGGTCCTCGCCGTGCCGGGGCACGGGCCGGGTACCGGCACCGTCGGCGGCGGGCTCCCGCCGCGGCTCCGGCGCGGCGGCCCGGGGCGGCGGGGTCGGACGGGGGCGGCTCCACCACTGCGGCGTCGTACGGGTGGCCCTCGCCTCGTCCATCTGTTCCCCACTCGGTCGACTCGTCCTGACTGACGCAAGGCATTGAACCAGTTGCCCTCGGCGGGCCGCACCACCGATGACACCGGGCGCACGACCCCGGTGGTACGGCTCAGCGCCGCGAGATCGCCAGGGGGGCCGTGCCCGGTGCCGGGGAGGGGTGGTGCAGGTGCGGCGCCCGCAGGGAGGGCGGGGGCAGCGGGGCATGGGGGATTCCGGGAGCGGCCGCGGGCGGAAGCTGCGGGGTGGTGCGGTGCGGCGGCCGAGCGGTGGTGCTGACGGCCGAGGCCGTGGGCCCGCCGGCGGCCACCGGGCCCTTGGGCCCCTGACGCACCGGCACGACGGCCTGGCCCGCCGTCTCGTTGCGCCGCTCCGCCGGACGCTCGACACCGGCCGTCGGCCGCAGCGGCGCGGTGCCGGGGCCGGTCGAGGAGGTCGGGGAGCCGCCGCCCGTCGCCCCGGGGCCGAGGGCGCCGCCGAGTGCGAAGGCGGCCACGGAGAACGCACCCGCCGCGACGAACGCGAACCGGCGGCGGCCACGCGGGGCCGAGCCCCGCTCGGGCTCCGGCGGCCGGTGCACGGGGAAGCCGCGCTCGGGATGGAGCAGGCTGACGGGGCCGTCACCGCCGGGGAAGTAGGAGAAGGCCAGCGGGCTGACGCGCGGTCGCCCGGCGCGGCCGCCGGGGGCGGCGTCCTGGGGGTCGTGCGGGTCCTGCGCGCTGACGGGCAGGCCCTGGAGACGGACCAGCAGCCCCTCGGACGGTGGTGGCGGCGCGGTGTCGGCGAAGACGCTCTTCACCCGGCGCTGGGCGTCGGCCTCGGCCTTGCAGCCCTGGCAGGTGGCCAGATGGGCGAGGACCCGTTCGCGTGCGTCATGGCTCAGCTCGCCGTCGACGAGGGCGGCGAGCCGGTCACCGAGGTGCTGCTCGGCCCGGGTGGGCCCGGGCGTCCCGTTCATACGGCACCACCTTCCGCGGGCACCCCCACGGCCACTGCGGTGGGGCGGCGGGCTCCGCGACGGGTGGGCTGGCGGTGGTTGAGCGACTTGCGCAGGTGGGAGCGGCCCCGGTGGATGCGGCTGCGGACGGTGCCGAGCTTGACGCCGAGCGTCGCGGCGATCTCCTCGTAGGACAGCCCCTCGATGTCGCACAGGACGACGGCCGCGCGGAACTCGGGTGCCAGGGTGTCCAGCGCGTGCTGGACGTCCGCGTCGAAGTGGGTGTCGTTGAAGTGCTGCTGGGGGGAGGGCTCGCGGCTGGGCAGCCGCTCGGCGGCGTCGTCGGCCAGGGCGTCGAAGCGGATGCGCTGCTTGCGCCGCACCATGTCCAGGAAGAGGTTCGTGGTGATGCGGTGCAGCCAGCCCTCGAAGGTGCCGGGCGTGTACGTCGACAGGGAGCGGAAGACACGGACGAAGACCTCCTGCGTGAGGTCCTCGGCGTCGTGCTGGTTCCCCGTGAGGCGGTAGGCGAGGCGGTACACCCGTGCGCTGTGCGTGCTGACGATCTCCTCCCAGGAAGGAGGTGCCCAGGCCTGGCCGTCCGCTTCGCTGGTGAAGGTGGCGCGGGCGGCGGGGGCCGCGTCGCGGGCGGAGTCGGAGGCCTGGCGGTGGTCAGCGGTGTCTGTCACGGATGGTGGCTCGGCGGAGGACCGTCGGAAGTACCGGAGTACACCCCGATCACCGCGATGAGCCGCACCTCCCCTGGTGGCTCTGGTGGTGTCCAGTGGAGCCCCTACCATAGCCACCTCACCCGTTAGCTCCGGATAAACACTTTGCCCGGCTTTCCTCCCGGGCCGTTCCCTGCCTGTCCCCTTCAACGCGTGGTCCCATCAGCGGGTTCCCGGAGCAACGGATACAGTCCCGTTGGGTGATTCGCGGGGACAGGAGACGGACATTACCGGCAACCGGCTGATGAGCTGGGCGTTCGCCGATGCGTATGGCGGGGAGCCCGCCGACAGCACGGTGCATGTCACGCTGTCCTGGTGCCGGGACCGGGCCCGGGAGGCCGGGATGCGTCCGGTCTCCGACGGCACGGGGGCCACCCTGCGGCTGCTCGCCGCCGCCACGGACGCCAAGGCGGTCGTCGAGATCGGTACGGGCACCGGGGTGTCGGGCCTGCACCTGCTGCACGGCATGCGCCCCGACGGCGTCCTCACCACGGTGGACATCGAGCCGGAGTGCCAGCAGTTCGCCCGGGAGGCGTTCCGGGCCGCCGGGTTCGCCGCCAACCGGGCCCGCTTCATCCCGGGCAGGGCGCTCGACGTCCTGCCCCGGCTGGCCGACGGCGGGTACGACCTCGTCTTCTGCGACGGCGACCGCACCGAATATCCGCACTACCTGGACGAATCGCTGCGTCTGCTGCGGCAGGGCGGGCTGATCTGCTTCGAGGGCGTCTTCGCCGACGGCCGCACCGTGGACTCGGGCGCGCAGTCGATGGAGGTGCTGGGGGTGCGGGAGCTGCTGCGGGCGGTGCGGGACGACGCGCGACTCCTGCCCTCGCTGTTGCCGGTGGGCGACGGACTGCTCTGTGCCGTCCGCCGCTGAGCCACGGGGAGCGAGGGCACCGCGCGGGTGGCGGGGCCGAACGACACCGCCGCCCCCACCACGCGTGAGCGCTGCGGGGGCGGCGGAAGATCAAGCGGTGCCGGAGCCGAGGTCAGTCGCAGACCTTCTTCAGTTCCTCGCCGAGAGCGACCGCCTCGTCGGGGGTCAGCTCGACGACGAGCCGCCCACCGCCCTCGAGCGGAACGCGCATGATGATGCCCCGCCCCTCCTTGGTCACCTCGAGCGGGCCATCGCCCGTCCGCGGCTTCATGGCCGCCATGCTCGTTCCCCTTCCTGAAACCAGCTCAACATCAGCCGACGGCCCCTGCTCAGGCACGTGTCACCGGCATCGAACACATGGGTTCCCTGCCATTATCCCGCATCGCAGGACCCGATGACCAACATCGGCCGTCAACTCCTCGGCAAGCGCTTCGCGCAAAACCCCCTAATCGGGGGATCACCGCGCAATACCACGGCCTCACCCCGGGTGGCCGGTTTGACGCAGGTCACACCGGCGTCCGTATATCGGTGCCGGATGATCTCCGCCATGCTGGGCGCATGGCCGACACCGTGCGCTACGACATGACCGAGGGCCTCGCGACGATCACGCTCAATCGTCCCGAGGCGATGAACGCCCTCGACAACGAGCTCAAGAACGCTCTCCGGGACGCCCTGCGGAAGGCGGCGGACGACCCGGAGGTCCGGGCCGTCCTGCTGACCGGGGCCGGCCGCGCCTTCTGCGTCGGCCAGGACCTCAAGGAGCACGTCGGCGCGCTGGAGGAGCACGGCGGGGGCGCGCTGACGACCGTCGAGGAGCACTACAACCCGATCACCCTGACCATCGCCACCATGCCGAAGCCGGTGGTGGCCGCCGTCAACGGGGTCGCCGCCGGCGCCGGAGCGGGGTTCGCCTTCGCCGCCGACCACCGGATCGTCGCGGACACGGCCGCCTTCACCACGGCCTTCGCCGGAGTGGCCCTCTCCACCGACTCGGGCATGGCCTGGACGCTGCCCCGACTCGTGGGCCCCGGCCGGGCGGCGGAGCTCCTGCTCTTCCCGCGCGCGGTGAAGGCCGCCGAGGCACTGGAGCTGGGGCTGGCGCACCGGGTCGTCCCGGCGGAGGACCTCGCCGCCGAGGCGGAGGCCGTCGCCCGTCGGCTCGCCGAGGGACCCACGGTGGCGTTCGCCGCGATGAAGGAGGCGCTGGCCTTCGGCGCCTCGCACTCGCTGGCGGAGACGCTGGACAAGGAGGCCGAGCTGCAGCTGCGGGCGGGCGGCTCCGCCGACCACCGCATCGCCGTCGAGGCGTTCGTCCAGAAGGCGCAGCCCCGCTACACGGGCCGCTGACGCCCGTCGGGAGCGGGCTCAGCGGAAGGCGCAGTCCCGCAGGTGGTCGTTGACCAGGCCGCACGCCTGCATCGTCGCGTAGGCCGTGGTCGGACCGACGAACCGCAGGCCCCGCCGCTTCAGCTCCTTGGCGAGGGCCGTGGACTGCGGCGTGCGGGCCGGGACGTCCGCCAGTCCGGCCGGGGCCGGGCGGGCCGCCGGGGCGTAGGACCACAGCAGGGCGTCCAGCTCGCCGGGGGCCCAGCCCGCCAGCACCCGGGCGTTCGCGAGCACGGCGTCGACCTTGGCGCGGTTGCGGACGATGCCCGGGTCGGCGAGGAGCCGCTCCCGGTCAGCCCCGGTGAAGCCGGCCACCTCCGCGATCCGGAAGCCCGCGAAGGCCGCGCGGAAACCCTCCCGGCGGCGGAGGATCGTCAGCCAGGACAGGCCGGACTGGAAGGCCTCCAGGGACAGCCGCTCGAACAGCGCGTCGTCCCCGCGCACCGGGCGGCCCCACTCCGCGTCGTGGTACGCCGTGTAGTCCGCCGGGCCGGCGCCCCAGGGGCAGCGGGCCCGGCCGTCGGGGCCCTGGGCGGTGTCCGTCATCGTGCCGTGCCCCCGTGCTCGTCCGTGTCCGCCTCGGCGGGCCCGCCGAGGAGCTTCGCGTCCCCCCGTGCCGTCGCGTGGGAGCCGGCCAGCGCGGCCTCCAGCTCCACGATGCGGGCGTCCCGCTCGGCCAGCTCGGCACCGAGGCGGTCCAGCACGTCGTCCACCTCGTCCATCCGGTAGCCGCGCAGCGCGAGCGGCAGGCGCAGCCCCGCGACGTCGGCCCGGCCGAGCGGGCGGTCCTGCGGCAGGAACACGGGCAGCCGGTCCGGCTCGGGGTCCGTCAGGCCGCCCCGGACGGTGTGCCCCGTCCCGTCCGCGCTGCCGATGACGGCGAGCGTGACCGACCCGACGACCACGAGCATCGCGAGCAGCAGAAACCAGAACACGTGATCTCCCGGACCCTTCGGAAAGCCTGCAGGCTCCGATCGTGCCATGCCGGTGTGACGGCCGACCCCCTGTATCGGCTGTATCGGCTGTATCGGCGCGGGCCGGTGGCGGACGCTCGCCGGTGGCGACGGGGCGCGGCCGGTTCGGCGCCGCTAAGGTCGGTGCGCGGAGTACCGCGCTGGTCAGGTAAGGACGGAAGGGGAGGCCCGATGCTGCGGCTGGGACGGCGGGAGTTCGGCGCGCACGAGCCGGTGGTCATGGCGATCGTCAACCGGACGCCCGACTCCTTCTACGACCGGGGCGCGACCTTCCGCGACGAACCGGCGCTGGCCCGCGTCGAACAGGCCGTGGCCGAGGGCGCGGCCGTCGTCGACATCGGCGGGGTGAAGGCCGGGCCGGGCGAGGAGGTCGGGGTCGCGGAGGAGATCCGCCGCACGGCCCCCTTCGTGGCCGAGGTCCGCAGGCGCCACCCGGAGGTGGTGATCAGCGTCGACACCTGGCGGCACGAGGTCGGTGAGGCGGTGTGCGAGGCGGGGGCCGACGTGCTGAACGACGCGTGGGGCGGCGTCGATCCGCGCCTCGCGGAGGTCGCCGCGCGGTACGGCACCGGGCTCGTGTGCACCCACGCGGGCGGCGCGCGTCCCCGCACCCGGCCGCACCGGGTCGCCTACGAGGACGTCATGGCCGACATCGTCGCCACGACCGTGGGGCTGGCCGAGCGGGCCGTCGCCCTCGGCGTGCCGCGTGCGGGCGTGCTCATCGATCCGGGCCACGACTTCGGGAAGAACACCCGGCACTCCCTCGAAGCCACCCGGCGGCTCGGTGAGATGACGGCGACGGGGTGGCCGGTGCTGGTGTCCCTGTCGAACAAGGACTTCGTCGGGGAGACGCTGGACCGGCCGGTGAAGGAGCGCCTCACCGGGACGCTCGCGACGACCGCCGTCTCGGCGTGGCTGGGGGCGCAGGTCTTCCGGGTGCACGAGGTGGCCGAGACGCGGCAGGTGCTGGACATGGTGGCGTCGATCGCCGGACACCGGCCGCCCGCCGTCGCCCGTCGCGGCCTGGCCTGAGCCGGACCTCCGGCCGCCCCCGCGCCCCGGGGAGGAGCGGGGGCGGGGCCCCGGCCGGGCGTCACTTGGCGACGAGCCTGATGACCTCGTCGACGTCGTCGGTGAGGTGGAGCAGATCGAGGTCGCCCGGGGACACCTTGCCCTCGCCCACGACGGTGCTCCGCAGCCAGCCCAGCAGCCCCTCCCAGTAGGCGGAGCCGAACAGCACGATGGGGAAGCGCGTCACCTTCCGCGTCTGCACGAGGGTGACGGCCTCGAAGACCTCGTCGAGCGTCCCCATGCCGCCCGGCAGCACGACGAAGCCCTGGGAGTACTTCACGAAGCACGTCTTGCGGACGAAGAAGTAGCGGAAGTTGACGCCGAGGTCGACGTACTGGTTGAGCCCCTGCTCGAAGGGCAACTCGATCCCGAGGCCCACGGAGGTGCCGCCGGCCTCGGAGGCGCCGCGGTTGGCGGCCTCCATCACGCCGGGGCCACCTCCGGTGATCACCGCGTAGCCGGCCTCCGCCAGGCCCCGCCCGATGGCGACGGCCGCCGCGTACTCGGGGGAGCCCTCGTGCGTCCGGGCGGAGCCGAACACGCTGATGCCGGGCCCGACCTCGGCCAGCGCGCCGAAGCCCTCGACGAACTCGGACTGGATCCGCAGCACCCGCCACGGGTCCTGGTGGATGAAGTCCGAGGGACCGGCGGACTCCAGCAGCCGCTGGTCCGTCGTCCCCGCGAGCGTCTGCCCCCGGCGCCGTACCACCGGGCCGAGGTGCTGCTCACGGGGCTCCCGCGCGTCGGCCGACTCCGGCCGTTGTTCGCCGGGCTGCGGGCCCCGCTCCTGCGCCGCCTCAGTCATGTCGTGCTCCCTCCCGCTGTGTCAGGGACGTCAGGGTACGCAGGCGCGGATGACGCGCGCCGGAATGCCGGGCGTACGCGGCACCACTCACGAGAGCCAGGCGCGCAGCCGCTCCTCGCAGTGGAGGATCAGCGCCTCCTCCACGCGCTCGTCGACCTTGTGGGCCAGGTTCGGTTCGCCGGGGCCGTAGTTGACGGCGGGCACGCCCAGCGCGCTGAACCGCGAGACGTCCGTCCAGCCGAACTTGGCCCGGGGGCTGCCGCCGACGGCCGCGATGAAGGCGGCCGCCGCCGGGTGGGAGAGGCCGGGCAGCGCACCGCCGGAGTGGTCGTCGACGACGAGCTCGCGCACGCCGCAGCCGTCGAACACCTCGCGGACGTGGGCCAGCGCCCGCTCCTCGTCGAGGTCGGGCGCGTAGCGGTAGTTGACGGTGACGACGCAGGCGTCGGGGATGACGTTGCCCGCGACGCCGCCCTCGATCCCGACGGCGTTGAGGCCCTCGCGGTACTCCAGCCCGTCGATCTCCACGCGGCGCGGCGCGTAGTCGGCCAGCCGGGCGAGCACGGGCGCGGCGCGGTGGACGGCGTTGTCGCCGAGCCAGCTGCGGGCGGAGTGCGCGCGGGTGCCGGCCAGGTGCAGCTTGACGCGCAGGGTGCCCTGGCAGCCGCCCTCGACCTCGCCGCCGGAGGGTTCGAGGAGGACGGCGAAGTCCCCCGCGAGCCAGTCGGGACGGGCCGTCGCGAGGTGGCCGAGGCCGTTGAGGTGGGCGGCCACCTCCTCGTTGTCGTAGAAGACGAACGTGACGTCGCGGTTGGGCTCGGGGACGGTCGCGGCGACGCGCAGCTGGACGGCCACGCCGGACTTCATGTCGGAGGTGCCGCAGCCCCACAGGAAGCCGTCCGCGTCCCGGCGCGAGGGGAGGTTGTCGGCGACGGGCACGGTGTCGATGTGCCCGGCGAGCACGACCCGCTCGGGGCGGCCGAGGTGCGTTCGGGCCACGACGTTGTTGCCGTACCGGTCGACGGTGAGGTGGCCGCACTCGGCGAGCGCCTGCTCGATCGCGTCGGCGAGGACCTTCTCGTCGCCGCTCACGGAGGGGATGTCGACGAGCTGCGCGGTGAGGCGCGCCGCGTCCTGGTGCAGGTCCAGCTTCGATACGGCCATGCGCCCGACCCTACCGGTGCCGGGTGGGCGATCCCGTACGCCCGTTAGGCTGAGCTCATGGGCGAGCCGCGAGCGGGTGAGAGCAGGCGGTGGCTGCGGTTCACCGCGGCGGGCGTGGTGCTGCTCGCGCTGGCCGGCTACCTGGTGGTGCAGTACGTGTCGACGGGCGGCGGCGCGCCGCGTTGCGTGGTGCGCGGCGGTGAGGGCCGCGAGCCGTACGAGCTGGAGCCGGAGATGGCCCGCAACGCGGCGACGATCGCCGCCGTGGCGCGGTCCCGGAGCCTGCCCGACCGGGCGGTGACGATAGGCCTGGCCACGGCGATGCAGGAGTCGAGCCTGCGGAACATCGACTACGGCGACCGCGACTCGCTCGGCCTCTTCCAGCAACGGCCCTCGATGGGCTGGGGTGCGCCGGAGGAGATCATGGACCCGGTCTACTCGGCGGGGAAGTTCTACGAGGGCCTGGTCGAGGTGCCCGACTACACCGAACTGCCGCTGACGGTCGCGGCGCAGGAGGTGCAGCGCAGTGGGTTCCCGGACGCGTACGCCAAGCACGAGCCGACGGCCGCCCTGCTCACCGAGGCGCTCACCGGCAAGGCCGCCGCGTCGCTCAGCTGCACCGGCATCGCGATGACGCGGGCGGGCGACGCGGGCGAGGTACGGCGGAAGCTGGCCCGGGAGTTCGGCGCGGACGCGCCCGCGCCCACGGACGTCAGCGGGGGCCGCAGCGTGCCGACCGAACGCGTCGTCCTGCCGGTCGGGCAGGACGCCCGGCGTGGCTGGGAGCTGGCGCACTGGGCCGTGGCGAACGCCTCCGAGCTGGGGATCGCCGAGGTCGCGTACGGCGACCGGGAGTGGGACGTGGCGGCGTCCGGCGACGGCTGGCGCACGGCCGAGGGCGCCGGCCCGGCCGAGGTGCGGATCACCCTCGCCCCGGACGACACGGCGACGGCGGGCTGACGCGCCGGACGGGTCACCCGGACGGGTCAGCCGTGCGTACCGGGGATGACGACCGCGCCGGTTCCTCCGCCCGCGTGGGCGAACGGGGCCTCCCCCTTGGGACGGACGGGTCGCGGGCGCACAACAGCGCTTCCGTGCAGGAGGATTGCCCGCTTTGCCCCACCCATATGATGCGACACATTGCGAATCCTTTACCCGGAGCGGCCGCAACCAAATGGGCGGTGGGGCCGATAGGCACAGCGTCCACCGGGCAGCACCCGGCGGGCGCAAGACCAGCCTCAACACCCCTCCGTCAAAGGAGCATCATGTCCTTCACGCGCCGGATCGCCAAGAGCGCACTGCTGACGGCCGCGGGCGCGGCCTCCGTCGTCGGTGCCGCCGCCGGCTCGGCCCAGGCCGCCCCGCTGCCCGCCACGCCCACCCTCGGCGGGCTGAGCACGCTGGACAGCCTGGACGGCCAGGACCTCGGCGGCGGAGTCGACGGCGCGGTCGGCAACGTCTCCGAGCTGGCCGGTGCGGCCGGGAGCGAGGCCGTGGCGGAAGGCGTCCCGGCGGCCGGGCGCACCGTGGGGGCGCTCGGCAAGTCCGCGCTGCCCATCGCGGACGGCCTGGCGGACGAGGCCTCCTCGCCGGGCGGGGACATGCTCGGCAAGGCCGTCACGAACGTGACCGAGGACGGGCTGCCCACCGACGCCCTGCCGACCGACAAGCTGACCGGCAACGTGCCGCTGGGCGAGGGCTCCCTGGCGGGTCTCCCCCTCTGATCCGCCCCGCCCGGCCGAAGCCCGGGGGCCACGGTGATCCCGTGGCCCCCGGGCTTCGGTGCGTCCGGCGGGGTCTCAGGCCCCGAGGCGGCGGACGGCCTCCGCGACGCGCTCGTCGGTGGCGGTGAGGGCCACCCGCACGAACCGGTCGCCGGCCGGGCCGTAGAAATCGCCGGGGGCGACGAGGACGCCGCGTCCGGCGAGGTCCGCGACCGTCTCCCAGCAGGGCTCGTCGCGGGTCGCCCAGAGGTAGAGGGACGCCTCGCTGTGCTCGATGCGGAACCCGGACTTCTCCAGCGCCGTGCGCAGGCCGTCCCGGCGGGCCGCGTACCGCAGGCGCTGCTCGGCCACGTGCGCGTCGTCGCGCAGGGCGGCGACCGTGGCCGCCTGCACCGGCGCGGGCACCATCATCCCGCCGTGCTTGCGGATCGTCAGCAGCTCCCCCAGCACCCCGGCGTCCCCGGCCAGGAACGCCGCCCGGTAGCCGGCCAGGTTGGAGCGCTTGGAGAGCGAGTGGACGGCGACGACGCCCTCGTGGCTCCCACCGCAGACGTCCGGGTGCAGGACGGAGACGGGATCGGCCTCCCAGCCCAGCTCCAGGTAGCACTCGTCGCTGAACAGCAGCACCCCGTGCTCACGGGCCCAGTCGACGGTGGCGCGCAGCACGTCGGCGTCGAGGACGCGCCCGGTCGGGTTGGACGGCGAGTTCAGCCACAGCAGGCGCAGCCCCGCCGGATCGACGTCGCGCGGATCGTCGTACGCTACGGGCTCCGCCCCGGCGAGCCGCGCGCCGACCTCGTAGGTCGGGTAGGCGAGGCGCGGGAAGGCCACCCGGTCGCCCGGTCGCAGCCCGAGCTGGACCGGGAGCCACGCGACCAGCTCCTTCGAGCCGACGACGGGCAGAACGTTGGTGGGGCGAAGGCCCCGGGCCCCGAGGCGGCGTTCGCACCACCGGGTGATCGCGTCACGCAGTTCGGCGGTGCCCCACACCGTCGGATAGCCGGGCCGGTCACTCGCGTCGGCGAGGGCCCGCTGGATCACCTCCGGCACCGGGTCGACCGGCGTGCCGACCGACAGGTCGACGATGCCGCCCGGATGGCCGGCCGCGGTGGCCTTGTACGGCTCCAGCCGGTCCCAGGGGAAGACGGGGAGCCGGGACGACAGGGAGGGCGGGGAGGGCACGTGCGGGGCTCGCTTTCTCTTCTCGGTGCCGCGCGAAGCCGCCTGCGGCGCGCGGGGCGATGGGTCCGGCCGCACACACCGACGGATCACCACGGTCCCGTACGGCATGTGCACCGTACGGGACCGTGGTGATCCGCGTGGGCTCAGGCGTCCGGGGCGTGCCGCGGACGGCGCGCGCCCGGCGCACGCCGTCGTGTCACGCGTTCCGTCGCGCATCGCTCACGCGCGGGGACGCGGTCGCGTCACTCGTTGTGCTCCTGCGGCGGCAGCGCGGCCACGACCGGGTGGTCCCGGTCGATCAGGCCGAGCTTGCTGGCGCCGCCGGGCGAACCGAGCTCGTCGAAGAACTCGACGTTCGCCTTGTAGAAGTCCTGCCACTCCTCCGGGGTGTCGTCCTCGTAGAAGATCGCCTCCACCGGGCAGACCGGCTCACAGGCCCCGCAGTCGACGCATTCGTCCGGGTGGATGTACAAGGACCGCTTGCCCTCGTAGATGCAGTCGACGGGGCACTCCTCGATGCATGCCTTGTCCTTCAGGTCGACACAAGGCTGCGCGATGACGTAGGTCACGCTGTCGTTCCTCCTCGGTAGGGCCATATCGCGCGGGAGCGCGGCGTCGTCGATGCCCGCATCTAGTATCGCCGTTCCCGGGCACAAGACGAACAAGAGGGTCTGACAGAGCAGTGGAATTCACCATGAGCGGACGTCACGAAGTTCGCATCACCACCGATGACGTGGGAAAACGTGTATCCGTTCGGAGCCTGACGGACCCCGGGGAGCGGGCGGGGCGGTTCACCGACACGGTCGGCGTGCTCACCTCGTGGACGCACGATGTGGTGCACATCACGCGGCGGGACGGGGAAACGGTGCGCATTCCGGCCACGCGCCTCGTCGCCGCGAAGGTCGTGCCGCCCACCCCCGCGCGCCGTCGCGGGCTCCCGGCCGCCGGGTACCGCGAGCTGGCGCTCGTCGCCGCGCGGGGCTGGCCCCCGGTGGAGAGCGAGCGGCTGGGGGACTGGACGCTGCGCGCGTCCGGTGGGTTCACCCGGCGCGCGAACTCCGTCCTGCCGCTGGGTGATCCGGGCCTGCCCCTCGACGCCGCGCTCGACCACGTCACCGCCTGGTACGCCCGGCGCGGCCTGCCCGCCCACCTCCAGGTCGCCACCGGGGCCGAGGGCACCGACGAACCGCTGGCGGCGGCCCTGGACGAGCGCGGCTGGCGGCGCGAGGTCTCGGCGGAGGTGCGGATCGCCGGGCTGGCCCCGGCCGCCGACGCGGCCCAGGAGGCTCACGCCGGGCACACCGCCGGGCAGGGCGCGGCTGCGGCGGTGGCGCTGAGCCGGACGGTCGACGCCGCGTGGCTGGCGCGCTACCGGCGCTCCCGCGCGGCGTCGCCCGAGGTCACCTCGGTGCTCGGCGGCGGGCCCTCCGTGTGGTTCGCCTCGGTACCCGGCGAGGGGGCGCCGGCCGCCGTCGGACGGTGCGTGGTCGACGGCCGCTGGGCCGGTTTCGCGGCGGTCGAGGTCGACCCCGCCCGGCGCCGGGAGGGTCTCGCCTCGGCGGTCATGGCCGCGCTGGCCCGGCAGGCGCTGGCGGAGGGCGCCTCGGCGGCGTACCTCCAGGTGGAGTCGGACAACGAACCGGCGCTCGCCCTCTACGAGCGGCTCGGCTTCGCTCCGCACCACCGCTACCACCACTACCGCCCCGACCACCACGACCCCGCCCAGCAGGGCTGAAGGGCGGGCGCACCATGGACCCGACCGTACGGGAGCGGTTCGCCGAGGCCGCCCGCGCCGAACACCCCGACCTCGCGGTGCTGTGCCTGCTGATCTGCGCGGCGGCCGGCCTGGGACCGGGCGGGGTCGCCCCGCAACCCGGCGAGGCCCCGCTCGTCGCCTCACCGGAGAGCCGGGTGGACGCGATCGTGGACGAGGGGCAGATCGAGCTGGACCGGCTGACCGGGCTGCTGCCCTACGCCACGGGACGCACCCCCGCGGAGTGGGCGCGGGCCCTGGCCGGGCTGCTGGGCGAGCGTGAGGGCTTCCACGGCACCGAGGCGGACTACGAGCGGCTGGACTCCTCCCTGCTCGGTGCGGTTCTGCGGCGCAGGCGCGGGCTGCCGATCCTGCTGTCGGTGGTGTGGCTGGAGGTCGCCCGGCGGGCGGGCGCCCCCGTGCACGGTGTGGGGCTGCCCGGCCACTTCGTCGTCGGCTTCGGCGATCCACAGGGGCCCGACCACGTGCTGGCGGACCCGTTCGCGGGTGGCCGGCCGCTGTCCCTGGAGGACGCCGGGGCGCTGGTCGCCGGGGCGGGTTTCGGGTCGGGCGGGCGGCTGTCGCCGTCCCTGCTCGTCCCGGCCGCACCGCTGGACGTCGTGCAGCGGATCCTCGGCAACATCCGGGTCTGGGCGGCGGCCCGCCCGGAGCGCGTGGACGTCCGGCTCTGGGCGGTGGAGCTGTCCCTGCTGCTTCCGCACCACCCGGTGCGGCTCCGGCACGAGCGGGCCCTGTTGCTGGTGGAACGCGGGGACTTCCTCGGCGGCGCGCGGGCACTGGAGGAGTACGCCGACCTCGTCGCGGCGGCCGATCCGGACGCCGCGCGGACCGCGCGCGGCGAGGCGCACGCCGCGCGGGCCCGGCTCAACTGAGCCGGGCCCGCTGCGCGGAGCCGGGACCCGCGCCGCCTACTGTCCGTCGAGCTCGATGACGCCGACCCGCTGCGCCGGGTCCGTCTCCAGCAGCGCGGTGCGGAGCACCCCCGCCACGTCCTCCGGGGTGACCGGCGTGCTGCTGCCGTCCCCGCGCGTGACCAGGACACCGTCGAAGGTGCTGCCGTACAGCTCCTCCAGCGCTTCCAGGTCGTAGTGGTCGACGAGCGTGCCGTCCGGGGTCGGCCGCATCGAGAGGAACTTGGGCAGGGAGCGCTCGGGGCTGAAGCTGATCTCGGCCGTCCCGGCCCGCACGGTGACCAGCCCGGACATGGCGGGCTCACCGAACTCCTGGATCGCGCGCTCGAACTCCGCGTCGGTGACCTGGGGAGTCTGCTCGCCGACGGAAAGCTCGATCACCGCGTTCTCGCCGGTGGCCGCCCGCTCGCGGTAGGCGGCCTCGACGGTCTCGGCCGCCTGCTCCGGGTCGACGGCCTGCCGCGCCCGGCCCTCGACGACGACCGGCTCGCCGTTCTCGAACCGGATCATCCCGTCCTGGGCGCCGCCCTCGCCACCGCCGAGCTCGGCCAGCGCGGCCCGCAGCTTCTCCTCGTCCACGGTGAACACGGGCTCGGCCGGGTGCTCACCGCCGACGAGTGAGCCGATGACGGCGATCGGGTTGTACTCGCGCCCCGCCGCGCCGGCCACGGTCGTCTCCGCGTCGAAGGAGAGCCCGGCGACGCTGGGCTTCAACTCGTGCGGGGTGCCGCCGACGTCGAGCGTGAGCGGCTCCGTCGCCCGGTCGCCGATGCGCCGCTCCAGCGAGGCGACGGCCTCCGCCTTGGTGGTACCGCCGATGTCGACGCCGAGCACGGTCGTGCCGTTCGGGACGTCGGCGTGGTTCATGAGCAGCCCCGCGCCGTAGGCGATGCCGAGGACGCCGACCGCCACGACACCGACCAGCGTCAGCTTCGAGCGGCCCTTCCTGGCGGGCGGCCGGGACGCGGCCGGAGCCTGGTTCGAAGCGGGCGGCGTGGGCGGTGCGGACTCGGCGAACGGGTCCGGCGCGGCCTCACCGGCGCCGGACACGGCCGGGATCCCGCCGGGGGCGGTGTCACCGACACCCGGCCGGGGAGCGTCACTCCGGGGGCCCTCGCCGCCCGGGCGGTGCGGGTCGTGGGCGTCGTGGGCGTCGTGGGCGTCGTTCAACTGAGGTGTGCCGTGCGGCGCGGACCCGCCGTAGGTGTCGAACCGGGCTCCGGGCGGCGGCGCCAGGACGGACGGCGGCCCGGGGGGCTGCTGTCCGGCACCGTCGACCGTGAACTCCGGCGGCAGCAGCGGCATGTCACCCGTCGCCCCGGTCGTCGGCCCGGCGGGCCGTCCGTGCGGCGGCGGCTGCGGCGACTGCGGCGGCGGTGCCTGCGCGGGCGACGGCTGTCCCTGCGCCGACCGTTCCCCCGCCGGGAAGCCGGGGAGCTGCGCGGTGTCCGTACCACCGGGCGGCGTCTGCTGCGGGGACACCGGTCCTGCGGCCGGGGCCTGTTGCTCGTCCAGCGGCGGCGGACCGGAGGGCGGCTTGCGGGGCGCGAACCAGGAGCTGGTCTCCCGGCCGCCCGCTCCGGCCTCCGGTGCGGCCGTTCCGGACGGCGGCGTCGGCGGCCCGGCGGCGTCCGGCGCGGGCGCGCCCTCCTCCGCCCGGACCTCCTCCTCGCTCACCGGCTTGCGCATGACGACCGGCGGAATGGGCCGCGACCCGGGAATGTTGATGCGGATGCGCGTGGTCAGCGTGGTCTCGGTCTTCGGTTCGCCCGGTTCGTTGCCTGCCGGATTCGAACTGTCAGTTTCACGGCTCAAAACAGGATCTCCCGGTTGGGTGCGCCGCACTCATCGATGGGGATGGTGTTGCGAGTACGGCTCGCCGGCGGCACTACCTTACTGGGGGCGTCCGGCAAGGTCTCCTGGACCGCCGAAACGCAACCCTCCGGGCGGTGCGACGGTGGCGCAGATCACAGCGAGCACCATGCCGCCGTAGAGGAAGACGTAGGAGCCGAGCGCCGTCCCGAAGAGGAAGTCCCCTTCGGGCCTGGTCCATACCAACAGCACCAGCACGGTGAGGGACCAGGCGACGGCGGGAACGGCCGCGCCCGCACGGGTGCGCGTCAGCAGGGAACCGCCCACGCAGACGGCCGCCGTGCCCGCCAGGGCCAGCAGCAGCCCGCCGGGGAACCAGGCGGCGTGCACGAGCGTGCCGGTCAGGGCGGTGACGGCGCCGAGCACCCCGAGCCCCGCGTAGGAGATCAGCCGGACGGGGCTCATCCGAACACCCCCGCGAACAGGTCGTCGTGGGGAGCGCCGGGGACGTGGCCGCCGGGCGGGAGGACGTAGCACTCGACCGTGTGCAGGGGCTGGCCGAGGTGGTTGGAGAGGGCGAACCAGTCGCCGTCGACGACGATCTGCGTCGCGTGGGCGCGCATCGCGGCCGCCTTCGCCGCCGCGCAGCGGGGCCCGCCGTCGATGCGGACAGCGACGTCCTCGTCGTCCACGACGCCGGGGACGTCGCCCGGGTCCGCCGCGCGCGGGAAGGGGTTCCCGGCGAAGGCCTCGGGGGCGACGGCGGAGCGCGGCACGCCGTTCCAGTACACCCGGGCGACGCCGTGGGGTTCGCCGGCGGCGGACCGGAAGGCCGGGTCGGCCGCCAGCTCGACGCCCCGCACGGCCACCCGGTGGGCCTGGATGTGGTCGGGGTGCCCGTACCCGCCGTCCGGCCCGTAGGTGACGAGCACCTGGGGCCGCGTCTCCCGGATGATCGCGGCCAGCATTCCCGCCGCCTCCTCCAGGTCGGCCTGCCAGAAGCACGCGGGGCGGTCGTTCTGCGGCGCGCCCATCATGCCGGAGTCCCGGTAGCGTCCGGGGCCGCCGAGGAACCGGTGGTCGGTGACGCCGAGTTCGCGCAGGGCCGCCCGCAGCTCCCCGACGCGGTGCGGGCCGAGGGCGTCCTCCCGGTCGGGAGCCAGGTGCGCGAGGGCCGGCGGGATCACCTCGCCCTCCTCGCCGAGGGTGCACGTCACCAGGGTGACGTGCGCACCCTCGGCCGCGTACTTGGCCATCGTGGCGCCGTTGTTGATGGACTCGTCGTCCGGGTGCGCGTGCACCAGCAGCAGCCGGCGGTCGGAGGAGGGAGCGGACTCGGTCATGCGCCGAGCCTACGCGCCACCGGTCAGAAGCTGACGCTGCCCAGCATGTCCGCGACGCTCGTCGTGAAGTCACTGATGGTGGGCGCGATGGACGAGCTGGCGAGGTAGAACCCCAGCAACATGCAGACCACGGCGTGCCCCGCCTTCAGTCCCGACTTCTTGATCAACAAGAAGACGATGATCGCCAGCAGCACCACCGCCGAAATCGAGAGTGCCACGGCGGTTCACCTCCAAGACTGCGTCGTTGTACGGGTCAGAAGATCGGACGGTCATACGATCGAACATGTCATAGCGGTTTATGACACGGGGATAGCACGACATGCATACCCACGCATCCACGCCGCGCAACTGATCATAACGACCGGTGAGCCCGCACGAGTCGGTGCACGGGAGCAGACGGGGGCGCACGCCTCCGTCCGGCGATTTGATCAACGCGCTTGACGGCAGCGGCTGTTGGGTGCGCGCGGGCTCGCAAGGACGCGGCGCGGCGCGAGCCGCGCGGCGGGCGGCCGGTGGTGGGGGGACGCCCCGGCGACGCCACGTCCGCGGTGGTCGGAGACCGACCACCGGGCGCGGTGCACCAGGTGCCAGGGGGTGTTTCGAAAGTAGCGTCGTCCGCCCGGAGGGCGGGGCTGGGGGCGTCCGGTGCGTGCGATCGCCAGGCGGAGGGAGGAAAGCGCAGCGGGCTGCGCTGACGACCGACAACGCCGCGAGCGTGCGTGCCGGGCGCCCCCAGCCAGACGAGACTTTCGAAACACACCCTAAACAGCCCTGCACTCGCCGGCCCCCGTTCTGCCCTGACGGGCGTCGCTCGTCGTCACCGGCGCATTACCCCTCCGGTGCGGGCCCGCAAACGCCGACCCCCGCACAGCGGTGTAGGTCACACGTACGCTCGGCCCATGCCACCCAACACCCATACCTCGGAAAGCTTCCCGCGTCAGCACGCCCGGACCCAGCGCTTCACCCTCGGCGCGCCCCGGTCCTTCTCCGTCGCCCCGGACGGCTCACGCGTCACCTTCCTCCGCTCCCCCGGCGGCGACGCCCGCGCCCAGGCCCTGTGGGTGCACGAGGTGAACGGGGACGACGCGCCGCGCGCGTACCCGGCCGCCGACCCGCAGGCGCTCCTCGGCGGCGCCGCCGAGGAGCTCTCGCCCGAGGAACGCGCCCGGCGTGAACGGAGCCGAGAGGGCTCGGCGGGCATCGTCGGATACGCGACGGACGCCGCCGTGGAGCTGGCCGCCTTCGCCCTCTCCGGCCGCCTCTTCGTGGCGGAGCTGCGGGCGGGCACCGCGCGCGAACTCCCCTCCGCGACGCCCGTGGTGGACCCCCGCCCCTCCCCCGACGGACGGCGCGTCGCGTACGTGGCCCGGGGTGCCCTGCGGGTCGTGCACGCCGACGGCAGCGGCGACCGGCCGCTCGCGGAACCGGAGTCGGCCACCGTCACCTACGGCCTGGCCGAGTTCGTCGCGGCCGAGGAGATGAAGCGCAGCCGGGGCTTCTGGTGGTCCCCGGACAGCCGTCGGCTGCTGGTCGCCCGGGTCGACGACGCCCCGGTGCGACGGTGGTGGATCGCGGACCCGGCGAACCCGCAGAGCCGTCCCGCCGAGGTGGCCTACCCGGCCGCCGGCACCCCGAACGCCGACGTGACGCTCCGGCTGCTGGACGCCGACGGAACGGACGCGGACGACGGGAAGGGCCTCTACGTCGGCTGGGACCGGGAGGCCTACCCCTACCTCGTCGCGGTCCACTGGTCGGGCGGCGGCCCTCCGCTCCTGCTCGTGCAGGCCAGGAACCAGCGCACCCAGCAGTACCTGACCGTGGACGTGGACAGCGGGCGGACGGCGCCGCTGCACACCGAGACGGACCCGGACTGGCTGGAGATCATCCCCGGCACGCCCGCCTGGGCCCCGGGCGAGCGGCTGGTGCGCGTCAGCGACGAGACGGGGGCGCGCGCCCTGCACGTCGGGGACGCCGTCCTCAGCGACCCGGCCCTGCACGTCCGGGCCGTCCTGGACATCGGCGAGCACGACGTCCTCTTCAGCGCCTCCTCCGACACGACGGGCGAGGTCGCCGTCCACCGCGCCGCGCTCGACGGCAGCGGATGCACCCGGATCTCCGGCGACGGGAGCGGCGCGCCCCACCACGCCTCGGCCGTGCGCGGCGGCGACACCCTTGTGCTCGTCACCGCGCACCTGGGCGAGCCCGGCGCCCGCGCCGAGGTGAACGGCCACCTCGTCCCGTCGTTCGCCGAGACGCCCGTGCTCCGGCCCGCGCCGACCCTCCTGCGCGCGGGCGCGCGCCGCATCCCGGCCGCCGTGCTGCTGCCCACCGGTCACCGGGCGCAGGACGGGCCGCTGCCCGTCCTCCTCGACCCCTACGGCGGCCCGCACGGACAGCGCGTGGTCGCCGCCCACAACGCCTACCTGACCTCGCAGTGGTTCGCGGACCAGGGGTTCGCCGTCGTCGTCGCGGACGGCCGGGGCACCCCCGGCCACTCCCCCGCCTGGGAGAAGGCCATCGCGGGGAACATCGCGGACGTCGTCCTGGAGGACCAGGTCGACGCCCTCCACGCGCTCGCCGCCGACCACCCGTTGGACCTCACCCGCGTGGCGATCCGCGGCTGGTCCTTCGGCGGCTACCTCGCCGCGCTCGCGGCGCTGCGCCGGCCGGACGTCTTCCACGCCGCCGTCGTCGGCGCGCCGGTGACCGACGTGCGGCTGTACGACACGCACTACCAGGAGCGCTACCTCGGGACGCCGCAGGAGCGGCCCGAGGTCTACCGGGCCAACTCCGTCGTGGACGACGCCGGGCTGGTCGGGGCGCGCGCCCCGCAGCGGCCGATGATGCTCGTCCACGGGCTCGCGGACGACAACGTCGTCGTGGCGCACACCCTGCGGCTCTCCTCCGCCCTGCTGGCCGCCGGACACCCGCACGAGGTGCTGCCGCTGTCCGGCGTCACCCACATGACGCCGCAGGAGGAGGTGGCCGAGAACCTGCTGCTGCTCCAGGTCGCCTTCCTCCGCCGCGCCCTCGGCCTCACCCCGGACGCGGCCGGGACCTGACACCGGAGACGACGGTGCCGCCCGGCCCCTTCGCAAGGAGCCGGGCGGCACCGTCGTCTCAGGGCCGGTGTGCGGCCCGCCGGGTCACTTCTCCAGGCGCGTCAGGGCCTCGTCCATGACGACGGCCCTGCCGCTGGAGAGCGCGTCGCCGTCCTCCGGGAAGTGGCAGGCGGTCAGGTGACCGTCCCGGTTGCCGGAGAGCTGCACGAGCGGCGGCTCCTCCGTCGCGCAGACGTCCTGGGCCTTCCAGCACCGGGTGCGGAAGCGGCAGCCGGAGGGCGGGTTGATCGGCGAGGGCACGTCACCGGCGAGGCGGATGCGCTCACGCTGGGGCGCGTCGTCGTCGTGCAGCGAGGCCTCGGGCACCGCCGAGAGCAGGGCGTGGGTGTAGGGGTGGCGCGGCGCGTTGTACAGCGAGTCGCGGTCACCGACCTCCACGATCTTGCCGAGGTACATGACGGCGAGGCGCTGCGAGAAGTGCCGGACGATCGCCAGGTCGTGCGCGATGAAGACGAAGGCGATGCCCAGTTCCTTCTGCACGTCCTGGAGCAGGTTCACGACCTGCGCCTGGATGGAGACGTCCAGCGCGGAGACGGGCTCGTCGGCGACGATGAGCTTCGGCTCCAGCGCCAGGGCGCGGGCCACCCCGATGCGCTGCCGCTGACCGCCGGAGAACTCGTGCGGGAAGCGGTTGAAGTGCTCGGGGTTGAGGCCGACGATCTCCAGCAGCTCGCGCACCCGGGCCTCGCGGCCGCCGGAGGGCTCGATGCCGTTGATCTCCATCGGCGCGCTGATGATCTTGCCGACCGTCTGCCGGGGGTTCAGCGACGAGTACGGGTCCTGGAAGATCATCTGGATCTCGGACCGGATCGGGGCGAGCTGCTTGCGCCCCGCGCGGGTGATGTCCTGGCCCTGGTAGGTGATGCGGCCGCCGGTCGGCTCCAGCAGCCGCGTCAGCATCCGCCCGGTCGTGGACTTGCCACAGCCGGACTCGCCGACCAGGCCGAAGCTCTCGCCCGGGAACACCTGGAGGTCGACACCGTCCACCGCCTTGACCGCACCCACCTTCCGCTTGAACGGAAAGCCCCCGTAGACGGGGAAGTGCATGGTCAGGTTCTCGGCGGTCAGCAGCGGCTCTCCCGGGGCCGGGAGCGTGTCCTTCGGCTCGGTCAGGGTGAGTTCGTCACTCATGGTTCGGTCTCCCTAGCCCAGCCGGGGCTTGATCTGCTCGACGAAGAGGGTCTGCTTCTGCTCGGCCGTGAGGTGGCAGGCGGAAGCGCGGCCCGCGCCGAGCTCGGGGCGGTCGGTGGTGCACAGGTTCCCGCCCACCTCGCCCCGGAACGTGCAGCGCGGGTGGAAGGCGCAGCCGGAGGGCGGGTTGAGCAGCGAGGGCGGGTTGCCGGGGATCGGCATCAGCTTCTCGTGGACGTTGCCGCTCAGGCTGGGCATGGACGACAGCAGGCCCCAGGTGTAGGGGTGCCGGGGCGCCCGCAGCACCTCGGCCGCCGATCCGCGCTCCACCGCCCGGCCGCCGTACATCACCATGATGTCGTCGGCCATCTCGGCGATGACGCCGAGGTCGTGGGTGATGAAGACGATCGAGGAGCCGAACTCCTGCTGGAGGTCCTTGAGCAGGTCGAGGATCTGCGCCTGCACGGTGACGTCCAGGGCGGTCGTCGGCTCGTCCGCGATGACCAGGTCCGGGTCGCAGACCAGGGCCATGGCGATCATCGCGCGCTGGCGCATACCCCCGGAGAACTGGTGGGGGTAGTCGTCCACGCGGGTCTTCGGGTGCGGGATGCCGACCTTGGTCAGCATCTCGATGGCCCGCTCCCGGGCCTCCTTCTTGCTGGCCCCGGTGTGCTTGCGGAACGGCTCCATGATCTGCCGGCCGATCGTGTAGAACGGCGACAGCGCGGTCAGCGGGTCCTGGAAGATCATGGCCATCTTGTTGCCGCGGAGCTTCTCCAGGGTCTTCTCCCTGGCGCCGGTCAGCTCCTGGCCGTCCAGCACGATCTCCCCGGTGACCGTGGTCGTCTTCGGGTTGTGCAGGCCGAGCACCGTCAGGTTCGTCACCGACTTGCCGGAGCCCGACTCGCCGACGATGCCGAGGGTCCTACCCCGCTCCAGGTCGAACGAGAGACCGTCGACGGCCTTGACGATGCCGTCCTCGGTGGAGAACTGCACCCGCAGGTCGCGGACCGACAGGAAGGCGTCCCGCCCGGTCGGGGCCGGGGCGTCCTCGGTCTTGGTGAGTGTGGTCACGGGAAGTACTCCTAGCCCAGCCGCACGCGGGGGTCGATGTAGGCGTACGCGGCGTCGACGACGACGTTGCACAGCAGGATGAACGTCGCGCCGACCAGCATCACGCCCATGGTGAGAGGCAGGTCGATGTTCGTCACCGCGTCGACGGCCAGCCGGCCGATGCCGGCCAGGCTGAAGGTCATCTCGGTGACGATCGCGCCGCCGAGCAGGGCGCCCAGGTCCATGCCCAGGATGGTGACGATGGGGATGAGCGAACCGCGCCAGGCGTAGCGGAAGAAGACGTAGGGGCGCGACATGCCCTTGGCGCGGGCCGTCCGGACGTGCTCCTCCTGCAGCTGCTCGATCATGCTGGAGCGCGACATACGCGTGTACTGCGCGGTGAAGATGAGCGCCATGACGAACCAGGGGATGAGCAGGCCGGTGAACCAGCCGAGCGGATCCTCGGTGAGGGGCACGTAGCGAGGCGATTCCATGATGCCGGTGCTGAAGACCAGCGCGCCCAGGACGATCGGCCCGAGGAAGTAGATCTGCATCGAGCTGAAGACCAGGGACATGGAGCTCAACGTCTTGTCGGTGACGGTGCCCTTCTTGGCGGCCGCGATGAGGCCGGCGCCCAGGCCCAGGGTGAGGAAGATGACCAGCCCGCCGAGCGACAGGGACAGCGTCAGGGGCAGCCGGTCGACGATCGTGTCCCAGACCATCAGGTCGGTGTTGAAGGAGACACCGAGGCAGGGCGCGTCGCAGTGGCCGACGGAGAAGTCCCGGCCCATGACGATGCCGCGCATGAACTCCCAGTACTGCTGGGCGATCGGGTCGTTGAGGCCGAGGTTGTCTCTGATGATGTCCTTGGCGGCCTCGGTGCAGTTCTTTCCGCACGCCAGCACTGCGGGGTCACGCGGGGCGGCGAAGAAGATGAGGAAGGTGAACGCGCTGATCAGGATCAGGATCACGAACGCGCTGCTCAGCCGTCGGATGAGAAATCGAAGCATGGGAGTCCGCTGCTCTCGGGGTGGCGGCAGGGGGTCTGGGAGAGGAGACGTTGGACCTGCGAACGGCCCCCGGGAACGCGCGCTCCGCCGCGCGCGCGTTCCCGGGGACCCGGTTCAACGGGGTGTTACGACTTCAGGAACAGCCGGGAGACGTCGATGTAGCTCTTCTCGGAGCTGTACCGGGCGCCGCCCACGTTGGAGCCGTGGATCTGCAGCTGCTTGGTGAAGTACAGCGGAGCCGCCGGGTTGATCTCCTCGACGATGTGCCGGTGGAGCTTCTGCCACTCGGTCGTGGCCTCCTCCGGGTCCGTGATCTCCAGGATCCGGTCGATCTCGGAGTTGACCTTGTCGTCGTTGATGTGCGAGTACACGGCCGAACCGTCGGCGAGCTGGTCACCGTCGTACAGCGGCGGGATGACGGTGGAGATGGACGGCCAGTCCTGGCCCCAGCCGGTCATGTAGATGTCGAGACCGTTGTCGACCTTGCCGACCCGCTCGTAGTAGGTGGCCTGGTCGATCTCCTTCTTCTCGACCTCGAAGCCGGCCTTCTCCAGCGCCTCCTCGATGATGATGGCCTGCTCCTGGCGGTGCGGCACGTTGGCGTAGCCGTAGACCAGGCTCTGGCCCTCGGCGCCGGCCTCCTTCAGGAGCTCCTTGGCCTTCTCGATGTCACCCTGCGGGTTCTCGATCTTGCCGTAGGGGTCGTAGCCCTTCTCGTAGCCCGGGACGGTCGGGGCGAGCAGACCGCCGGCGACCTCACCGCCGTAGGAGCCACCGTCGGGACGGAGGATGTTGCCGTTCGGCAGGGCGTAGGTGATCGCGTCGCGGATCTTCTTGTCCTTGATGCGGTCCATGTTCATGTTGAGCTGCCAGACGTAGGGCGCGTAGCCCTTGATCGTCCGGGCGTTCGTCTCCTCGTCGGAGACGATGCTCTTGATCTGCGAGGTGTCCACGGCGCCGCTGAACTGGATGCCGTTCTTGGCGTCACCACGGTCGGCGGCCAGACGCTTGGACTGGTCCACGCGGTCGTGGTTGAAGGTGATGTCCCAGCCGTCCACGAAGGCGTGACGCTTCGGGTCGGTCTCGGCGCTCCACTCCTCGTTGCGGACGAGCTTCATGTTCTTGCCCGCGTTGATCTCTTCGATCTTGTACGGACCCAGGGCGGTCGGCTTCTGGTCGTACTTCTCCTTCGTGTCCTTCTCCTCGGGCACGATGGAGTAGCCGGCCATCGCCAGGGCCTGCGGCAGGTCCGGGCGCGGCGTGTCGAACTTGAAGACGACCGTCTTGTCGTCCGGCGTCTCCAGGACGTCGTCCGGGAGGCTGTCACCGTTGTACGGGCCCTCGGGCAGGGCCTCGCGGTACTTGGTGCCGTCACCCGACAGCCACTGCTGCAGGTAGGTCGGGCCGTCGGTGATGTGCTTGGAGTACAGGCGCTCGACGGTGTGGCGGACGTCGCCCGAGTCGATCGGGTCGCCGTCCTCGTCCTTGATGCCGTCCTTGAGCGTGAACGTCCAGACCTTGCCGCCCTCGGAGGGGGTGCCGGAGTCGGTGGCTATGTCACCGACGACGGTCAGGCCGCCCTCGTCGTCCTCCACGAAGGTGGTGAGACCGCGGTGGATGAGCACCGACAGCAGACCGGCGTCGCTGACGTAGATCTGCCCCGGGTCCAGGTGCGAGAAGTCCGTCTGCTGGTAGACGCGGATGGTGCCGCCCTCGCGGGAGCCCTCGACCGGTGCGGCCGGGCCCTTGGATGCCTCGGCGTCACCGTAGGCGACGGCCTCGGACTGCTCCTTGGCGTCGTCCTGCGTCTTGGAGTCGTCCTTCGTCTGGGAGTCGCTGTCGCCGCCGCCGCAGGCGGTCAGGGCGAGAGAACCCACCGCGATGGCGACCACCGCGGTGCGCGCTCTGCGCGTGGAAAGGAGCCTCATGGAGTTTCTCCACCTGCCTGTTGTCGTGATCAGTTGTGCTGCCTGACGGGCCCGGTCGCCCGGCGCAGGGGTGGCAGCCCCCCTGCCAACGGACGGCTCAGCGTCCAGCCTTGGGGTCGATGGCGTCCCGTACGGAGTCACCGAGGAGGTTGAAGCTCACGATGAAGATCACCATCGCGATGCCGGGGAAGAGCATGTACACGGGGTTGTCCTGGTAGATCTCGCCCGCTCGCTGGAACATGCGGCCCCAGTCGGGCGTCGGCTCCGTGTAGCCGATACCGACGAAGGAGAGGAAGGCGACGGTCAGGATCGCCATGGGCAGCATGAGCGTGCCCTGCACCAGGATCGGCGTGTAGAGGTTCGGCAGCAGCTCCTTGCGCAGGATGCGCCACCGGGAGGCGCCGGAGACCTTGGCGGCCTCGACGAACTCCCGCTCGCGCAGCGAGAGCGTCGCACTGCGCACCAGCCGGGCCATGCCCATCCAGCCGAGGAAGGACAGCACGACCAGCATCGCGAGGAACCGGACGTAGACCGGCGTCTCCTTCGACGGGTCCACGAACAGCGCCACCACCACCGGCATGGTGGAGATGAGGAAGAGCTGGCTGGGCAGCGCCATGAAGAAGTCGGTGACGCGGCCGATCCAGTAGTCGGTCTTGCCGCCGAAGAACCCACCGACGAGACCGAGGAGCACACCGATGATCACGGAAATGATGGTCACCGGCACGGCGGTGTAGAGCGAGGTCCGCATGCCGTACAGCAGCTGCATCATGACGTCGCGGCCGAGGTCGGGCTCGATGCCGAACCAGTGCTCGCCCGAGACGCCGCCCGGACCGCCCGTGGGGTAGCCGAACGGGTCGAGTAGCGACAGGTCCTCGTGGCCGTAGAACGTGTACGGGTCCTTGCCGTAGATCCAGCTGACCACCGGCGCCAGCGCCGCGATGGCGAAGAAGAAGATGACCACACAGCCGGCGATCACGCCGGTGCGGTCGCGCTTGAAGCGCATCCACATGAGCTGGCCGGGGGACCGGCCTGCCGTCGTGCCCTGGGACGTGTCGGTCTTCTCCTCGGTCAGGGAAGCCGATTCCCCGGCAGTGGTGGTGTCGTTCCCGGCTGTCGCAGCCTGGGGAGGACTCGTCATCGCGTTGTGCCCCCGCGCTCTGTTTTTGGCGGAACCCGGTCATTCGGTGGCACTAGGTGTGCCATTGGGATGAGCGGACTCTTGCAACCCGTGGACAGCGGCGTCAAGAGTTTCCGGCGCGCTGGGGAGGCACCGCCCGATTCTTGAGCAAAGGTTATGCAGATCGAGGTCCATACGTGCTTGACAACGATCGTTAACATCGGGCATTTGATCACAAAGGGTATGTCTTCGTCGGTGATCTGTCCGCAACCAGAACGAGGCGGCACCGATATACGAACCGTGGTTGTACGAACACCTAAGGCCCGCCCGAGGGACAATGCAGACGCAACGCCCGTAGATCCCGAGGCCCTCAGGCGCCGGGATCGGTTGTTACCCATGAGGAACACGGTGTACACACAGCGGCACCCGGCCGGTGCCGCCGAGGTCAGCTCTCCGGGTGTGTGAGGTCGGGCCGGTCCTCGGCGAAGAAGCACGCGGAGTCGTGGTGGGCGGGGCCCTCCGCGTACCGGTACTCGGCCGGCACCGCCAGCGGCGGCACCTCCAGGGCGCACCGCTCCGCCGCCTTCCAGCAGCGCGTGCGGAACCGGCAGCCGGAGGGCGGGTTCGCCGGGGAGGGGACGTCGCCGGTGAGGATGATGCGCTCCCGCTCCGCCGCCAGCTCCGGGTCGGGCACCGGGACGGCCGACAGCAGCGCCTGCGTGTAGGGGTGCGTCGGGTGCTCGTAGATCTCGTGGTCCGTGCCCAGCTCGACGATCCTGCCGAGGTACATCACCCCGACGCGGTCCGAGATGTGACGGACGACGGACAGGTCGTGCGCGATGACGATGTAGGCGAGCCCGAACTCCTTCTGCAGCCGCTCCATCAGGTTGACGACCTGCGCCTGCACCGAGACGTCCAGCGCCGAGACCGGCTCGTCGGCGACGATGATCTCCGGGTTCAGGGCCAGCCCCCGGGCGATGCCGATGCGCTGCCGCTGCCCGCCCGAGAACTGGTGCGGGTACCGGTTGATGTACTCCGGGTTCAGCCCGACGACGTCCAGCAGCTCCTGGACGCGCGTGCGCCGGCTCCCCTTCGGTGCCACCTCGGGATGGATGTCGAAGGGCTCACCGATGATGTCGCCGACCGTCATGCGTGGGTTGAGCGAGGTGTACGGGTCCTGGAAGACCATCTGGATGTTGCGGCGCACGGCCTTGAGGCCCCGGCGCGACAGCGTGGCGACGTCCTCGCCCTTGTACAGGATCTGTCCGGCGGTGGGCCGCTCCAGGCTGACGAGCAGCTTGGCGACGGTGGACTTGCCGCAGCCGGACTCGCCGACGATGCCGAGCGTCTCCCCCCGGTGCAGGTCGAAGGAGACGCCGTCCACGGCCCGGACCGCGCCGACGTGCTTGCGGAAGATCACACCTTGGGTCAGCGGGAAGTGCTTGACGAGGTCCCGGACCTCCAGGATGACCTCGCCGCGCTTCTGCGGGCTCCGTTCGGCGCGCTGGGCGGTGGGGACGGACGCGGGCTCAGCCATACATCGTCTCCTTCCAGAAGTGGCAGCCGCTCGCCCGCCCGGGGACGGGGGCGCCGTCCCGCTCGGTGACCTCGTACAGCGGCGGATCGTCGACGGCGCACACGTCCCGCGCCTGCGGGCAGCGGGGGTGGAACGGGCAGCCGGGCGGGATGCGCAGCAGGTTGGGCGGCAGCCCCTTGATCGCGTACAGCTCCTGGCCCTTCTGGTCGAGCCGGGGGATGGAGTCGAGCAGGCCCCGGGTGTAGGGGTGGGCCGGGCGCTTGTAGAGGTCGTGCACGGGGGCCGTCTCCACGATCCGGCCCGCGTACATGACGGCGATCTTGTCCGCGACGTCGGCCACGACGCCGAGGTCGTGGGTGATGAGGATGAGGCCCATGCGGTACTCGCGCTGCAGCTCCGCGAGCAGCTCCATGACCTGGGCCTGCACCGTGACGTCCAGCGCCGTCGTCGGTTCGTCCGCGATGATCAGCTCCGGCTCCAGCGCCATTGCCATCGCAATCATGATGCGCTGGCGCATGCCGCCGGAGAACTGGTGCGGGAAGTCCCCGGCCCGCTGGGCGGCGGCCGGGATGCGCACCCGCTCCATCAGCTCGACGGCCTTCGCCTTCGCCACCTTCCGGGAGTCCCCCCGGTGCACCTGGAACATCTCCGCGAGCTGGAAGCCCACGCTCAGCACGGGGTTCAGCGAGGAGAGGGCGTCCTGGAAGATCATCGCCATCCGGGCCCCGCGCACCCGCCGCCGGGCGTCGGGGGTCAGCGTCAGCAGATCCTGGCCCTGGAAGAGGATCTCGCCGCCCGTGACGTAGCCGGGCGGCGAGTCGAGGATGCCCATCACCGCCTGCGCGGTGACCGACTTGCCCGACCCCGACTCCCCGAGGACGGCGAGCGTCTGCCCGGCGTCCACGGAGTAGTCGACGCCGTTGACGGCCCGGACCACACCGTCGCGGGTGCGGAACTCCACGTACAGGTCGCGCACGTCAAGCAGTGGGGGCACCTGCGGTCAACTCCTCAGCGCAGCTTGGGGTCAAGGGCGTCGCGCACCGCGTCGCCGAGCATGATGAAGGCCAGCACCGTCAGGCTCAGCGCGGCGGCCGGGTAGAGCAGGATGTGCGGCGCGTTGCGGAACTGCATGCCGTCGGAGGCGTTGGAGATGTCCACCCCCCAGGAGACGGTCGGCGGCCGGAGCCCGACGCCGAGGAAGCTGAGCGTGGCCTCCAGGGCGATGTAGGTGCCCAGCGCGATCGTGGCGACGACGATGACGGGGGCGACGGCGTTCGGGGTGATGTGCCGCAGCAGGATGCGGGTGTGTCCCGCGCCCAGCGCCTGCGCGGCGTGCACGTAGTCGTTCTGTTTGGCCGTGATGACGGCACCGCGCGCGATCCGGGCGATCTGCGGCCAGGCCAGGGCCGTGATGACGCCCACGACCGGCCAGATGCCGTCCACGGTGATCATGGCGAGGAACACCAGGGCGCCGAGGATGATCGGGATGCCGAAGAAGATGTCGGTGAGCCGCGAGAGCAGGGTGTCGGCGGCGCCTCCGAAGTAGCCCGCGAGCCCGCCGAAGAGGGCGCCGAGCAGGGCGACACCGAGCGTCGCGCAGACGCCGACGGTCACCGAGGCGCGGGCTCCGTACACGGTGCGGGTGTAAACGTCGCAGCCCTGTGTGTCGAAGCCGAACCAGTGGCCGGGCTCCGCGCCGCCGAGTGACCGGCTGATCCGGCAGTCCAGCGGATCACCGGTGGCGATCAGCTGCGGCCAGATGGAGATGACCATCAGGAAGAGGATGACCAGCCCGGAGACGATGAACACCGGCCGCCGCCGCAGGTCGTGCCAGGCGTCGGACCACAGGCTGCGGGCCGCCTCCTGCTCGGGCCCCCCGTCCGGTCCGCGCCGGCCGTCGCCCTCCAGCGTCTCCCCCTCGGCGTAGGCGAGGTCGGCGGAGACGCCCGCCCCGCCGATCGCCCGCCGGGGCTCGGGGGCGCCCGGGGTGGGGTAGGTGTGCGGATCCTGGGGCTCGTTCGGCTCAGGCATAGCGAATCCTCGGGTCGAGCACGGCGTACAGGAGGTCCACGAGCAGGTTGGCGAGCAGGAAGATCAGCACGAGGATCGTCACGAAGCCGACGACGGTGGGCGAGTTCTGCCGCAGGACACCCTGGAAGAGCTGGTAGCCCACCCCCTGGATGTTGAAGATCCGCTCGGTCACCAGGGCCCCGGCCATGAGGCTGCCGACGTCCGTCCCGAGGTAGGTCACCACCGGGATCAGCGAGTTGCGCAACAGGTGGCGCGTCGTGATCCGGCGGCGGCGCAGCCCCTTGGCCACGGCGGTGCGGACGTAGTCGGCGCGGGCGTTCTCCGCCACCGACGTCCGGGTGAGCCGGGTGACGTAGGCGAGGGAGACGAGCGCGAGGATCAGCCCGGGGAGGATCAGCTCGTTGAGCGGCGCCTCGGGGCTGACGGCCGGGGCCGTCCAGCCCAGCTTGACGCCGAAGAGGAACTGGGCCAGCACCCCGGTGACGAAGGTGGGGATGGCGATGACGACGAGGCTCAGCAGCAGCACCGAGGAGTCCACGCCGCCGCCCCGGCGCAGCCCGGAGACGACGCCGAGCACGATGCCGAGGACCAGCTCGAAGGCGATGGCCACCAGCATCAGCCGGAACGAGATGGGGAAGGCGGTGACCAGCAGGTCCATGACGGGCCGCCCGTTGAAGGCGGTGCCGAAGTCCCCGGTGAAGATGTTCCGCATGTAGAGCAGGTACTGCTGCCACACGGGCTTGTCGAGGTTGAACTCGGCGCGCAGCCGGGCCGCGGTCGCCGGGTCGGGGGTGCGGTCGCCGAACAGGGCGGCGACCGGGTCGCCGAGGGCGTGCACCATGATGAAGATCAGGAACGTCGTCCCGATGAAGACCGGGACCATCTGGAGCAGGCGCCGGATGACGTAGTGCCCCACGGGCCTCCCTCCTCAACTACGACGGGGCCGGTCACCGCACGAGCGGCGGACCGGCCCCGGTGGGCGATCAGTTGACCGTGATCTCGCTGTAGACGGGGACGGAGAAGGGGTTGAGGCGGACGTTGTCCACGCGGTCCGAGTAGCCGGCCGTGCCGTTCTGGTACCACAGCGGGACGGCCGGGAGGTCCTCGGCGAGCACCCGCTCGGCGTCCTGGAAGGTCTCGACGGCCTCGTTCTGGTCGGCTGAGGCGTTGGCCTCGTCCACCAGCCGGTCGAACTCGGCGCTGCTGTAGCCCGCGTCGTTGGACGAGGCGTCCGTGTAGTAGAGCGGCTGGAGGAAGTTCTGGATGAGCGGGTAGTCCATCTGCCAGCCGGCCCGGAACATGCCCGTCATGCGGTCGGCGCTGATCTGCTCACGGAACTCGGCGAACGTCGCGACGGGGTTGACGCGGCAGGCGTTGTTGTCGTCCATCACGTTGTTGATGCTGTTGCAGACGGCGTCCATCCACTGCCGGTGCGAGCCGGTGTCCACGTTGGAGGTCAGGGTGACGGAGCCGCCGGGCAGGCCGCCGCCGTCCTCGATGAGCTGCCGGGCCCGCTCCGGGTCGTAGGTGCAGGCGTCCCCGCACAGCCCCTCCTCGTAGCCGCCGTCCTCGCCGAGCACCGGGGAGGTCCAGTCGGTGGCCGGGGTGCGGGTGTCGCCGTAGATCTGGCTGGTGATCTCGTCCCGGTTGATGGCCATCGAGAGGCCGCGCCGCACGTCGGCGGCCTCGTCGCCCTCCCACTCCTCCTGGTAGAGGGGGAAGGTGATGGTCTGGATGATGCCGGCGGGCTGGTTGATGTAGCGCCCGTCGAGGTCCTGCTCGGCGTTGCGCACCTGGGAGGCGGGGATGTCGTCGGTGACGTCCAGGTTGCCCGCCTGGAGGTCGGTGTAGGCGGTGTTGTTGGACGTGTAGACGATCAGCTCGACGCCCTCGTTCTGCGGCTCGTCCTCCCCGCTGTACTCCTCGTACGTCGACAGCCTCATGGACTGACCCCGGTTGTAGGACTCCACCTGGTACGGCCCGTTGCCGACCGGCCGTTCCAGCCAGGCGTCGTGGTCGTCGAAGAAGACCTGCGGCAGCGGGGCGTAGGCGGTGTAGCCGAGCGTCTCCGGCCACAGCGAGAACTTCTGGGTGAGGGTGACGCGGAAGGTCCGCTCGTCGACGACCTCCAGGCCCGACATCTCCTCGGCCGTCGGCTCGGCGCCCTCGTCCTCGGGGTGGACCTCGTCGTAGCCCTCGATGAACTGGAAGAAGTAGGCGTTGACCTGGTTGTTGTCCAGGTTGGCGCCGTAGTTCCAGGCGTCGACGAAGGAGCTGGCCGTCACCTCGGTGCCGTCCGAGAACGTCCAGCCGTCCTTGATCGTCACCGTGAAGGTCTGCTGGTCGTCCGTCTCGATGGACTCGGCCATGGCGTCCTTGGCCTCGCCGGTCTCCGGGTCGTACTCCTTGAGACCCGTGAAGATCATGTCCAGGACCTTGCCGCCCTGCACCTCGTTGGTGTTCGCGGGCTCCAACGGGTTCTGCGGGTCGCCCCACGACGCCCGGACGACGCCGTCACCGCCGCCGCCACCGTCCCCGCCGCCGCAGGCTCCGGCGGCCAGGGCGACCGTCGTCACCGTCGCGACGGCCCAGCCGACACGCCTGGCTCCGCGCATGAGGTGCCTCCTCGTCCTGTGGTCACTTTCCGCCCATACCACTCCTTTCGGGCGCGCCCCGCACGTGTGCCACTCGGCCGGGCGCCGAAGAGAAACCCAGAAACCCCCGTGTGGCCCCTTGGCGGGGCTGCACGGGGGTCGGAGAAACGACGGACGGGCCCGCCCGGGCGGAGGTACTCCGCTCCACGGCAGGCCCGTCGTGGGTCGTCGGCCCCTGCGGGCCGGGCGTCAGCGCTTGGCGCGGCTCACGGCGCGGGCGCGCTCCCGCGCGTCGAGGTTCACCTTGCGGATGCGCACCGTCTCGGGCGTCACCTCGATGCACTCGTCCTCGCGGCAGAACTCCAGCGACTGCTCCAGGGAGAGCTTGCGCGGCGGCACCAGGTTCTCCGTGGTGTCGGAGGAGGCGGCCCGCATGTTCGTGAGCTTCTTCTCCTTGGTGATGTTCACGTCCATGTCGTCGGCGCGCGAGTTCTCGCCGATGATCATGCCCTCGTACACCTCGGTGCCCGGCTCGACGAAGATCGTGCCGCGCTCCTGGAGGTTCAGCATGGCGTAGGCCGTGGCCGCGCCAGCCCGGTCCGCGACGAGGGAGCCGCTGTTGCGGGTGCGCAGGTCCCCGAACCACGGCTCGTGGCCCTCGGAGATGGAGTGGGCGATGCCCGTGCCGCGCGTCTCCGTCAGGAACTCCGTGCGGAAGCCGATGAGGCCGCGCGAGGGGACGATGAACTCCATGCGCACCCAGCCGGAGCCGTGGTTCGTCATGGTCTCCATGCGGCCCTTGCGGCTCGCCATGAGCTGGGTGATGGCGCCGAGGAACTCCTCGGGGGCGTCGATCGTCATGCGCTCGACGGGCTCGTGGACCTTGCCGTCGATCTCCTTGGTGACGACCTGAGGCTTGCCGACGGTCAGTTCGAAGCCCTCGCGGCGCATCGTCTCGACGAGGATGGCCAGGGCCAGTTCGCCGCGGCCCTGCACCTCCCAGGCGTCGGGCCGCTCGGTGGGCAGCACGCGCAGCGAGACGTTGCCGATCAGCTCGCGGTCCAGGCGGTCCTTGACCAGGCGGGCGGTGACCTTGTGGCCCTTGCCGCCCTTACCGACGAGCGGGGAGTTGTTCGTGCCGATGGTCATGGAGATGGCCGGCTCGTCGACCTGGATGAGCGGCAGGGCGACCGGGTTCTCCGGGTCGGCCAGCGTCTCGCCGATCATGATGTCGGCGATGCCCGCGACGGCGCAGATGTCGCCCGGCCCGGCCTGCTCGGCGGGGCCCCGGGTGAGCGCGTCCGTCATCAGCAGTTCGGTCACGCGGACGTTCTGCACGGAGCCGTCGCGCTTCATCCAGGCGACGGTCTGCCCCTTCTTCAGGGTGCCGTGCTGGACGCGGCACAGCGCGATGCGGCCGAGGAAGTTGTCGGCGTCGAGGTTGGTGACGTGCGCCTGGAGCGGCGCGTTCTCCTCGTACGTCGGCGCGGGGACGGTCTCCAGGAGCGTGGTGAAGAACGGCTCCAGGCTGTCGCTGTCCGCCGGGACGGTGCCGTCCTCGGGCTTCGTCAGCGACGCGACGCCGTCCCGGGCGCAGGCGTAGACGATGGGGAACTCGATCTGCTCCTCGGTGGCGTCCAGGTCGAGGAAGAGGTCGTAGGTCTCGTCGACCACGGCGCCGATGCGGGCGTCGGAGCGGTCGGTCTTGTTGATGCACAGGATGACCGGCAGCTTGGCCTGGAGGGCCTTGCGCAGCACGAACCGCGTCTGCGGGAGGGGGCCCTCGGAGGCGTCGACGAGGAGGACGACCGCGTCGACCATGGACAGACCGCGCTCGACCTCACCGCCGAAGTCGGCGTGGCCCGGGGTGTCGATGATGTTGATCGTGACGGGGCCGTCGCCGCTCTTGGGGTGGTACTTCACGGCGGTGTTCTTGGCGAGAATGGTGATGCCCTTCTCGCGCTCCAGGTCGCCGGAGTCCATCACCCGCTCGTCGACCTGCTGGTGTGCGGCGAAGGCGCCGGCCTGCTTGAGCATGGCGTCGACGAGGGTGGTCTTGCCGTGGTCGACGTGGGCGACGATGGCGACGTTGCGGATGTCGTTGCGCGTGGGCATGCGTGCGGCGCTTCTCCCGGAGTTGTGGATGGCAGCGCGGGCGTGTGCCCGGCTGCCCGCCGGGCTCGTATCGTCGACGCCGCGGCCTGGGTCCTTCCATGGTACGGGTCGCGCCCGGGCCGGCCCGCTCCTGTCCGGGGCTGAGCGGCCTCCGCCGCCCGGACGTGCGGCGATGACCCGCCGGTCACGGCTTAGGGTGCCCGAAGGCGAACTGCGAGGAGGTGGCGGCCGTGGCACGGGTGTCGGCGGACGTACGGCGTGATCTGCTGGTCGAGGCGGCGATCCGGGTGATGGTCCGGGACGGCGTCGCGGCGGCCACCACGCGGTCGATCGTCGCCGAGGCCGGCATGCCGCTGGGCGCCTTCCACTACTGCTTCCGCTCCAAGCAGGAGCTACTGGAGAACGTGATAGCGACCATCACCGGACACACCCTGGACCGGATGCTGGAGGTGCTGAAGGGCGCCGGCGGCTTCGAGGACAAACTGCGCGCGGGGCTCGACGCCTACTGGCAGCACGTGCTCGACCACCCCGACGAGCACCGCGTCACCTACGAGCTGACGCAGTACGCGCTGCGCCGTCCGGGGCTGGCCGCGTTGGCGAAGCGGCAGTACGAGAGCTACCTGGAGGCCAACACCCGGGTGCTGGAGGCGCTGGCGGAGGGCTGCGGCGTCACGTGGACGGTGCCGGTGCCGGTGCTCGCCCGGTACACGGCGTCGGTGGTCGACGGGCTGACACTGCTCTACCTCAACGAGGGGGACGACCGGGCGGCGGGCGCGGCGCTGGACCTGGCGGCCTCCCATGTGGTGGGGCTGGCGCGACCCGTCCCCTGAGGGGCCGCGCGGGGTCCGCGCGAGGGAGGCCCCGGTGAGTTCCGCACGCTGCGTGGTCGTGCGTCCGGGACTATTGACCCGGTCATCTGACCAACTCTATGTTGCGACCCACGTCACACGACACCGGGAGCGACCGTGAGACCACGCCGCCACCTCGCCCTGACCGCGGTCGCGCTGACCGCCCTCCTCCTCGCCCTCGTCGCGGGCGCCGCCGCGCCACCGGGCGCCCGGGCGGCCGACGGCGTCCCGTGGTACGAGCCCGTCGACCGGCCGACGCCCGACTCCCGGGTCAACGTCACCGGTGAACCCTTCACCGGCACGGACGCCGACGGCGACGTGCGCGGCTACGTCGACGCGCACAACCACCTGATGTCCAACGAGGGTTTCGGCGGCCGTCTCATCTGCGGCAAGCCGTTCTCCGAGGAGGGCGTCGCGGACGCGCTCAAGGACTGCCCCGAGCACTACCCGGACGGCAAGGGCGCCATCTTCGAGAACCTCACGGCCGACCCGGACTGGCACCACGATCCCGTGGGCTGGCCGACGTTCAAGGAGTGGCCGACGCACAAGTCGCTCACCCACCAGCAGAACTACTACGCGTGGGTGGAGCGTTCGTGGCGCGCGGGACAGCGCGTGATGGTGACCGACATGGTCTCCAACGGCGTCATCTGCTCCATCTACTTCTTCAAGGACCGGGGCTGCGACGAGATGGAGTCCATCCGGCTCCAGATCGAGAGGACCTACGCCCTGCAGACCTACGTCGACGACATGTACGGCGGCCCCGGCAAGGGCTGGTTCCGCATCGTCACCGACGCCGGGCAGGCGCGCGAGGTCATCGAGGACGGCAAGCTGGCCGTCGTCCTGGGCGTCGAGACGTCCGAACCGTTCGGCTGCAAGCAGGTCCTCGACCTCGCGCGGTGCGACCGGGAGGACATCGACCGCGGCCTGGACGAGCTGTACGACCTGGGCGTGCGCAGCATGTTCCTGTGCCACAAGTTCGACAACGCCCTGTGCGGTGTGCGGTTCGACTCCGGCACGCAGGGGACGATCATCAACATCGGCCAGTTCCTGTCGACCGGCACCTGGTGGACCACCGAGGAGTGCCGGGGGCCGCAGCAGGACAACCCCATCGGGACGGCCGACGTCCCGCAGTTCGAGGCGATGCTGCCGCCGGGGGTGGGCGTCCCCGCCTACGACGAGGGCGCACGGTGCAACACACGCGGGCTGACGCGGCTCGGCGAGTACGCCCTCGACGGGCTGATGGAGCGCGGCATGATGGTCGAGATCGACCACATGAGCGTGAAGGCGGCCGGGCGGACGCTGGACATCCTGGAGTCGGTGGACTACCCGGGCGTGCTCTCCACGCACAGCTGGATGGACCGCGACTGGTCCGAGCGGGTCTACCGGCTCGGCGGCTTCATCGCCCAGTACGCCCACGGCAGCGAGCACTTCGTGAACGAGGCCCGGACGGGAGCGGATCTCCGCGAGGAGTACGGCAAGGGCCTGGGCATCGGCGCCGACATGAACGGCGTCGGGGGCTGGCCGGCGCCGCGCGGCGCCGACGCCCCGGACCCGGTGACCTACCCCTACCGCAGCGTCGACGGCGGTTCGCTCCTGGACCGGCAGGTCACGGGCGAACGGACCTGGGACGTCAACGTGGACGGCGGCGCGCACTACGGGCTGCTGCCGGACTGGATCGAGGACATGCGCCGGATCGGTGGGGAGGACGTCGTCGGGGACCTCTTCGACGGAGCCCAGTCCTACCTCGACACCTGGAACGCGACGCAGGGGCACGACCGGGCCGCCGACCTGGCCGAGGGGGCCACGGCGACGGCCAGTTCGACGGAGTGGAGCCTCTTCGGACGCTTCGCACCGGACCGCGCGGTCGACGGCGACACGGGCACCCGCTGGGCCAGCCGCTGGGAGGAGGGCCAGTGGCTGAGCCTGGACCTCGGCGCGCCCCGCACGGTGGGCCGGGTCGTGCTGGACTGGGAGCGGGCCCACGCGAGCGGATACCGGATCGAGGTGTCGGACGACGGCACGGACTGGCGCGCCGTGTGGTCGACGCGGGCGGGCTCCGGTGGCGTCGAGACCGCGCGCTTCGACCCCGTCCGCGCCCGGCACGTCCGGGTGTACGGCACCGAACGGGCGACGCGGTACGGGCTCTCGCTGCACGAGGTCTCCGTCCACGCCCGCTGACGGTCGGGCAGGGCCCGCGCCCGTCCGCCGGACCGGGCCCGCACCCGTCCGCCGGACCGGGCACCGTGGCCGTCAGAGGAAGGCGTGCCCCTCGCCCCGGTAGGTGGGGACGGCCGTCACCCCGCCGTCCTCGTCCACGAGGTGCAACGTCTCGACGTGCTCGCACAGTTCACCGGCCTTGGGGTGCCGGAACCAGACGCGGTCCCCGATCCGGAGCCCGGCCGCCCCCGGGCCGGTGAGCGGCGTCTGCACCTCCCCGGCCCCCTCGGCCGCCAACAGGCCCAGCCCGCGCGGCCAGACCGGGGTGGGCAGCCGGTCGCGGCCCGGCGGCCCGGAGGCCACCCAGCCGCCGCCGAGCACCGTGGCGTGGCGGGGCGAGGGGCGGCGTACGACGGAGAGCACGAAGTAGGCGGCCGGGCGCGGGGTGAAGCGCGTGTAGTGGTCGAAGAGGGCCGGGGCGAACAGTCCGGACCCGGCGGCCACCTCCGTCACGGCGTCCTCGGCGGCCGTCAGCTCCACGCTCCCCGTGCCGCCTCCGTTGACGAACTCCAGCGGCGCGACGGCCCGGACGGCCGCCACGGCGGCCGCCCTGCGGCCCGCCAGCTCCCGGGCCGACACCTGCTGCACGGCGCGCACGCCGAACCGGGCCGGGCCGGGCCGGTCGTCCCCGATGCCGGCTATCTGCCCCTCGTAGGCCATCACTCCGACCAGCGTGAACCGCGGATGCGCGACGACGGCCCGGGCGAGCCGGGCGGCGTCGCCCGGGGTGTGGACGGGCGAGCGGCGGGCGCCGACGTGGACGCGCCCCCCGGCGAGCCGGAGGGAGGCGTCGAGCTCCAGGCACACCCGCAGCGGCGGACCGCCCCGCCCGACGGCGGAGGCGGTGAACTCCAGGTGCTCCCGGCTGTCGACCATGAGCGTGACCCGGGACGCGAGCCGCTCGTCGGCGGCCAGGCGCCGCAGGGCCGTGCGGTCGACCGTCGGGTAGCCGACGACGACGTCGTCGACCTCACCGGCCAGCCACAGCGCCTCGGGCAGCGTGAACGCCAGGACGCCGTGCACACCGGGCAGCGCGAGGACGCGGCGCATCACCTCCCGGCAGCGCACGGACTTGCTGGCCACCCGGATCGGCGTGCCGCCGGAGCGGCGGAGCAGGTCGGCCGCGTTGGCGCGCAGGGCGGCGAGGTCGACCACGGCGTACGGGGTCTCCAGCGCGTCGGTCGCCGCGCGCAGCCGCGCGGGCCCGGAGGCGGGGGTGGATCGGATGGTCGGCGTCACGTCGGGCACAGGGTGAGCATGTCCCAGGGCCCGGACTAGGTCAAGTGACCAAGACTACTGTCCGGATGGTCCCGGGACGGCGCTGCGCCCCTCCTCCGAGCGGGCGGGACGCGCGTGGCCGATGTCCTGGTAGCGCGGCGTCTCCAGGCCGAACGCCCCGGCGTTGCCGAGCGACCGCGCGACGGCCACCAGCTGCGGCGGCTGGAAGAGCGGAATCGATCCGGCGGCCGCCCACACGCGGGCGTCGATCCGCCGGATCAGCTCCTCGCGCTCCTCGTCGTCGAGCTCGGTGACCGCCTGCTCGAAGAGCTGGTCGACCTGGTCCGTGCCGACCCGGGTGAAGTTCTGCTCGATCAGGAGCGATCCGTCGGGGGACGCCACCGGCTTGGCGAAGATCGGCCGGGTGTCCGTCGCCGGGTAGGCCGTCGCCGGCCATCCGTACAGCGCCAGGTCGAAGTCGCCCGAGGCCAGGTGGTCCTGGAGGAAGGCACCGTCCGGCACCCGGGTCACCTCCACCCCGACGCCCACCCGCTGGAGCATCGCGATGATCCGCTCACCGGTGCGGCGGATCTGCTCGGAACCGTCCCCGGCCGGGAGCACCATGCGCAGCTCCAGCTCCCGACCCTCCTTCAGACGCAGCAGGTTGGCCTCGGCGTGCAGCAGTGTGTCCAGCGCGTCGGTCGCCTCGGCCGCCGCCGCCAGCGACTCCTCGGCCGCCTCGGCGAGCTCCTTCGCCTCCTTCCCGCCCTTCTTCTTCGCCGCCTTCGCGGCCCGGGCGTCCGCGTGGGCGGCCTGCCGCAGAACGGCGGCGCGACCGCGCTCGGAGCTGCTGGCCACCCCGGTGAACGCCGGAGCCCGCACCGGTGGAGCGGCCCCGGCCCGCCGCGCGTCGTCGTCCTCGGTGCCGTTCTTGGCGGTGTCGGCATCGGCTTGGGCGGCGGCGTCGGAGCCGGTGCCGTCCTCGGTGGACGGGACGGCCGGGCCGCCCTTCCACCCCGCCTCGGCCAGCAGGCCGGACGCGGAGGCCCTGGTCGCCTCCCCGACGGCAGCGCTGTTGTCGTGATAACCGGCCTGGTCGTACATCCGGAGGTGGCTCCCCAGCGCCCGCACCGGCAGCCCCGCCGGGCGGTGCACGGCCCGGGCCAGGGCCTCCCGGTCCAGCGCCTGGGCGACGGCCCGGCGGACCCGTTCGTCCTGCAGCGGTCCGGAGGTCCCGTTCAGGGCCAGCTGCACGTAGGACGGCGCGTAGGCCCGCCGCACGGTGTACCGCCGGAGCCGCTCCCGCTCCTCGGCCGCGTCGGCGGCCTCCTCGGCCTCCTTCTCCTTCTTGTCGACCCCGTCCGCGCCGTCCTTCTCCCCGGCGTCCTTCTCGTCCTTGTCCGCCTTCTCGGTCTTCTCGTCCTCGGCCTTCTCTTCCTTCGCTTCCTTCTCGGCCGCCTTCTCCTCGTCCTTCTCGGCCTCCTCGTCCTTCTCGGCCTCCTCGGCCTCCTCGCCCGCCTTCGCGTCGTCGGAGGCCGTGCCGCGCGCCTGGGCCTCCGCCGTCGCCGCGCCGGCGGCCTTCGCGATGCGGTCGGCCACCGGCTGCCTGATCTCCGCGATGTCCAGCTCACCGGCGGCCAGCGCGGCGCCGCGCTCGGCCGTGGGCACGGCCTTGAGGACGAGGGAGTCCAGCTTGGCGCGGTCGCCCCACCAGGCGTTGTTCCGCTCCAGCGTGACGGTGTCGGCCCCGGGGTCGAGCGTGCCGCCCTTGACGGTGAAGGGACCGGCGGAGACGGGGAGCTTCGTACGGGAGGTCGTGTTGAACGCCTTGGGCTCGCCCGTGACGGACTCGGGGTAGAGCGGTGTGAAGAGGGAGCGCCAGTCGGCGTAGGGGCGGGCGAAGGTGACCTTGACCTCACCGTCCTCCTCCCCGGGCTCGACCTTGTGGATGCGGTCGTAGCCCGCGCCGCGCGCCGCCCAGTACCCGCCGTCACCGCCGCCGAGGGCGTTCCACTGGGCGGCGAAGTCGGCGGCCGAGAGCCGGGTGCCGTCGCTCCAGCGGGCCTTCGGGTTCAGCCGGTAGACGACGACCTGCTGCGGTTCCCGTTCGGCGACCTCGGCGGACTCCAGGTAGTCCGTGTTGAGCTGGGGACGACCCCGGCTGTCCAGCGTGAACAGCGCCGGGAGGGTGGCTCCGGCGATCCGGTCCGTCGCCGCGTTGGCGTCGTCCTGGTAGGCGTTGAGCGTGACGGGCGCGGCGTCGACGGCCCAGCGCAGGGTGCCCCCGAAGCGGACCTGTCCCCGCTCCGCCAGGGAGAGGTCGCGGGCCGAGCCGCTCTTGCCCTCGCTCGGATCCTCCTCGCCGCTGCACCCGGCCAGCAGCGGGGCCAGCAACAGGCCTGCGGCGAGCACGGTCGCCGTCCTGCGCCCGGGAGCGGATGCGATGGCTGGCACGGGTGGCATGGCGATCTACCTCCGGGAGCTGACCCGACAAGCCGACTAGTGCGATGGACGGCTCATCACATCTTTCAGAGGCCATCGAACGGCGCGTCAGCTCACACGCGGCGCAGACACGGCGCCGCGCGGGGCAAGCCCACCCGAGTGGACGCGTCCGGCGGTGCCGCACGCGCTCCCTCAGCCCGGGGCGGCACCCGTCACAGCATGGGGTAGGCGTCCAGCATCGCGTCCAGGGCGTCCGGCGGTTTGGGGCCGCCGTCGTGCGGCAGGGAGAGTTCGAACCAGACGGCCTTGCCGCCCGGAGTCCGCCGACTGCCCCATCCGGCGGAGAGCAGCTCCACGAGCTGGAGGCCCCGGCCCCCCTCGTCCGTGTCGCGGGCCCGTCGTCGGCGCGGCTGCACGGGGCTGGTGTCCCAGACCTCGCACACGAGCGTGCGCTCCATGAGCAACCGGAGCCGGATCTCGCCCGAACCGTGCCGCAGCGCGTTGGTGACCAGCTCGCTCACCAGCAGCTCGGTGGTGTCGGTGAGCCCGTCCAGGTGCCAGTCGGCGAGCTGGGCGCAGGCCAGGTCGCGGGCGCGGGCGACCGAACGGGCCGCCGAGGGCAGCCGCCAGTCGCCCACGGCGGACGGCGGCAGCCCCTGCACGCGGGCGAGCAGCAGGGCCACGTCGTCGTCCCCCTGCGGCGCCCCGTTGCCCGCCAGCACCCGGTCGCAGATGTCCTCCAGCGGTCGGTCGGCGTCGGTGAGGGCCTGCCGCAGCCGCAGCAGCCCGACGTCCAGCGACTGGTCGCGGGACTCGACCAGCCCGTCCGTGTAGAGGGCGAGCAGCGCGCCGTCGGGGAGTTCGACGTCGATCTGCTCGAAGGGCTCGCCCCCCACCCCGAGCGGCAGTCCACCCGGCCCCTCCAACAGCAGCGGCGGACCACCCCCGCCCTCCCGGCCCTCGGACGGCTCGACGAGCACGGGCGGGACGTGCCCGGCGTTGGCGAAGGTGCAGCGGCGCGAGACGGGGTCGTAGACGGCGTACACGCAGGTGGCGAGATAGACCTCGCCCAGGTGGTCGGGGTTGTCCAGCGGGCCGCCGCGCCGCCGGTAGGGGTTGCCGCCCAGGCCCCGGGCGATCTCGTCGAGCCGCTCCAGCACCTCCGCCGGCTCCAGGTCCAGCAGGGCGAGGGTGCGGACGGCGGTGCGCAGCTCGCCCATCGTCACGGCGGCCCGCAGCCCGCGCCCCATGACGTCCCCGACGACGAGGGCGGTGCGGTGCCCGGGGAGCTCGATGACGTCGAACCAGTCGCCGCCGACCTCGGTGGCGGCGGTGCCGGGACGGTAGCGGCAGGCGATGTCGAGCCCGGCGGCCTCGGGGTCGCCCGGGGGCAGCAGGCTGCGTTGCAGTATCAGGGCGCGTTCGTGCTCGCGCCGGTACAGGCGGGCGTTGTCGATGCAGACGGCGGCCCGCGCGGCGAGCTCGGCCGCCAGGGCGGCGTCCCGCTCGCCGAAGCGTTCGCTGCCCTTGGCGCGGGAGAACTGGGCCACCCCCAGGACCTGGTCGCGGGCCACCATGGGCACCGCCAGCGTCGAGTGGACGACCAGCCCGAACGGCCGTGTGCCGCGCGCCTCTTCGGGCTCCGCCGGGCCGGCCGGGGGCACCGGGCGCACCCGTGCCGTGCGCAGGGCCGCCGCGCAGGGCGACTCGAAGGCGAACCGGTGCGTCGCGCCGAGCGGCACGTTGTCGGGGTGGGCGCCCTCGCCCACGGCACCGACGGCGCTGGCGAGCGCGACCCGCCGCAGCGGTGCGCTGCCCTCGCCGCCACGGCCGGGCCGGGACTCCTCCCCCGCGAGCACCGCCTCGTACAGGTCGACGGAGGCCAGGTCGCAGAACTGCGGCACGGCGACGTCGAGCAACTCCCGCGCGGTCCGCTCCAGATCGAGCGAGTTGCCGATACGGGCACCGGCGGCGTTGAGCAGGGCAAGGGCTCGGCGTACGTCGTCAGGCTTCCCCGTCTCGACTGGCATGTCGCTCAACGCCGCCCCTTCCCGTTGTGCGGAACGTCCCCGAACGTCCCGTCGTCGTGCTGTGCCGCCGCGGGCGAGCGGCACCGACAGAAGTGTGGCACTCCGTCGGCCGTCGCGGGACGGGTTGTCGGGTGCCGCCCCTGCGCCGGCCGTGCCGCGCGGGCCCCGCCGGTGGAGGGCGGCGCTCCCCGCCTGCTGCTTGACTCCTAACCAGGCAGGGGCAGCTCGAACCACACCGTCTTGCCGATCGGCCCGTACCGGGTGCCCCAACGGCGCGCGGACTGGGCGACGAGCTGGATGCCCCGGCCGCCCTCGTCGTCGTGGGCCGGGGTGCGGGCGCGGGGCGGGTCGGGCAGCGGGTCGGACACCTCCACGAGCAGGGAGGCGCCGCGCACCATGCGCACACCGATGGGTCCGTGGGCGTAGCGCAGGGAGTTGGTGACGAGTTCGCTGACGAGGAGCACGGCCTCGTCGCACAGCGGGTCGAGGTCCCAGGCGTGCAGGGTGTCGCGCACGGCGGCCCGCGCGCGCCGGACGGCCGTCTCCTCGGCGGGGAACGCCCAGCTCGCCGCGCTGTCCTCGGGCAACCCGCCGAGCCGTGCGACGAGCAGCGCCACGTCGTCCGGGCCCCCGGGGCCGGCCGGCCCGCCGGGGCCGCCCTGCGGGAGCAGCGCGAGGACGTCGTCGCAGAGGTCCTCGATGCTCACCTCGCCCGTGCCGGAGGTGAGCCGCCTCCGCAGCCGGGACAGCCCTTCCGAGATGTCCTCGTGCCGCGACTCGATGAGCCCGTCGGTGTAGAGGACGAGCGCCGCCCCCTCCGCCACGGTGAACTCCCGCCGCTCGAAGGCCACGTCCCCCACGCCCAGCGGCGCGCCCGAGGGCAGCTCCAACGGCTTGGTGTGCCGCCGCCCGGTCGCCGGGTCGACGGTGAGCAGCAGCGGCGGGACGTGCCCGGCCTTCGCGATGGCGCAGTGCCGCGTGGAGGGGTCGTAGACGGCGTAGACGCAGGTGGCCATGAGGGGTTCCTCGGGGCCCTGCGCGAGGTCGTCGGCGAGGTCGTTGACGCGGCGCAGGAGGTCGTCGGGGGCGAGGTCGAGGGCGGCGAGCGTCCGCACCGCCGTGCGCAGCCGTCCCATCGTCGCGGCGGCCCGCAGCCCGTGCCCCATCACGTCGCCGACGACGAGGGCGACCCGGCCGCCCGCCAGCGGGATGACGTCGAACCAGTCGCCGCCCACCTCCGCCGCGCTGCTGCCGGGGACGTAGCGGTAGCCGATCTCCAGTCCGGGCGGGGACGGCACGCGCTGGGGCAGCAGACTGCGCTGGAGCATCAGGGCGCCCTCGCGCTCGCGCGCGTAGAGGCGGGCGTTGTCCAGCGACACCCCGGCCCGCGCCCCGATCTCCATGCCGAGGGCGACGTCGTCCTCGTCGAAACCCTCGCGCTCGTCGGCGCGGCTGATGACCAGCAGGCCGAGCACGATGCCGCGCGCGCTCAGCGGGAGGGCCATCAGCGAGTGGATGCCGAGCTCGACCGCCGCCCGCACCTTGGGATCGCCGGGGTACGTCGCCGCGACCAGGTCCTCCTGCGACCGCGCCAGGTGCGGACGTCCGGTGGCCAGCGTCGTCGCGAAGAAGGAGCGCGGCGCGAAGGCGATGTCCTGCCCGACGCGCAGCATGCGCTCCACCTCCGGGCCGACGCGCTTGCCCGCCACGCCGAGCTGGAGGAGGGGCACGCCGGCGATCGGCAGCCGCCCCGGCAGTTCGTCACCGGTGGCGATGGCGCCGTGCAGCATGACCCCGGCGTAGTCGCACAGGCGCGGCACGAGCGCCCTGGCGAGGGCGTCGGAGATCCGGCGGACGTCCAGCAGGTCGCCGAGGGCCAGCCCCACGTCGTCCAGCAGCTTGAGCCGCTGCCGGGCCCGTTCGACGTGCTCCAGGGCCTCGCGGCGCTCGGTGATGTCCAGGATCGTGCAGCTCGTGCCGAGCACCTGCCCGGCACGGTCCGTCAGCCGGGCGTAGGACACCGAGCGGTGGCCGCTGCCGTCCGGCGCCTCCATCACCATGTCCACGAGCGTGCGGCCCGTGGCGAGCACGGTGTCCTGCACCCGCGCGATCTCGCGCGCGTAGGGCGCCGGGAACACCTCCTCGACGGTGCGGCCCAGCATGCGGTCCGTCGGCGTGCCGTTCAGCCGCTCCATCGCCTTGTTGGCCCGCACGAAGCGCTGCCGGTCGTCGAAGAGGGCGATGCCGAGCGGGGAGGAGTCGAACAGGGCGTCCAGGGCCGCGAGGTCGTGCTCGACGGCCCGCAGTCGGCCGGTCTCCACGACATTGGCCAGAATGAAGGGCTCGCCGTCGGCGTCCTCCAGGAGCGAGGCGTAGCCCTCGACCTCCACCGTGTGGCCGGCCCGGTGCCGGGCACGGACCACGCCGCGCCACAGCCGTCCGCGCCGCAGCTCGGCGAGGACGCGGGACGGGGCCCGGGCGACCGGCTGGTCCCCGGCGAGGAAGTCCGCGAACGAGCGGCCCGTCGCCTCGTCGGCCCGCCAGCCGAGCAGCTCCTCGGTCGGCGGGCTCCACAGCAGGACGCGGCCCCGCGTGTCGAGGATGACGACGCCGAGGCGCAGGGCGTCCAGGAGGGAGTCCAGCGAGCCGCGTGCGCCGGGAGGCTCCGTGCCGGGGGCGCCCGCGCCGGGCGGGCGTGCGTCGGCCGGGCGTGCGCCTGCGCCGGGTGCCTCGCTCACTCCGCCCACGTCCCCGCTCGGCAGGCCTCACCAGGGCGTCTGGGGCAGGGCCCCGGCGAAGGCGGGCGTCCTGCCCGCATCCCCGATTGTGCCCGGCGTCAGGCGGGGCCACCGCTCGGCTGCTCCAAACGCTCGACCAGGTAGCGGGTGGGCCCGGCGTCGGGCGCCCCGGCCGCCGAGGCCGGCCCGGCCTCGGCCGGACCGCCGGGCCCGGCGTCCTCGGGGCGCGCGCCGGAGCGCGGTGCGCGCAGCCGGTCGGCGAGACGCTGGGCCTCGACGCGCGTCGCGCACCGGCCCACGCGGTACCGGCCGCCGTCCTCGTCCTGGCGTATCACCAGCCAGGGCAACGTGCTGGCCTCGCTCATCGCCTCTCCCCACCCCTGCACGGTGCTGCTGTCCGCATATGCCTGAGCGTACGCCTGACCTTCACGGAGCGCATTCGTCCCACCACGAGCGGACAAATTTCCGGCCACGCCGGACGCCGGCCGCCGGGCGCAGGCCGCCGGGCGTCAAGCCCCGGCGGGTCAGCGGATCGGCAGGTGGTACGTCGCCCGGAAGCGGTCGGCGGGGACGACGACGTCCGCCGTCTCGACGGGGAGGCCGCCCGCGTAGAAGGTCCGGGCGATGACGAGGACGCCGTGCCCGGCGACCCCGCCGAGGGCCGCCATCTCGTCGGCGCGCCCCGGCCGGGCGCCGACCTCCTCCAGCACGTTGTCCACCACGACGTCGATCGCGGCCATCCGCTCGACGACGCCCTGGCCGGCCAGCGGCCCCTCCTCCGGCAGCATCACCGGCGTACGCCCGGTGAGGGCCAGCGGCTCCCAGGACGTCGAGAGCATCACCGGGTCGCCGTCGGTGCGGAAGACGTACCGCGTGCGCATCACCCGCGCCCCCGCCTCGATCCGCAGCCGGGTCGCCACGGCGGGGCTCGCCTCCTGCTGCTCGCTGCACGACTCCCAGGCGCCCTTCACCTGCTCGTCGGCCTGTTCCTGGCGGAACGGCCCGGCGCCGCCGAGGATGCGCCGACCGGCCCGCAGGACGCGGGAGGGCTCGGGCAGCTCGCGCACGTACGTGCCCGAGCCGGAGCGGCCCTCGACCAGCCCCTCCGCCATCAGGATCTTCCGGGCCTCCAGCGCGACGGTGTCCGACACACCGTAGTGCGCACGGATCTTGGCCTGGGAGGGCAGCCGCGAGTGCGGGGGCAGGACGCCGTCGAAGATCTTCTGCCGGAGGTCCCCGGCCACCCGCAGGTATGCGGGCTGCTCACCGAAAGCCACGCGTCCTCCCACAGCTTGACCGTGCGCCACAGCTTGGCAACGCTCGGTGGTCAGGCGCAATATCCCGTGGGGCAATCACTCGATGTGATGACGTCCTGCTCAGCGGGGAGACGCGGGCCCGGACGGACCTCAGCCCCCGCGGCCGGGACCGCGGGGGCTGAGGTCAGGCGTCACCGAGGGTCAGAACTGCAGGGCCCAGGCGTCGATCTTGCCGGTGTCCCAGTAGTAGTTGTCGGTCACCCGGAGCTTCCAGGTGCCGTTGGCGGCCGACGACGAGGCGTCGACGGTGTAGGTCTCGTTGATGTTGTCGCTGCTGCCGCCGGTGCCGAAGTTCTTCAGCACGGTGGAGGAGCCGTTCGGAGCGACGAGCTCGACCTTGAGGTCACCGATGTAGGTGTGCTGGATGTCCACCTCGACCCGGAGGTCGGAGGGCGCGTTGCCGGACAGACCGCTCACCGAGATCGGGGACTCGACGGTGCTGTTGTCGTTGATGGTGTAGTCGGTGGTGTTCTCGAAGCGGCCCTCGCCCGGGTCGCCCGGGTCACCGGGGTCGCCCTCGCCGACCTGGAGCAGCAGGTTGGGCGAGCCGGAGCCGGGGCTGCCGACCTTCCCCTCGGCCGCGGCGGCCGTCATCGTCGCGTCCACCTCGGACGGCGTGGCCGTACCGTCCTCGCCGAGGATCAGCGCGGCGGCGCCGGCGACGTGCGGCGAGGCCATCGAGGTGCCGGAGATGGTGTTGGTGGCGCTGTTGCTGCCGATCCACGCCGAGGTGATGCTCGAGCCGGGCGCGAAGACGTCCAGCACCGAGCCGTAGTTGGAGAACGACGAGCGCGAGTCGCTGCTCGTCGTGGAGCCGACGGTCAGCGCCTCCTCGGTGCGCGCCGGTGAGTAGTTCGACGCGTTGGCGTTGCTGTTGCCCGCGGCCACGGCGTAGGTGACGCCGGAGGCGATGGAGTTGCGGACGGCCTGGTCCAGGCTGGAGTTGGCGCCGCCGCCCAGGCTCATGTTCGCCACGGCCGGCTTCTGCGCGTTGTCCGTCACCCAGTCGACACCGGCGATGACACCGGAGGTGGTGCCCGAGCCCTGGTCGTTGAGGACGCGGACGGAGACGAGGTCGACCTTCTTGGCCACGCCCCACTCGGTGCCGCCGACGGTGCCGGCGACGTGCGTGCCGTGGCCGTTGCCGTCGTTGCCGTTGCCACCGAAGGCGTCGAAGCCGAAGGAGGCCCGGCCGCCGAAGTCGTTGTGGGTGTGGTTGATACCCGTGTCGATGATGTAGGCGGTGACGCCCTCACCGGCGGAGTCCGGGTAGGTGTAGCTGTTGCTCAGCGGCAGGTCGACCTGGTCGATGCGGTCCAGACCCCACGTCGGGTTCGGCTGGGTCGCGGCCAGCTCCACCTTCGTGTCCTGGGTGACGGACTCGACCTGCGGGTCGGCGGCGAGCTTCTTCGCCTGCTTCTCGCTGAGTTCGACGGCGAAGCCGTTGAGCGCCTCTTCGTAGGTGATCTCGATCTGGGCGCCGTACTTCGTGACCAGACTCTTGCCGGCCCTGGTCTCGGCGTCCGGTGCGCCCGCCTTCAGGGTGACGATGTACTGGTCCTTGATCGCGCCCGGCGCCCCGGCGTTGGCGATCACGCCCTCGGGCTCCTCGGCGGCGGCCGCCGCGGGTATCGCGACGCCGACGCTCATGGCGACCGCCGCTGCACCCGCGACTGCCACGGCGGACCATCTGCGCTTGGGGGAACGCATCACTGCCATTGAGAGATCCTTCTCGTTGGTGGTGCGCTGGTGGGGAACGGACGCGGACATGACATCCGCGCCGTCAGCCGAAAGGTTTGCGGACCCATAGGAATCCCACAAGAGGTCTGCAGGCACTTCATGCATCTGTCACACGGAGGTCATCCCATACGGGACACAACGCGCGTAACCCGACATGACGCCGCATCAGGGGACGCCCGGAATGCCCCGTTCGGTATACGACGGCAGGCAGCCCGCCGGGCACCACCGCTCCTGACGTGCTGTCGAACAACTCGGACCGCCCCACCGGCCGCCACCGGCCGACGGATGCGGAACGCACGCGCCCGGTCAACCGAACGGCCCCTCGCTCACCCGCCCGTGGCCCGGCGGCCGCGGACAGCACCGCGGCCCGGCACACAGGCCGGGCCGCGGACGTTCCCCTCGCCCCGCGCCGTGCGCGCGGGCACCGGGATCAGGACACGCGCGACGTCTCCACGCGCTCCTCCGACTCCTCGTCGGGCAGGTGGACGTCGCCGACCGCGATGTTGACCTCGACGACCTCCAGCCCCGTCATCCGCTCGACCGCCGCGATGACGTTCTCCCGGACGTCGTGGGCCACGTCCGGGATCGGGACGCCGTACTCGACGACGATGTCCAGATCCAGCGCCGTCTGCCGCTCGCCGACCTCGACCTTCACGCCCCGCGCCACGTTCGGACGACCGCCGGGCACCCGGTCGCGCACCGCGCCCAGCGTCCGGGCGAACCCGCCACCGAGCGCGAACACGCCCGGGACCTCGCGGGCGGCCATACCGGCGATCTTCTCCACCACGCCGTCGGCGATCGACGTCCTGCCGCGCCCACCCGCCGCGTCACCCGGCGCGGCGGGGGTGGCCGAGGTGGCCGGGACCCCGGCCACGCCGGTGTGGACGGCAGCCCCGGCGCCGCTCCCGCCCAGCTGCTCGGTCGAGGACTGGGGTGCGCTGACGGTGGTGGTCTTGGCAGCCATACGGGTGTCTCCTCCGCGTCGATCGTGGCCAGGGAAGGTGCTTCTACCCCTTTGGACCCGACTCACGGGCGGTCGTCACGCCGAAATCGTGAGACCTTCGGGAGACTTCCCAGCGGTACCCCCTCCCGCGCCCCCTGCTCGGGGGGCGGTGGGCGGCGCAGGGCGCCGACGCGGCGGGCCGGTGGGGTGCCACGGACCGGAGAGGAGACCGGCGGGTGCCGGAGGACGACGAGAGGCCGGGCGGCGACACCGCTCCCGGCCGATGGCGGGAGCAGCGCCCCAGGCCCGACGACGCGCTGCTCACCGTCCGGGCGCGCGAAGGCGACGAGGAGGCCTTCGAGGTGCTGGTGCGCCGGCACGGCCCGGTGCTGCTGAGCCTCGCCACGCGCATGCTCGGCAGCCCGGCGGACGCGGAGGACGCCGTGCAGGACGCCTTCGTCAGCGCCTGGCGGCGGCTGCCCGAATTCCGGGGTGACGCGGCGTTCCTGACCTGGATGTACCGCATCGTCACCAACCGCTGTCTCAACCTGCTGCGCTCCCGGCGCCCGACGGAGGAGCTGGACGCGGCCACCGAGCCCCGTGCCCCCGAGCACCAGGCGTCGCCCGTCCGGGCGGCGGAGTCCACGGCGGCGGTGCGGGACCTGTCGGCCGCCCTCGCGGGGCTCTCCCCCGAACAGCGGGCCTGCTGGGTCCTGCGCGAGCTGCACGGCTTCGGGTACGGGGAGATCGCGGAGATGCTCGGTATCAGCCAGCAGGCCGTGCGCGGAAGGATCTTCCGGGCACGGCGCTACCTCACGGAGGCGATGAGCGCATGGAGATGAGCCCCCACGGCCCCCGGCCCGACCCGCCCGCCGGGCCGGAGGGCGAGGCGCTGCCCTGCGGGCGGGCGCTGGAGGACCTCTGGGACGCCTGGGAGTCCGACCCGGCGGCGGCCGCCGCCGAGCCGCACGCCCGGCAGTGCCCCCACTGTGCCGCCGCCCTCACCGACCTGCGCACGCTCGACGACCTCGTCCGTGACGAGCTGACCCGTGCCGAGCACGCTTCCTCCCAGGAGGGGGAAGCCCTCGCGTCCGGCGTCACCGCCCGCGTGATGGACATCGTGCGCACCGAGCTGCGGCCCGGCGCCTCCGTGCCCCTGGGCGAGCCGGACGAGGACGCCTGGATCGTGGAGACGGCCGCCGCCCGCACGTTCCGCACGGCGGCGGAGGCCGTTCCGGGAGTCCGGGCCGGCAGCTGCCGCATCGTTCCGCTCGGTGCCACGCAGCGGCGTTTCCGGTTCCCCGGCGCCCGGCTCCCGCGCGGCCCCGTCCGCGTCCTGCTGGACGTGACGGCGCCGCTGGGCCTGGAGCACCCCGTTCCCGAACTGGCCGACGCCGTACGGCAGCGGGTCACCACGGCGGCGAGCGGGGAGCTGGGCATGGACGTGCACGCCGTGGACGTCACCGTCGTCGACCTCGCCGACGCGGCGCACCCGGAGCCCCCTCCGGCGCGCCCGGCGGACGCCACACAGCAACCACCGGAGGGCAGCGATGACTGACGTCCCGCAGGACACCACGACGCGGCTCGGCGACGCCGCGGCGCGCGCCGCCGAGGCCACGCCCGGCGTCGCGTTCCTCCGCCCCGACCTGACCGGTTTCCTGCGCGGAGCCGCCGCCCGGGGCACCCGGCTGCGGCGGACCGCGACGGCCGACGGCGAACAGGTCCACGTCGACCTGCGGCTGGCCGTCCACCGCGGGCACCGCGCCGTCGACGTCACCCGCGCCGCCCGCACGGCCGTCGAGCGGGCCGTCGTCGAGCGGCTGCCCGGAGCGTCGGTGAGCGTGACGGTGACGGTCACCGCCCTCGTCTGAACCCGGGCGAGGCCCGGGCGGCGGCCGGACGGCGCCCCGGCGCGGGGACGGCTCAGAGCCAGCCCTGCCGGGCCGCGAACACCCCGGCCTGGAACCGCGTCTCGGCCCCCAGCCGGGCCATCAGCTCCGTGAGCCGCCGGCCGACCGTCCGCTCCGTCACCCCGAGGGCGCGGGCGATGGTGCGGTCCTTCAACCCGGACGCCAGCAGGGCCAGCAGTTCCCGGTCCCGGGCGGAGGGTCCGCACTCCGCCGCCGGCCCGTCCACGGGCGCCGCCCGCTCCCACAGTTGCTCGAAACAGCACACGAGGACGTCGACGAGCGACGACTCACGTACCAGCAGCCGCGCCCCGGCGTCCGGACGCGTGTAGGAGACGGGCAGCAGCGCCGTCCTCCGGTCGGCGACCGCCATCTTCAGCGTGACGCCGGGCAGCACCCTGGCCTGCTCCCCCGCCCGGACACACCGTCGCATGGCGGCGAACTGCTCCGCCGAGGCCAGCGCCTCCCGCGAGTAGACGCAGCGGTAGGACACCCCGGCGGCGAGCCGGGAGAGCTCCAGGTCGTTGGGGCTGCTCTGACCACCCGCGTACGGCGGCGCGTCGACGGCGATGACCTCCTCGCGGGCCTGCAGCTGCATCCGCACCACGGCGGCGAGGACGGCGTCCTCCCCCTCCAGCAGCTCCACCACGGGCATCCCCTGCGCGGTACGCCCGTCGCCGGCCCGCAGCCGGTCCGCCAACTTCTCGACGTGCAGCTGCATGTGGGCCAGGTCGGTGCGCCGACGGTTGATCAGCGCCGCGAGGGCCTCCTCCGGAGCGACGGCCACGAAGACGGCGGGGGTGAAGCCGATCTGCTGCACCAGCCCGGCGCCGAGCAGCCGCTGGAGCGCCGGGCGGAGCACGGCGGGGGACGCGCCGACGGCGTCGCCGAGTTCCTCCGCCGTCGCCCTCTTCAGGTCCAGCAGAGTGAGGTAGGTGTCGTTCTCCGTCCGGCCGAGACCGACCGGCTCCAGCAGGAACACGTGTACCTCCCGGCGCCGACAGTGAGGTCGCCGGACGCGTCGGGACTGTAAGGCGTCCGCCGACCGGCCGTCAAGATCCACGCGGCACGCCCGATAGCTCCGCATTCGCGCCGACGGAACCGGACATTGTCCGAGACCGGAACCGCACGCCGATTTACAGCGGGCCCGGTCGCCCCGATTCTGGGCCGGGGCCCGCCGTCACCCGGTGGGCGTCCCCTGGCCATCACCCCCCACGGGCAGTGGCGACCGCCACAGGGATGGCAGTCCCTCAGGAGCATTGATGCGTAAGAGAACCAGCACGCCCACGAGGAAGATACTCGGCGCCGCCGTGGCCCTCGCCACCGCGGCGGCCGTCGCGGCCGGGACGGGCAGCAGCGTCGCCGCACCCCCGGCGCCGTCCGCCGCGTCCGCCGACGACCGCGCGTACGTCTACCGCATCCACGACGGCGCCCACGCGGACGCCGCCGCCCTCGCCGGCTTCGACCTCATCGAGGACCGCGACGGCGACGACCTGTTCGTCCTCGGCGACGCCGGGACGGCCAAGAGCCTCAAGGACGCCGGGCTGACCGCGAGCGTCCACGAGAAGCTGGCCCCCGCCGTCCAGGAGGCGCCCAAGCGCAGCGGCCAGGCGCCGAGCCTCAGCGCGCAGGTGGCCGAGGAGACCTACTACGGCGGCTACCGGACCGTCAACGCCCAGTACGCCCACCTCGACCAGGTCGCCTCCGACCACTCCACGCTGGCCACCGTCTTCGACATCGGCGACTCGTGGCGCAAGGCCACCGGCCGCCCCGGCGGCTACGACATCAAGGCCATCTGCATCACGAAGAAGCAGTCCGGCGACTGCCAGCTCTCGCCGAACTCCAGCAAGCCGCGCTTCCTCGTCCAGGCCCAGGTCCACGCCCGGGAGCTGTCGACCGGCGAGATGGCCTACCGCTGGATCGACTACCTGACCGACGGCTACGGCAGCGACCCGACGGCCACCGAGATCCTGGACACCCGCGAGGTCTGGGTCGTGCCGATCGGCAACCCCGACGGCGTCGACATGGTCCAGCAGGGCTTCATGGGCGGCGGCTCCGGCCTCCAGTGGCACCGCAAGAACGCCAACCACACGCACAGCCCGTACAACTGCTCCGAGAACTCCGGCAGCGGCGAGGGCATCGACCTCAACCGCAACAACGGCAGCCACTGGGGCGGCGCGGGCACCAGCTCCAACCCCTGCTCCCAGGTCTACAAGGGCCCGTCCGCCGACTCCGAGGTCGAGAACCAGGCCCTGCACGACCTGTACCGCGACCTCTTCCCGGACACCCGGTCCGGCGGCGACACCTCGGCCGCCGACCCGGACACCCAGGGCATGTTCGTCACCATGCACAGCTACTCCAACATGGTGCTGTTCCCCTGGGGCTTCGACAGCGACGTCGAGAGCGGCAACGACGCCGCCCTGCGCGAGATGGGCCGGGACATGGCCCAGCTCGCCGGCGGCTGGCAGTACGGCCAGCCCGGCGAGATCCTCTACGACGCCAGCGGCAGCCACGACGACTACGCCTACGACGTCCTCGGCGTCCCCAGCTTCACCTGGGAGATCGGCCCCAGCGGCGGCAGCTGCGGCGGGTTCCACCCCTCGTACTCCTGCCAGAACACCTTCTGGAACCAGGTCAAGCCCATGCTGACCTACGCGGCCGACAAGGCGGAGAACCCCTACGGCGGGGGCGGCGGCGACCCGGACCCCACCCAGTGCACCGGCACCAACGGTGACAACGTCGCCATCCCCGACAACGGCTCCGCCGTCACCAGCAGCATCACGCTCTCCGGCTGCTCCGGCAACGCCTCGACCAGCAGCAAGGTCGAGGTCCACGTCGAACACACCTGGCGCGGCGACGTCACCGTCGACCTGCTCGCCCCCGACGGCAGCTCCTACCGCCTGAAGAACGCCAGCGGCAACGACAGCGCCGACGACATCCACGAGACCTACACTGTGAACCTCTCCTCCGAGGCGCGCAACGGCACCTGGAAGCTCCGGCTCCAGGACACCGCCCGGTACGACACCGGCACCCTCGACACCTGGACCCTCACCCTGTAACCGGCCCCACCCGGCGGTTCGGGCCCGGCGCACGCGCGCCGGGCCCGAACCCGTTTCCGTCCGGCCCGCCCGTCCTCAGGCGTCCGCGAGGAGGGGGTCGTACGGGGTGCCCGTGCGGCGGGCGGACATGAAGGAGAGGAACTCGCCCACGAAGGCGCTCCGGCCGTACGCGCCCTCGGTGACGTCGAGGTCGCGGTGGAAGGCTGTGCGGAACAGCGCCCGGTACTCGTCGGCGTCGATCGACCCGCTGCCGTCCCGGTCGGTGGCGTCGAAGAGCACCTCGGCGACGCGGATGAGGGCAGGGCCGGCGAGGGAGGGGACGGCGGCGGCGTACTCGTCGGCGCTGACCCGGCCGTCGCCGTCCGTGTCGAGGGCGGCCTGCAACTCGCGCCACCAGGCGGCGAAGGCGTCGTAGAGCCGCGTCTCCTGCGGCTCGTCCAGGTCGAGACGGGTGGCGAGCTCCCGGGCCATGGCGGCGAGGTCGGGCCAGTCGAGGTGGCCGTCGCCGGTCTGGTCCAGGACCTGGCGGAAGAAGTCCCCGGCCGACCGCCGCGCCTCCACCGCGTCGGTGGCGGGTGCCGAGCCCGGCACCGGGGCGTCGTCCAGCGGGTTGAGGAGGCGGAGCAGCGCCGAGGCCCGCTTCAGGTGACCGCCCAGGGCCGCCACGGCCCGGACCCTCGGGTCCTCGCCGCCCGCGTCGAGCGAGAGGAGCCGGATGACGCTCTCGGCGTTGAGCAGGCCCGGAGGCAGGAAGCGGGCCAGCCCGGCGGCGAGATAGGCGCTCCGCATGAGGGCCTCCGCGCCCGGCGTCTCCGGGAGACCGGCCCGGCGCCGGTAGGGCTCGGGCAGCGAGGCGACGGTGACGGCGCCCAGGAGCGGCCCGGCGACGGCGCGGCCCGCCGCCCACAGCGTCGGCGCGCCGTCGAACAGCGCCGGGGCGGGCAGGTGGTCGAAGAGCCGGTAGAGGATGACGCGGGCGGCCTCGGTGTTCTCCAACTCGTGCGCGACGACCCGGTCGAAGTACGGCCAGAAGGCGTGCACATCCGCCGGGATCCCGTCGGCGTCACCGTCGAGGAGGGCGAGGAAGGCGCGGTACTCGGCGTACATCCGCTCCATCGTCTCCTGGTCGAGCGGTTGGCCGCTCAGCCGGCACATGGTGGCGGCGCTCTCGAAGAGGGTCGCGACGACCCAGGCGCGCGTCGCCCGGTCCATCGCGTCGTACGCCCGGCCGCGCCCGTCGGCGCCGCTCATGCGGGCGTGCAGCCGGTTGAGCCGCGCGGCCTCCCGCTCCCGGACCGCCGGGTCGGGGCTGAACATGCGCCGCAGACTGAAGAACGTGTTGCGGAGCCGGCGCCAGGGGTGGGTGACGAAGGTGGAGTTGTCGAGGAGAGCGGCACCGACCTGCGGGTGCGCCGCCTCCAGCACGGTCGCGCGCACCAGGGCGAGGGCCCAGCGCGGGTCGTCGAAGAGCACGTGGAACTCCGAGCCCGGGCCGAACAGGGCAGGCCCGTCGTCCGGTGGCATGGTGTCCGTACGGGGAGCGCCTGGCGTCATCGTGGGTCTCCGTTCGTCCGGGGCGGCAGCCCGCCGAAGCGACGGTCGCGACGGCGGTAGGTGTGCAGGCAGTGGAGGAAGTCGGCGGCCCGGAAGTCCGGCCACAGCACCTCGGGGAAGACCCACTCGGCGTAGGCGACCTTCCAGAGCATGAAGTTGGAGATGCGCTGCTCACCGGAGGTCCGGATGACGAGGTCCACGTCCGGTGTGTCGGGGAACGGCAGGTGCGCGGCGAACCGCGACTCGGTCACCTCGTCGGCCGGGATCCCGTCGCGGATCAGCGACCGGGCGGCCTCGACGATGTCCCGGCGCCCGCCGTGGTCGAAGGCGACGGTCAGCGTCATGCCCCGGTTGTCGCCGGTCAGCGTCGCCAGGTCCGCGAAGTCCCGCGCCAGCGCGCGGGGGATGCGCGGGTCCGTCACGCCGAGGAAGCGGCAGCGGATGCCACGGGCGAGCAGCAGCGGGGCGTGCTTCCGCACGATCCGGCGGACCAGGCGCATCAGGTAGTCGACCTCGTCGCCGGGCCGGTCCCAGTTCTCGGTGGAGAACGCGTACAGGCTGAGCCACTCGACGCCGGCGGCCCGAGCCGCCTCGATGACGTCGATGACGGTGGTCTCGGCGGCCCGGTGCCCCGCCGTCCGGGGCAGCGAACGCCGCTGCGCCCAGCGGCCGTTGCCGTCCATCACGCACGCCACGTGCCGGGGCACCGCACGCACCGCCATCCCACCCCGTCGCCCGCCCGGGGCGGCACCACCGACCGTGTCGCGCTCGTCCACGCCCACCCCGCCTCGCCCGCGCCCCCACCGGCGCGTTCCCTGCCACCACGGTGGCAGCCCGGGCGGCCCCCGACCCACGGAACGGGACGCGGTCACCCCTGGCTCACGTGTCCGAACCCGCATCGCCGCGCTGCCACACCCTCACGACACGGCGCCGTCAGCATCGCGCGGCTCGACCGACGGACCACCATCACGCGCCGCAAAGGTCACCCAACCCACAGCATTCAGGTCGGACGACTCCCACACGGCGGCCCCACCCGTTCCCCCTCTCACACTTCTCGCCTCTTCCCACCACCCATGCCAGCAGATTCCGCACCATCTCGAAGCACAGCCTTTTCGGCCGGTCCCAAAAGGCCGTCGCCGACGCGCCACCGCGCCGCCATACTGCGCTATGGTGTTGGTATGGCCACTAAGAAGGTAACGATTACTCTCGATGAGTCCCTGGCCGAGGCCCTGGCCAGTGCCGCTGAGGAGGAAGGTATCCCGCTCTCCAGGCTTGTCGCCGGTGCGGCTGAACGAGAGCTGCGGCTGCGGGCCGGTCGGGCCGTGATCCAGCAGTGGCAGGCGGAGCACGGCACCTTCACACCGCAAGAGCTCGCAGCCGCCCGCGCCGACATGGCCGACGCCGATGCCGAGCACCTCAGCGGCACGGGTGCATCGGCCGCGTGAACATCCCTTATCTGTACGACGCCGGTGCGCTGATCGCCATCGACAACGACGACCGGCGCATGTGGGCTCGGCACAGCCTGGCTCTCGAAGACGGCAGGGACATCCACGTACCCTCCGTGGTCGTCAGCCAGGCCTGGCGGGACTCCCGCCGCCAGGTCAGGCTCGGCAAGTTCCTCGCCGGGTGCCATGTCGTTCCCGTGGGCTTGGAAACCGCCAAGGCCGCAGGCATTCTCTGCGGGAAGGCCGGCACTGCAGACATCGTCGACGCTACCGCCGTTGTCATGGCTGCCAGTCTCGGGGCGATCATCTGGACGTCCGACCCGGACGACATCCGCGCCCTCATCGACGCCCAGGACCTCAAGCCCGCTCCCGTCATCCGCACCCTCTGACCTCCGAAGGCCTGCGGACCCCTGCGGAGCACGACGGCCTGACCTACATCACCGCAGTACAGGCCACCCCTACAGACGCGATCACACGTTGAAGCGGAACTCCACGACGTCGCCGTCCTGCATGACGTAGTCCTTGCCCTCCATGCGGGCCTTGCCGCGGGAGCGGGCCTCGGCGACGGAGCCGGCGTCGACGAGGTCGTCGAAGGAGATGACCTCCGCCTTGATGAAGCCCTTCTGGAAGTCCGTGTGGATGACGCCCGCCGCCTCGGGGGCGGTGGCGTTCTGCTTGATCGTCCAGGCCCGGGACTCCTTGGGGCCGGCCGTCAGGTAGGTCTGCAGGCCGAGGGTGCGGAAGCCGACGTGGGCGAGGGTCGCGAGGCCGGGCTCCTCCTGGCCGACGGACTGGAGCAGCTCCAGCGCCTCGTCCTCCTCCAGCTCGGCGAGGTCGGCCTCCAGCTTGGCGTTGAGGAAGATCGCCTCGGCGGGGGCGACCAGGGCGCGCTGCTCGTCCTTGAACGCGTCGTCGGTCAGCTCGTCCTCGTCCACGTTGAAGACGTAGAGGAACGGCTTGGTGGTGAGCAGGTGCAGCTCGTGGAGGGCGGCGGCGGCCTCGGTGCCCTGGCCGATGCCCGCGGAGAAGAGGGTGCGGCCCTCCTCCAGGATGGCCTTGGCCTCCTGGACGGCCTTGACCTGCGGCTGCTTGTCCTTCTTGATCCGCGCTTCCTTCTCCAGGCGCGGCAGGACCTTCTCGACGGTCTGGAGGTCGGCGAGGATCAGCTCGGTGTTGATCGTCTCGATGTCGTCCTTGGGGGACACCTTGCCGTCGACGTGGACGACGTTCTCGTCCCGGAAGGCGCGGATGACCTGGCAGATCGCGTCGGACTCGCGGATGTTGTGCAGGAACTTGTTGCCCAGCCCCTCGCCCTCGCTGGCGCCGCGCACGATGCCCGCGATGTCGACGAAGTCGACCGTGGCGGGCAGGACGCGCTCGGAGCTGAAGATCTCGGCGAGCTTGGCCAGTCGCGGGTCGGGCACGCCGACGACGCCGACGTTCGGCTCGATCGTGGCGAACGGGTAGTTGGCCGCGAGCACGTCGTTCTTGGTCAGGGCGTTGAACAGGGTCGACTTGCCGACATTCGGCAGACCGACGATTCCGATCGTGAGCGACACGTGGCGACTTCCCGTAGCGAGCGGATCTGGGGGTGGGCGGCCCGGGGCGTGCGGGCCGCCCACCAGTCTACGGGCGCCGCCGGACGGGCGACGACGGGCGCCGGACGCGGCCGGACGCCGCGCCGCCGGGCGGGCCCGGCGTCAATGCGGCGCAACGGTGTCACGCCTTCGATGGAACGGCGAGGGTGACAGCGGCGTGTCAGGGGGGCGTGAGCGGGGTGGTGGGCGCCTACGTTGGTGGCGTGGAGCGCATGAGGCAGGGTGAGCGGGAGCGGGTGCCGGTCCCGCGGTCGGCGAGGAGGGGGCGAGAGGGGCGGCCCGTGCGTCCGGCGGCGCGGCGGGGAGCGGCTGCGGTACGGACGCCCCGCGCGGTGACACGGCTGGCGGCGCTGCGGCTGACGGCGCTGGGCGGCGGGCTGCTGACGATCACGGCCATGGTGGTGATCGCCGGGCTGGTGCGCCTCCTGCTGGACGCCTCGACGGCCGTGTACGGGTGCTGCTTCGTCCTGGTCGGCCTCGCGTCGGTCGTGTGGGTACGGCCCGCAGACGTCTTCAGCGCGCCGGTCGTGGCGCCCATCGCCTACGCGACCGGGCTCGTCCTGCTGACCGGGGGATCGGGGGACGGCGGGTTCGGGGAGCGGGTCATGACGGTGGTCACGGCGCTCGCCGTGGAGGCGGCGTGGGTGTACGGGGGGACGCTGGCGACGGCCCTGGCGGCGCTGGCGCGCCGGGCGACGCTGGCCGCCGCCAGGCGTCGGGCCAGGGAGGCGGCGGCGCGGCGCGCGGCCGGCCCGAAGGCGCAGAAGCCGCCGAAGCCGCCGGGTCCGCGCGACGCCGAGCAGGCGCCGCCGCGCACCCGGCGACCCGCCCGCTGAGCAACGCGGGCGGGCTCGGGCGGTCGGGTCAGCCGGTCAGCTTCTGGGCGGCCTCGGAACGCAGGTCCCGGCGCAGTTCCTTCGGCAGCGAGAACTCGATGTGCTCCCGCACGGGCTGCACGACCTCGACGTCCGCGTAGCCGCGCTCGGCCAGCCACTCCAGCACGCCCTCGACCAGGACGTCGGGCACGGAGGCGCCGGAGGAGAGGCCGACGGTGGTGACGCCGTCGAGCCAGGCCTCGTCGATCTCGCCGGCGTGGTCGACGAGGTGGCCGGCGGAGGCACCGTGGGCGAGGGCGGTCTCCACGAGGCGGACGGAGTTGGAGGAGTTCTTCGAGCCGACGACCAGGACGAGGTCGGACTCGGCGGCCACCTGCTTGATGGCCGTCTGGCGGTTCTGGGTGGCGTAGCAGATGTCGTCGCTCGGCGGGCTGATGAGCGCGGGGAACTTGTCCTTCAGCGCGTCGACGGTCTCCATCGTCTCGTCGACGGACAGCGTGGTCTGGGAGAGCCAGACCACCTTCTCCGGGTTCTTGACCTCGACGTTCGGGACGTCCTCCGGGCCGTCGACGAGCGTGATGTGCTCGGGGGCCTCGCCGGAGGTGCCGATGACCTCCTCGTGACCCTCGTGGCCGATGAGGAGGATGTCGTAGTCGTCCTTGGCGAACCGGACGGCTTCCTTGTGCACCTTGGTGACCAGGGGGCAGGTGGCGTCGATGGTGGCGAGCTTGCCGCGCTCGGCCTCACGGTGCACCTCGGGGGCCACGCCGTGGGCGGAGAAGATGACGATCTCGCCCGGGGGCACCTCGGAGGTCTCCTCGACGAAGATCGCGCCCTTCTTCTCCAGCGTGCGGACGACGTACTTGTTGTGCACGATCTCGTGCCGGACGTAGACGGGGGCGCCGTACTGCTTCAGGGCCTGCTCGACGGCGATGACGGCTCGGTCCACGCCCGCGCAGTACCCACGGGGGGCGGCGAGGAGGACGCGGCGGGCGGTCTCAGCACTCATGTGCCCATCGTACGGGCGCCCGATGATCGTGCTCACCGGCGCATGGGGGTGCGCGGCGGGCGGAGGGGCGGTGGTGTCGGAGGCGGGCGGTAGTGTCGCGCGCATGGCTCTCCAGACGTCGCCCGAGGCCCCCATCCCCGTCGCGCAGGTGTCGCGGCTGATCGGCGGGTGGATCGACCGGCTGGGCGCGGTCTGGGTCGAGGGGCAGATCACCCAGCTCAACCGCCGCCCCGGAGCCGGGGTGGTGTTCCTGACGCTGCGTGACCCGTCGCACGAGATGTCCCTCAGCGTGACGTGCTTCCGCCAGGTGTTCGACCAGGTGGCGGACGTCGTCGGGGAGGGCGCGCGGGTCGTCGTGCACGCGAAGCCGGAGTGGTACGCGCCGCGCGGCCAGCTGTCGCTGCGGGCGGCGGACATCCGGCCGGTGGGGGTCGGTGAGCTGCTGGTGCGGCTGGAGCAGCTGAAGAAGACGCTGGCGGCGGAGGGCCTGTTCGCGGCGGCGCGGAAGCGGCCGCTGCCGTTCCTGCCCCGGCTGGTCGGGCTGGTGACGGGCCGGGCGTCCGCGGCCGAGCGGGACGTGCTGGAGACGGCCCGGCAGCGCTGGCCCGCCGTGCGGTTCGCGGTGCGGAACGTCGCGGTGCAGGGGGTCCACGCGGTGCCGCAGGTGATCGCGGCGGTCCGGGAGCTGGACGCGGACCCGGCCGTGGAGGTGATCGTCGTGGCGCGGGGCGGCGGCAGCGTGGAGGACCTGCTGCCGTTCTCCGACGAGCGGCTGGTGCGGGCCGTCGCGGAGTGCGGCACACCGGTCGTCTCGGCGATCGGCCACGAGCCGGACACCCCGTTGCTGGACCTGGTGGCCGACCTGCGGTCGCGGACGCCGACGCACGCCGCGAAGGACGTCGTGCCGGACGTGGGCGAGGAGTCCGCGCGGATAGGGGAGCTGCGGGACCGGGGGCGGCGGCGGCTCGCGGCGCTGCTGGACGCCCAGGAGCGCGGCCTGAACGACTGCGTGAGCCGCCCGGCGCTCGCGTACCCGCACCGGATGGTGGAGGAGCGGGCGGACCAGGTGGACGACCTGCTGCTGCGCGCCCGCCGTACGCTGGGCCACCTGCTGGACCGGGCCGGCGGGGAGCTGGAGCACACCCGGGCCCGGGTCGTCGCCCTCTCCCCCGCCGCGACACTGCGGAGGGGCTACGCCGTGCTCCAGCGCGAGGACGGGACGGTGGTGCGGGACGCGGCGGAGGTGGCCGAGGGCGACGCGCTGCGGGCCCGGGTGGCCGAGGGCGGCTTCACGGTCACCGTCAGTCCGTCGGCCTAGGGTGGTGGGCATGGCGAACACGGAGACGGACGCGGCCCGGGACGGCGTGACGGACGGCGGTGCGGGCCCCGGCGCGGACGCGGTGCTGGGCTACGAGCAGGCGCGCGACGAATTGGTCGACGTCGTCCGGCGGCTGGAGGCGGGCGGGGCGACGTTGGAGGAGTCGCTGGCGCTGTGGGAGCGCGGCGAGGAGCTGGCGAGCATCTGCCGGGGCTGGCTGGCGGGGGCCCGGGCCCGGCTGGACGCGGCGCTGGCCGCCGACACCGAAGGCACCGAAGGCACCGAGGACGCCAAGAACGCCGAGGAAGACGCCGGGACCGAGGGCCCGGCGGACGGCGCCGGATGACGGGGGCGAAACTGGGGGAATAATCGTTGAAGCTTCACCATTCACCCGGTGTCAGCACGACGACCCCCGACATGTGAAACGGATGGATCCGGATGGACACGGCACTCGCCCTCGAGGTCTCCGCGCAGAACCTGCTCTTCCGCGAGGCGCACACCGCGAACACCTTCACGGACGAACCGGTGAGCGACGAGCAGATCGAGGCGGTCTACGACCTCGTCAAGCTGGCGCCGACCGCGTTCAACCAGTCCCCGCTGCGCATCACACTCGTGCGCTCCCCGGAGGCCCGCGAGCGGCTGGTGGGGCACCTGGCCGAGGGCAACCGGGCCAAGACGCGGACCGCGCCGCTGACCGCGATCCTCTCCGTGGACCTCGACTTCCACGAGCGGCTGCCGGAGCTGTTCCCGGTCATGCCGGGCCTCAAGGACGCCGTCTTCGCGGAGCTGGAGACGCGTGAGGAGGCCGGCACGCTGAACGCCGCGCTCCAGGCCGGCTACTTCATCCTGGGCGTCCGCGCCGCCGGGCTCGCCGCCGGGCCGATGACCGGGTACGACGCGAAGGGCGTCAACAAGGAGTTCTTCGGCGACGGCAAGCAGAAGGCGATCATGGTCGTCAACATCGGCCGTCCGGGCCCGGACGCCTACCGCCCGCGCGGCCCGCGGCTGTCCGCGCGGGACGCCGTCACCACGGTCTGACGCGACAGCGGCCCGCCGCCGTCAGGACTCCTCGGTCCCGGCGGCGGGCTCGTTCGCGGCCTGCTCGTCCCCGCCCGGCGACGGGTCCGGGTCGTCGGAGCGCTGCGGCTCCAGCGCGTCGGCCAGTTCCGTGAGCCGGGCGAACGGGGCCGTTCCGGTCACCACCGTGGTGACGCCGGGCTCGGTGAGCACGAGCGCGTCGTACTTGGGCCCCTCGTAGCGCGCCCACTCCTCGCCGTCGACGGTCACGGTCTCGCCGGTGTCGGCGGCCTGGTGGGTGACCTTCGCGACGAACTTCCTCGGGTCGCCGTCGCTCTGCTCGACGGCCGCGTACTCCACGTCGGGGTCCACGAAGCCGAGGTGCCACACCGCGCCGTGGTCGCTCTGCCCCCGGTAGTAGACGGAGGTGGCCCGCCACTCCTCGTCCAGGCCCCGGGGGGCCATGAGGGCGTAGGGCGCCGCCCGCTCGGCCGTCACCAGCTCCGCACGGTAGGAGATCTCCCGCGGACGCTCGTCCCCGCTGTCCTCGTCGGGGATGAACAGGTAGAGACCCCAGGCGCCGATGCCGATCACGGCCATCGAGAGCACCATGTCCTTGACGGTCTTCATGCCACGCGTTGCTGCCACGCCCTCCATGGTCCCTTATGCCCGTCCGTTTCCGGCAGCGGGCCCTGCGGGTGTCGGCCGGCGCGCTCCGGGCGCTCAGACGTGAGGGGCCCCTGCTCATCCTGGCACCGGACGGATAAGGTCGTACGTACCCTCACCCGTCTTGACTGCCCGGCGGCTCCTCCCGGCCGACCGAGTGGAAAGGTGCGTTCCGATGTCGGACAACCATCTGCCGTCCCCGCTCGAAGTGAGCCCCGAGGCGCCGGACCGCAACCTGGCCCTCGAGCTCGTGCGCGTCACCGAGGCGGGTGCCATGGCCTCGGGGCGCTGGGTCGGCCGCGGGGACAAGAACGGCGCGGACGGAGCCGCCGTGAAGGCGATGCGCACCCTCGTCTCGACCGTCTCCATGAACGGCGTCGTCGTCATCGGCGAGGGCGAGAAGGACGAGGCGCCGATGCTGTTCAACGGCGAGCGCGTCGGCGACGGCACGGGCCCGGAGTGCGACGTGGCCGTCGACCCGGTGGACGGCACCACCCTGACGGCCAAGGGCATGGCCAACGCGGTGTCCGTGCTGGCGGTCGCCGAGCGCGGCGCGATGTTCGACCCGTCGGCGGTCTTCTACATGAACAAGCTGGCCACCGGTCCCGAGGCGGCCGAGTACGTCGACATCGACGCCCCGCCGTCGGTCAACGTGCGCCGTGTGGCGAAGGCGAAGGGCTGCGCGCCCGAGGACGTGACCGTGGTCATCCTGGACCGGCCCCGGCACGAGACCATCGTCAAGGAGGTGCGGGAGGCCGGTGCCCGCATCAAGTTCATCTCCGACGGTGACGTGGCCGGCGCGATCATGGCCGTGCGGGAGGGCGCCGGCGTCGACCTGCTGCTGGGCATCGGCGGCACGCCCGAGGGCATCATCGCCGCGTGCGCCATCAAGTGCCTCGGCGGGACCCTGCAGGGCAAGCTGTGGCCGCGCGACGACGCGGAGCGGCAGCGGGCCGTCGACGCGGGCCACGACCTCGACCGCGTGCTGCACACGGACGACCTGGTCAGCGGCGAGAACGTCTTCTTCGTGGCGACCGGCATCACCGACGGCGACCTGCTGCGAGGGGTGCGCTACCGCGCGGAGACGGCCTTCACCCAGTCCCTGGTCATGCGGTCCAAGTCGGGCACGATCCGGCAGATCGACTCCACGCACCGGCTGGCCAAGCTGCGCGCGTACAGCGCCGTGGACTTCGACCGGGCGATCTGACCCGGCCCGCCACGGCGGAGCCGACCCGCCGCGCCGGTAGCCGGCGCCCGGGCCGGCTAACCAGCACGGGCGCGCGGCGGCTCAGGCGATGCGGCGCACCTGCGCGGGGACGCCGTCGGCCTGGCCGACGGCGTCCCGTCGGCGTCGGCGGGCGAGCACCACGCGCCGCTCCGCCGCCGTCAGCCCGCCCCACACCCCGTACGGCTCGGGTTGGAGGAGGGCGTGCTCGCGGCACTCCACCAGGACGGGGCAGCGCGCGCACACGGACTTCGCCGCCTGCTCGCGGGCCAGCCGCTCCGCCGTCGGCTCCTTGGAGGGGGCGAAGAACAGCCCGGCCTCGTCCCGGCGGCAGACCGCCTCGGAATGCCAGGGGCCGGCTTGTTCACGGTCGGGCGTGCGTCCCCGGAGGGCGCCGGACGGCGCCCCGGCCGGGGGGAGAACGGCTGCCTGCAGAGACTGATGCGGCGGTCGCGGCACGGTCCACTCCTGACGATGGCGATGGGAGTCACCCTGACTGCCTTCATCCGCACGGGAGTTCACCAGGGGGAGCCGTGCGTGAGGCGATGCCGGAAGCTCTACCCGCTGTACGCACGCTTATGCGCTCAGTCGTCACTCGAGCGCAAGTCGCGGACGCGTCGACCCCGTACGGCCTTCGCCTCGACGGCTCCGCACAGGGCCACGCCCCGGACGACGACCACCGGAGCGCGGGGGTCGTCGGCCGTCAGCCCCTCGATCTCGAACGCGCCCATGACGCCCGAGCCCTCGTTCCGGAGCGTGACGTTCTCCGGCACGGTGATCTCGACGCCGCCGCAGACGGCGTAGGCGTTGATGACGAGTTCCTGCTGGTCGAAGAAGGCTTCGGTCAGATCGATCTCCACGCTGCCGAAGGCCGCGACGGCGTGCAACGGGCCGCCCGCGCGCCAGCGCCCCCGGCGCACCGCCGAGCTGAAGACGGCGGCCAGGGTGCGGCTCAGGCCGGGCTGCGGCACGCCGTACCGGGCGGGCGCGCTCTGGTCGTGGCGCGCCGGGGCGGGCCCGGGCGCGCTCCGGGGCGTGCGCCCTGCGGGCAGGTCGGCGACGAGGGGCGTCAGTTCGTCCAGCGTGCGCGCGGAGTACGCCGTCCCGACGCGGTCGCTGTGTTCGGACGGGGTGATCCGGCCCTCTTCGAGGGCCTGGGTGAGGAGGGCCGCGATCCGGTCGCGGTCGGCGTCGGAGGCCCGTACCGCCGTGGGCCGCTTGCTGAGCGTCACGCCGTCCGCGTCACCGTTCACGTCACTCCGATCCGGGTGACGGACCGCTGCTCCCGTGTCGGGAGGAACGCGTGCCGCCCCCTCGCTGCTTCGTCCCCGCCGCCCCGGACGTCCCCGCTGCCCCGAGCGCCCGGCCCTCCCCCCGTCGGCCCGGCACGGACAGCGTACCGACCATCGCGATAGATCGCGAGCGTCCGGGTGAGCCCAACCTCACAGGGTTCGGGCGGCGCGGGCGTTCTACCCTGTGATGCGCGCTCGCCGAAGCCGTCGAGTCGCCGCGTCGTCGAGAGAGGAACCCGTCTTCATGGCTGCCCGTCCCCGCACGGAGACCCACGAGTTCGCGTACACGGATCTGCTGCCCGTGGGTGAGGACACCACGGAGTACCGCCTGGTGACCACCGAGGGGGTCAGCACCTTCGAGGCGGGCGGGCGCACCTTCCTCCAGGTCTCGCCGCAGGCGCTGCGGACGCTGGCGGCCGAGGCCATGAAGGACATCGCCCACTTCCTGCGCGCCGACCACCTGGCGCAGCTGCGCAAGATCCTCGACGACCCCGAGGCGAGCCCCAACGACCGCTTCGTCGCGCTCGACCTGCTGAAGAACGCGAACATCGCGGCGGCCGGCGTGCTGCCCATGTGCCAGGACACCGGCACCGCCATCGTCATGGGCAAGCGCGGCCAGAACGTGCTCACCGAGGGCGACGACGAGCACGCGCTCTCCGGCGGCGTCTTCGACGCCTACGACCAGCTCAACCTGCGCTACTCGCAGATGGCCCCGCTGACCATGTGGGACGAGAAGAACACCGGGACGAACCTGCCCGCGCAGATCGAGCTCTACGCGACCGACGGCGACGCCTACAAGTTCCTCTTCATGGCCAAGGGCGGCGGCTCGGCTAACAAGTCCTTCCTCTACCAGGAGACGAAGGCCGTCCTCAACGAGGCCGCGATGATGCGGTTCCTGGAGGAGAAGATCCGCTCGCTGGGCACGGCCGCCTGCCCGCCCTACCACCTCGCGATCGTCGTGGGGGGAACGAGCGCCGAGTACGCCCTGAAGACGGCCAAGTACGCCTCCGCCCACTACCTCGACGAGCTGCCCGCCGAGGGGTCGGCCGCCGGCCACGGCTTCCGCGACCTGGAGCTGGAGAAGAAGGTCTTCGAGCTGACGCAGCGGATCGGCATCGGCGCTCAGTTCGGCGGCAAGTACTTCTGCCACGACGTTCGCGTGGTGCGGCTGCCCCGGCACGGCGCCTCCTGCCCCGTCGCCATCGCCGTGTCCTGCTCGGCCGACCGACAGGCCAAGGCGAAGATCACCGCCGAGGGCGTCTTCCTGGAGCAGCTGGAGCGCGACCCGGCGCGGTTCCTGCCGGAGACCACGGGCGAGGAGCTGGCGGGCGCCGCCTCCGCCGAGGACGACGTCGTCCGCATCGACCTCAACCGGCCGATGGACGAGATCCGCGCCGAGCTGACCAAGCACCCCGTCAAGACCCGCCTCTCGCTGACCGGGCCGCTCGTCGTGGCCCGGGACATCGCGCACGCCAAGATCAAGGAACGGCTCGACGCGGGCGAGGAGATGCCGCAGTACCTGCGCGACCACGCCGTGTACTACGCGGGTCCGGCGAAGACCCCGGAAGGGTACGCGTCCGGCTCCTTCGGGCCGACGACGGCGGGCCGCATGGACGCCTACGTCGAGCAGTTCCAGGCGGCGGGCGGCTCGTTCGTGATGCTCGCGAAGGGCAACCGCAGCAAGCAGGTCACCGACGCGTGCGCCGCGCACGGCGGCTTCTACCTCGGCTCGATCGGCGGACCCGCCGCCCGGCTGGCGCAGGACTGCATCAAGAAGGTCGAGGTCCTGGAGTACGAGGAGCTGGGCATGGAGGCCGTCTGGAAGATCGAGGTGGAGGACTTCCCCGCGTTCGTCGTCGTGGACGACAAGGGCAACGACTTCTTCACCGACCCCGGCCCGTCCCAGCCGTTCGTGACGTCCATCCCCGTCCGCGGCTGAGCCGACCGCCGCTGAGCCGGCCGCGCGGACGGGACGCCGGCCGGTCGCGCGGAGCGGGCCGGTACGGCGGGCCGTCGGCATACGCTCGGGCCCATGAGTGACGCATACCGCATCGAGCACGACTCCATGGGCGAGGTCAAGGTGCCCGCCCACGCCAAGTGGCGCGCGCAGACCCAGCGCGCCGTGGAGAACTTCCCCGTGTCCGGGCAGCGTCTGGAGCGGGCCCACATCCAGGCGCTCGCCCGGGTCAAGGCGGCGGCGGCGACGGTCAACGCCGAGCTGGGCGTCGTGGAGAAGGACATGGCGGCGGCCGTCGTCTCGGCCGCCGCCGAGGTCGCCGACGGGCACTGGGACGAGCACTTCCCCGTCGACGTGTTCCAGACCGGCTCCGGCACGTCCTCGAACATGAACATGAACGAGGTCCTGGCCACGCTGGCCGGTGAGCGTCTGGGTGCGCCGGTCCACCCCAACGACCACGTGAACGCCAGTCAGTCGTCCAACGACGTCTTCCCCTCCTCCGTGCACATCGCCGCGACGGCGGCCGTCACCGAGGACCTCGTCCCGGCGCTGGAGCACCTGGCCGACGCCCTGGAGCGCAAGGCGGCCGAGTTCGCCTCGGTCGTGAAGTCGGGGCGCACACACCTGATGGACGCGACCCCGGTCACCCTCGGCCAGGAGTTCGCCGGGTACGCGGCGCAGATCCGCTACGGCGTGGAGCGGATGCACGCCGTACTGCCCCGGCTGGCCGAGCTGCCGCTCGGGGGGACGGCCGTGGGCACCGGGATCAACACGCCGCCCGGCTTCGCCGCGCAGGTGATCGCCGAGGTCGCGCGGATGACGGGCCTGCCGCTGACCGAGGCGCGGGACCACTTCGAGGCGCAGGGCGCGCGGGACGGCCTGGTGGAGGCGTCCGGGCAGCTCCGCACGATCGCGGTGAGCCTGACCAAGATCTGCAACGACCTGCGCTGGATGGCGTCGGGCCCGCGCACCGGGCTCGCGGAGATCAACCTCCCGGACCTCCAGCCGGGTTCGTCGATCATGCCGGGCAAGGTGAACCCGGTGATCCCCGAGGCCGTGCTCATGGTCGCGGCCCAGGTGACGGGCAACGACGTCACCGTCGCCACGGCGGGGGCCTCGGGCAACTTCGAGCTGAACGTGATGCTGCCGGTGCTGGCGCGCAACGTCCTGGAGTCCGTGCGGCTGCTGTCCAACGCCTGCCGGCTGCTGGCCGACAAGGCGGTGGACGGCGTCACCGCCAACGTCGAGCGGGCGCGGGAGTACGCCGAGTCCTCGCCCTCCGTCGTCACGCCGCTGAACCGGTACCTGGGGTACGAGGAGGCCGCGCGGGTCGCCAAGCGGGCGCTGGCCGAGCGCCTCACCATCCGCGAGGCGGTGCTGGAGGGCGGGTACGTCGAACGCGGCCTGCTGACCGAGGAGCAGCTGGACGAGGCCCTGGACGTCCTGCGGATGACGCGCCCCTGACGTCCGGTCGAGCGGCGCTCGCGGCTCCGGCGCGGCGGCGGCCACTCCGGTGGCCGACCCCGGGCCGGAGCGTTGCCGCGCGGGTACCATCCGTGAATGACAGCGGACACGGAGCGGACAGCGCAGAGACGGACCGCCCGGCACTCCGGCGCCTACTGGAGTCCGGGGACGCACATCCTGTGGCGCTACCGGGCGAACGGCCAGGACCACCCGCACATCTGCCGTCCGGTGACCGTGGTGCGGGACACGCCGGAGCTGCTGGCCGTCTGGATGGCCCCGGGCACGCAGTGCGTGAAGCCCCAGCTCGCGGACGGCACGCCGGTGCACCGCGAGCCGCTGGAGACGCGGTACACCAAGCCGCGGACGATCACGCGCTGCCGCTGGTTCGGGGCCGGCGTGCTGAAGCTGGCCCGGCCCGCCGACCCGTGGTCGGTGTGGCTGTTCTGGGAGCCGGGCTGGCGGTTCAAGAACTGGTACGTCAACCTGGAGGAGCCGCGCCTGCGCTGGTCCCACGGGGTGGACTCGGAGGACCACTTCCTGGACCTGGAGGTGCACGCGGACCGCAGCTGGCAGTGGCGCGACGAGGACGAGTTCGCCCAGGCCCAGGCGGCCGGGCTGATGGACGCCGCCCAGGCGCGCCGGGTGCGGGCGGCGGGCCGCGCCGCGCTGGACCTCGTGCTGGCGTGGGGGCCGCCGTTCACCGACGGCTGGGAGGACTGGCGGCCGGACCCGTCCTGGCCGATCCCCCGGCTGCCGGGCGACTGGGACCGGCCGGCACACGGGGACGGGTGACCGCTGCGCCGCCTGTTCGAGTCGGGCGCATCGTGATGGAGCCGAGTCCGGGACCACCTTGATACGCTCCGGGGCCGCAACCGTAGGATCTTCCTCCGGACGCACCCGCACAGCATCACGCACCGCAGCAACTCCCCCGTGCTCGGCAGGAATTGATGGGCACCCCCGAGAGGAGCCACGCACGTGAGCAGCATCGGACCGGCGCCCGGTGCACCCGGCCGGGGCCGTTCCCGGCCCCGGAGGCCGGACTTCCGCTTCCGTTCCCCGACGGCATGATCCGGGTATCGGGGTATCGACGACCACGACGACGCCCCCCACGGGCGGCAGCAGGGACCGCCGACCCGGCCCGCCGAGAGAACCGAGGAGCACAGCCCCAGTCAGCCTCCCCCGGCCCCCGGCCGGGCGGTGTCCCCCAGGACGGATGGAAACCCGACGCGTGACGGAGCACCCGACCACCCCCCGCCGGTCACCGGCCGGAGCGTCCACGCCCCGGCCGGCGGACCGGGCGATCCCGCACGCCCGGCCCGAGGCCGAAGCGGGCGGCGAGGACAGCCCCGTGCGTGAGTCCGCCCGTCCGGTGCCCGGGGACACGCCCGAGGGCGCGGCCCCGGGCGCCGCCGTGCCCGCACCCACCGCCCCCGGCGGTGGCGACGCCGACCGCGCCCCGGAGGACAGCGAGCACGCGCGGCGCGGCGGCGACCGGCTGCGCTTCGTCGGTGCCGCCACCCGTCGCATCGCCCGGGGCATGGACCTGGACGAGACGGTGCTCGGCCTGTGCCGCGCCTCCGTCCCCGCGTTCGCCGACGCGATCCTGGTGTACCTGCGCGACCCGCTGCCGGTCGGTGACGAGCGGCCCACCGGCCCCGTACGGCTGCGGCTGCGGCGCACGGACCGACTGCCCGACTACGTCGACCGGACGCGTCCGGGCCCGGCCCCGGAGCCCGGCACCCCGCCGAGCGACGCGACGGGCGACGGGCAGGCGGCCGGCCCGGCGCAGGACCCGGACGCGCAGCCGCCGGGCGGGGAGCGACAGCCGTTGCTGGCCACGCTCGCCGAGCAGCCCGCCGCCGGGGCCGCCGAGGTGGCGGACGTCCGCACCGGCGGGGCGCTGGCCGAGGTGCTGCGCGGCGTCCGGCCGCTGTTCGGGACGTCGCCGGCCGCCGGGGCCGCCCTGCGCGAGCTGCTGGGCCAGGAGCGCGACATGCCGCCCGGCGACCGTGCCGTCCTGGCCCCGCTGCGCGGCCGGCGCCGCGTCATCGGGGCGGCCGTCTTCCTGCGCCGCCCCGAGCGGGCCGCGTTCGAGGGCGACGACCTGCTGGTCGCCGCCCAGTTGGCCACGCACACCGCGCTCGGGGTGGACAAGGCCGTGCTCTACGGCCGCGAGGCCTACATCGCCGACGAGTTGCAGCGCACGATGCTGCCCGACCGGCTGCCCCAGCCGACCGGCGTGCAGTTGGCGAGCCGCTACCTCCCGGCGGCCGAGTCGGCGCGCGTCGGCGGTGACTGGTACGACGCGATCCCGCTGCCCGGCAGCCGGGTGGCCCTGGTCGTCGGGGACGTCATGGGGCACTCGACGACGTCCGCCGCGATCATGGGGCAGCTCCGCACGACGGCCCAGACGCTCGCCCAGCTCGACCTGCCGCCGCAGGAGGTCCTGCACCACCTCGACGAGCAGGCGCAGCGGCTGGGCGAGGACCGCATGGCGACGTGCATCTACGTCGTGTACGACCCCGTGGCCCACCGCATGATCATCGCGAACGCGGGTCACCCGCCGCCCGTGATGCTGCACCGGGACGGCACGGCGGAGACGCTGCGCATCCCGCCGGGCGCGCCCATCGGCGTCGGGGGTGTGGACTTCCGCGCCGTCGAGCTGGACGCGCCGGCCGGTGCGACGCTGCTGCTGTACACCGACGGGCTGGTGGAGTCGCGCCACCGCGACGTGTGGTCGGGCATCGAGACACTGCGCGAGAAGCTGGTCGAGACCGGACGGCTGACCCGGCCCGACGCCTCCGCCCCGCTGGAGCCGCTGTGCGACGAGGTGCTGGACATCGTGGGGCCGGGTGACCGGGACGACGACATCGCCCTGCTCGCGGCCCGGTTCGACGGCATCGCGCCCAGCGACGTCGCGCTGTGGGAGCTGGAGCCGCGCCCGGAGACGGCCGGGCAGGCGCGTCGGCTGGCCCGCCGGGCCCTGGCCGCCTGGGGCATCGAGGAGCTGTCGGACTCGGTCGAGCTGCTGGTCAGCGAGGTCGTCACCAACGCCGTGCGGTACGCCGAACGCCCGGTGACGCTGCGGCTGCTGCGCACGGACGCCCTGCGCTGCGAGGTCGGGGACGACGTCCCGCAGCTGCCCCGGCTGCGGCAGGCGCGGGCCACGGACGAGGGCGGGCGCGGCCTCTACCTGGTCAACCGCATCGCCCGGCGCTGGGGCGCCACCCGGCTGTCCACCGGGAAGCTGGTCTGGTTCGAGGTGCCGCTGCCGTAGGGGGTGCCGACACACACCGGTGCCCCGGACCGTCCCGGTCCGGGGCACCGTGGGGATCGTGCGGGACGGCTTCCGGGGATCGCCCGGCGCGCCCGCCGGCGTCACACCTGGGCGATGACCGCCTCGGCGTCGAGCGTCGCGCCGACGGCCTGGAGGACCGACGCGATCTTGACGGCCTCCTGGACGGTCTCCCGGTCGACGTCGGCCTTGCGCAGGACCTGCTCGTGCGAGTCCAGGCACATGCCGCAGCCGTTGATGGCGGAGACGGCCAGCGACCACAGCTCGAAGTCGGTCTTGTCCACGCCCGGGTTGCCGATGACGTTCATCCGCAGCCCCGCGCGCAGGTTGCCGTACTCGGGGTCCGACAGCAGGTGGCGGGTGCGGTAGAAGACGTTGTTCATCGCCATGACGGACGCCGCGGCCTTGGCCGCCGTGTACGCCTCGGGCGAGAGGTTCTCCCGCGCCTCCGGCTCCAGCTCGGCCAGCACCTTCGGCGAGCGGGAGGCGATGGCGCAGGCCAGCACCGTTCCCCACAGCTGCTGCTGGGGGAGGTCGGAGTTGCCGATCACCGAACCGAGGTTCAGCTTCAGGTCCTTGGCGTAGTCGGGCAGGGCCGACTTCAGGTCGTTCAGTGCCATGTGTGCGTAGCCCTCACTCACTCACCGGACAGGAGCTTGACCGGGTCGAGCGTCTCCTCGCCCTTGCTCCAGTTGCACGGGCACAGCTCATCGGTCTGCAGGGCGTCCAGCACCCGCAGGACCTCCTTGGGGTTCCGGCCGACGGACCCGGCGGTCACCATCGTGAACTGGATCTCGTTGTTCGGGTCCACGATGAAGACGGCGCGCTGGGCGAAGCCGTCCTCGCCCTCGACGCCGCAGTCCCGCATCAGCTCGTGCTTGGAGTCGGCGAGCATGGGGAAGGGCAGGTCGCGCAGGTCCTCGTGGTCCTTGCGCCAGGCGTGGTGCACGAACTCCGAGTCGCCGGAGACGCCGAGGATCTGGCAGTCACGGTCGGCGAACTCCTCGTTCAGCTTGCCGAACGCGGCGATCTCCGTCGGACAGACGAAGGTGAAGTCCTTCGGCCAGAAGAAGACGCACTTCCAGGAGCCTTCGTACGTCTTGTGGTCGATCTGCTGGAACTCCCGGCCCTTCTCCAGCGAGACGCAGGCCGTCAGGTCGAACGTGGGGAACTGGTCACCGACAGTGAGCACAGACTCTCCTTGGTGTGGGGGAACGCGCCCGGGTCGCGGGGCGCTCCCCTTGAGGGTTGGACGGATCTCACACCCTGCCACAGGGCGGATTGATCGCAGAAATAGCTAGACTCTCCCGTGTTGATCGGGCCCGGCTATCAGTGGCCGCGCCGAACCCTCCGTCACCTTCCCCCGGCACTCTCACGAACGCGTCACATGAGCAAAGCACGTCAGCCCAGCCTCTCCCAGCTGAGGGCCTTCACCGCCGTCGCCGAACACCTGCACTTCCGCGAAGCCGCCGCCGAGATCGGCATGAGCCAGCCCGCGCTGTCGGGAGCCGTCGCCGCGCTCGAGGAGACCCTCGGTGTGCGGCTGCTGGAGCGCACCACCCGCAGGGTGCTCCTCTCCCCCGCCGGGGAGCGTCTGGCCGCGCGCGCCCGGACCGTGCTGGACGCCGTCGGCGCGCTGCTGGAGGAGGCCGAGGCGTCCCGCGCCCCGTTCACCGGCACGCTGCGGCTCGGCGTCATCCCCACCTGCGCGCCGTACCTCCTGCCGACCGTGCTGGGCCTCACGCACGACCGGTATCCGCGCCTCGACCTCCAGGTGCACGAGGAGCAGACGGCCTCGCTCCTGGACGGCCTGGCCTCGGGCCGACTGGACCTGCTGCTGCTCGCCGTCCCCCTCGGGGTGCCCGGAGTGACCGAAGTGCCGCTGTTCGAGGAGGACTTCGTCCTCGTCATGGAGCACGACCACGCGTTGGCGGGTCGCACGGACATCCCCCGGCAGCAGCTGCGCGACCTCCCGCTCCTCCTGCTCGACGAGGGCCACTGCCTGCGCGACCAGGCGCTGGAGATCTGTCGGGAGGCCGGACGCCCCCAGCCCGGCCGGGCGGCGGGCGAGGTGACCACGACGGCCGCCGGCCTGTCCACCCTGGTCCAGCTCGTCGCCGGCGGGCTCGGCGTCACCCTGCTGCCCCGCACGGCGCTGCGGGTGGAGACGGCCCGCAACGACCGGCTGTCCACCGGCCGTTTCGCCGATCCGGCGCCTGCCCGCAGGATCGCCCTGGCCATGCGCACGGGGACGGCCCGCGAGCAGGAGTTCACCGCGTTCGCGGACGCGTTGCGCGAGGCGATGCACACCCTGCCCGTCCGCCCCCTCCAGGCAGCGGCCTAGCTCTGTCGTCCCGGGACGTTGGTCACTGGACGCCTGCGCTCGGCCCACTGTGTCGTGGACGAGTTCACTCCTGCCGCCGCGGTTCTTCCGTGGATCTCTCCCTCCGTCCGGGCCGGGTGCGCAGCAGGACGGCGAGCGCTGCGACGGCCGCGACGGCGGACAGGCCGAGCAGCAGGGTGCGGTCGGAGACCGCGCCCGCCCATCGGGACAGCCGTTCCTCCCAGGCGGCCTCCGCGTCCACTCCCATCAGGGACGGCAGGGCGGAGGTGCCGTCGAAGGCCAGGAAGAGCACGCCGAGCAGGATGAACATCGTTCCGCCGGTCAGGGAGGTGGTGTGCAGCGGTACTTTCCCGAGGTGGATCACCCGGCCGCGCAGCCACGGCCGGCGCCCGAGGTCGTAGCGGTCCCACAGGGCGGCCAGGGCGAACATCGGCGCCGCCATGCCCAAGGCGTAGACGGCCAGCAGCGCGCCGCCCCGCCAGGCGTCGCCGCCCATGGCCGCGACGGTCAGGACGGCGCCGAGGATCGGCCCCGCGCAGAAGCCCGCGAGGCCGTAGACGGAGCCCAGCGCCAGCACGGAGGCCGCTGATCCCGAGCGGCGTCTCCCGGCCGCCCGCTGGAGGCGGCGCGAGCCGAATCCCCGGCCCAGCACCTGGGCCACGCCGAGCGCGACGACCAGCCAGCCACCTGCCGTGACCAGGGTGTCCCGGTGTCCGTGGAAGAGCCGCCCGGCGAAGGAACCGGCTACTCCCAGCGGCACCAGGGTGAGGCAGAGTCCGGTGTAGAACAGCGCCGTACGGCCCAGGAGCCGGGTGCGGCTGGTGAAGGAGTACGCGAAGAAGGCCGGCAGCAGCAGGGCCGAGCAGGGGCTGAGGAGGGCCAGCAGGCCGCCGAGGAAGGCGACCAGCACGCCGGGGTCACTCATCGCCGTCCTTCTGCTGGCGTGCCTGCTCGGCCTCCTCGTCGATGATGTCGGTGAAGACGTCCGTGGGCTGGGCGCCGAGCACCGGCCGGCCGTTGATGAGAAACGCGGGGGTGCTGGTGACCCCGATGCCGTAGCCCTCCTCGCTGTCCCGGGTGACCGCCTGGTGGGCGGCGTCGGAGGCCATGTCCTTCTCGAACCGTGCGAGGTCCTCGACACCGGCCTTCCGAGCCATGGCGATGAGGTTGGCCTCACTGAAGTCGCCCGCGTTGCGTCGGCGCGGCTCGGCGTAGGCCGCGTCGTGGAACTGCCAGAAGCGGCTTTGCCTACCGGCTGCCCAGCCGGCTCGCGCGGCCTGGTCCGATTCGGTGCCGAGAACGGGGAAGTTGCGCCACTCGATGCGCAGGACGCCCTCGTCGACGTAGTCGCGGATCAGGTCCGGCTCGGTGTCGCGGGCGAACCGGCCGCAGAAGGGGCACTGGAAGTCGGAGTACTCGATCAGCACGACCGGTGCGTCCGGGCTGCCGAGGGCGAGCGGGTCGGCGGCGTCCCGGCGGGCCAGAGCGAGCAGTTCCGGGTGTGCCGGCTCCTGTGCCTCGGGGGTGGACACGTCGGTGGAAGCGGCCGTGCCGCCTCCGGTCGTGTCGCGGCCGAGGACGAGGACGAGCACGGCGGTCACGACGGCGGCGGTCAGCACGATCACGGCGAGGACGCGCCGGGCGCGGTCGGGGCGTGGCCGCCCGGCTCGCGAGGAGGCGGAGGTTGCGGATGTTCCGGGCATGGTGGTGCTCCGAGGAGTGCGAAAGGGCGAGGAGTGCGCGGAGTGGCGAGGGACTCAGCGGCGGGCCGGCAAGGGGCACGCGTCGGCTGTGGCGAGCCTGCGCAGTGCCGCCCAGGCCAGCAGGACGAGGGAGACGACGGCCACCAGCGGTTGCAGCGGGGCCCAGTAGGTGAGCGCTCCGGAGGTGCCCAGCAGGACCAGGACGAGCTTGTTGCAGACGGGGCAGCCCACCGCAAGCAGCGACAGCAGACCGCCGACCGACCCGAGCCGTCCGACGGTCTTCGCGGACGGACCGTCGTGTTCCTCGGGCGCGCCCGCTCCGCCGGGGCCGGTGCCGTGGGGTGGCCTGAGGAAGGTGGACAGAACAAGGCCGGCGAGTACCGCGGTGGCGGCGAGCACGGGGTAGTTCCACCACTGGACGGGGACGGAACGGGAGAACAGGGGCGAGGGGACCACCGCGGTGGGCACGCCCACCAGCACCGTGGTCAGTGCGGCACCGGCCGTGGCGGCGACCCACTGGGGGGACTGCCACGCGGCCAGCGTCGCTCCCGCCCGGCGCAAGGACCGGGAGGAGGGCATGAGAGAGGCTCCGTTTCGCTGAGGAGGTGAAGGGACACGGCGCGCGGGCCGGTCTAGATCCTCAGGACGGAGAGCTGTACCGGATCGGGGGCGGGTGGTGCGGATCCCGGCCCAGCGGGTGCGGGGCCCGGGCCCGTCGTCGCGGCCGGCGTCCGCTGCTCTTCGCGTTGTGGCGTCGGCAGCGGCGCGGACGGACGGGAGCCGTCGCGGGCGGCGGCGGTGTCGGAGGTGGCCTGCCCGTCGCAGTGCCCGGTGCCCGACGACGCGGGGTCGACCGCCTCGTGGAGGGCGGCGGCTTCGCGGACATCGGTGCCGGCACGCGCCGCGCCGGCCTTGCCCCCGAGGAGTCCCGCCGCGGGCAGCGCGTCGGCTGCGGCGGAGGCCGGTTCGGCGCGAACGGACTCCGCCGCGGACGGCCCGGCCGCGCACAGGGACGAGACCAGCACGGCGACCAGCGCCAGAACGCAACGCAGCACGGAACACGCTCTGGGGTGCGAAGAGGGCGCTGTCATGGTGAGGGCTCCGTGAGGCGGTACCACATGGGGGAGCCACGATAGGGCATACCAGCAGGGGTATTCGCCCTTGGGTCGCGCTGACGATACGCGCGCCGTGGCCAGGCCGTTACGGGCGCCACTCAACGGGAGCGGCGTGGCCCGAGGTGGCGCCCGGCAGACGCCGGGGCGCACCCGGGCATGTGACACGCGTCACCCTAGATACCCCCCGGGGCATGAACGGGGCCCTGTTACGGTTGAGCTCAGATATACCCCCCCAGGTATCCATGAAGGCAAGTGAGCAGGAGTCTTCCGCATGGTTCCCGAAATCGACCAGCAGCGGTTCGCCGAAGTGCACGCGGCGGGCGCCCTCGTCGTCGACGTCCGCAACAGCGGCGAGTACCGCGCGGGCCACGTCCCCGGCGCCCGGTCGGCACCGCTGCCCAACCTCCCGTTGGCCCTCGCCGAACTGCCCAAGGACCGGCCCGTCCACGTGATCTGCCAGAGCGGCGGCCGCAGCGCACAGGCGACCTCTCTGCTGCGCGACCTGGGCTATGACGCCCACAGCGTCAGCGGCGGCACCGCCGCCTGGATCGACGCCGGCCGACCCGCAGTCACCGGCGACGAGCCCGGCGCCGCCACCCCCGCCACCCCCGCCACCCCCGCCACCGACGAGGAGACGCGATGATCACCGTTCTGCCCCTCGAAACCCCCGGCCTGGGCGACCGCACCTACCTCGCCCACGACGGTTCCGTGGCACTGGTGGTGGACCCCCAGCGCGACTACGACCGCGTCACCGCACTGGCCGACGCCGCCGGAGTGCGGATCACCCACGTGTTCGAGACGCACATCCACAACGACTACGTCACCGGCGGACTGGCCCTGGCCCGCGAGGTGGGCGCGCGGTACGTGGTGAACGCCGACGACGAGGTCTCCTACGAGCGGACCCCGGTGGGCGACGGCCAGGTGATCGAGGTCGGCGACACCCTGCGAGTGCGGGCGATCCACACCCCGGGCCACACCCACACCCACCTGTCCTACGCCCTGGAGGCCGACGGGGAGCAGGTCGCGGTGTTCACCGGCGGCTCCCTGCTGTACGGCACCACCGGGCGACCGGACCTGCTGGGACCGGACCACACCGACACCCTGGTGCGGGCCCAGTGGCGCTCGGCGCGACGGCTGGCGGCGGAACTGCCGGACGAGACCGCCGTCTACCCCACCCACGGGTTCGGCTCGTTCTGCTCCGCGGCCCAGGCCACCGGCTCGGCCAGCACCATCGGCGAGGAGAAGCGGACCAACACCGCGCTGACCGCCGACGAGGAGGCCTACGTCGAGCAGCTCCTGACGGGCCTGGACGCCTACCCGGCCTACTACGCCCACATGGGCGCGGCCAACTCCGGCGGGCCCGGCAAGCCGGACCTGTCCCCGCCGTCCGTGGCGGAGCCGGCCGAGCTGCGGCGCCGGATCGAGGCCGGCGAGTGGGTGGTGGACCTGCGGGACCGCACCGCCTTCGCCGCCGGTCACCTGGCCGGCAGTCTGAACTTCGGCCTGGACGGCCAGTTCGTCACCTACCTCGGCTGGCTGATCCCGTGGGACACCCCGGTCACCCTGCTCGGCGAGAGCGCCGCGGACGTGGCCGAGGCCCAGCGCGAACTGGTCCGCATCGGCATCGACCGCCCGGCCGCCATGGCCACCGGCGGTCCCGACGACTGGGCCGGCGGCAAGCCCCTGGCCACCTACGAGCGTGCCACCTTCGGCGACCTCAAGGCCGCACTGGCCGACGACGACCTCGTCGTTCTCGACGTACGCCGCGACCAGGAGCGCGACGAGGCGCACATCCCCGGCACGGTGCACATCCCCATCCACGAGGTGCCGGGCCGCATCGAGGAGATTCCGGCGGGCCGCGTCTGGGTGCACTGCGCCGGCGGCTACCGCGCCGGGGTCGTCGCGGCGCTGCTTCACGCCCGCGGCCGTGACGTCGTCGCCGTCGACGACGGCTTCGACAACGCCCGCGACCTGGGCCTGTGCGCCCTCTCCTCTGAAACCTCCACCCCCTCCGACAACCGACAGGAGATCAACGCGTGACCACTTCCACCACCCCCCGCGGCCTGACCACCGACGAACTGCGCGCCAAGCTCGACTCGGCCCGCCCGCCCCGGCTGCTCGACGTCCGTTCCCCGGCCGAGTTCGAGGGAGCGCACATCCCCGGTTCCTACAACGTCCCCCTGGACACCCTGCGCGAGCACCGCGAGGAACTGACCCGGCACCTGGACACCGACGTGGTGCTGGTGTGCCGCTCCGGCCAGCGCTCCGGCCAGGCCGAACGCGCCCTGGCCGAAGCCGGCCTTCCCGGCCTGGCGGTCCTCTCGGGCGGCATGGCCGCCTGGGAGAAGTCCGGCGCCCCGACCAACTACGGCCAGGAGCGCTGGGACATGGAGCGCCAGGTCCGCCTGGTCGCCGGGTCTCTGGTGCTGGTCGGCGCCCTCGGCAGCTTCGCCCTCCCCGGCCTGCAGGCGCTGTCCGCGTTCGTCGGCGGCGGACTGGCCTTCGCCGCCCTCAGCAACACCTGCGCCATGGGCGTGCTGCTGTCGAAGATGCCGTGGAACCGCACCCCGTCCTTCGACCCGCGCAAGGCCGTCGCCCAGCTCGCCGACGGCAGGTGACCACCGTGATCCTGATGCTCGTCCTGGTCCTCGCGCTGCTGGTCGGCGTCTCCCTCGGGCTGCTCGGGGGAGGCGGGTCGATCCTGACCGTGCCGCTGCTGGTCTACGTCGCGGGCATGGACGCCAAGGAGGCCATCGCCACCTCCTTGTTCGTCGTCGGCGTCACCTCCGCCGTGGGCATGATCAGCCACGCCCGCGGCGGACGCGTCCGCTGGCGCACCGGCGTCCTGTTCGGAGCGGCCGGCATGGTCGGCGCCTACACCGGCGGACTCGTCGGCGGTCACATCCCCGACGCCGTCCTGCTGATCGCCTTCGCCGTCATGATGATCGTCACCGCCGCCGCCATGCTCCGCGGCCGCCGCACCGCCGACCCCGACCGGGCCCACCAGCAGCTCCCGCTGGGGCGGGTCCTGCTGGACGGCGCGGCCGTCGGCCTGGCCACCGGTCTGGTCGGCGCGGGCGGCGGCTTCCTCGTCGTCCCCGCTCTGGCCCTGCTGGGCGGTCTGCCCATGCCGATGGCCATCGGCACCTCCCTGCTGGTCATCGCGATGAAGTCCACGGCCGGATTCGCCGGCTACCTCGCGACCGTGCAGGTCGACTGGGCCCTGACCCTGGCCGTCACCGGGTTCGCCGTCGTCGGCAGCCTCGCCGGGGCCCGGCTGGCCGGACGCGTCCCCGCCCACGTCCTCTCCCGGCTCTTCGGCTGGTTCGTGCTGGCCATGGGCACCTTCGTCCTGATCCAGCAGGCCCCCGCCCACATCACGGTCCCGGCCCTCGCCGCCGTCGCGTCGCTGGGCGCCGGAGCGGGCGTCTGCTACGGCTTCGTCGCCCGCTGCCCGCTGCGCCGCGTCGTACACCGGACCTGACACTCACTGACCCGGCCAGGCCGCTGCCCCGACGTCCCGGGGCAGCGGCCCGCCGTGCGTTGCTATCGAGGGCAGACCGGGTCGGTTCGCATGCCGTGGAGGTACTGGGAGCGTTCCTCCTGCCCTGAGCGCCGGCAAACGTTACCTGCGCACAACTGGACGGCGAGCGCAAGAATCTTATAAGCCATAAGGCGAGAGCATTCCACAAGCTGGTACCAGTGATTCCAGAGGTGCTCTGGTCCTGAGAAGTGAATGAAGATACTCGTGTGGATATTTGCATTCCCTGATACCGATGAGCGTGAAGACTGGCCCAACATCAGTCGCTCTCTTTACATTTCCAACATCATGGGTCCATGATCGGCAGGAACAACCGGTCGTAACCGATCAGAGGGAGTCACAGTGAGTCGTTTCGAGACCATGTGGGATCGTTTCTGGACCGACCTTCCTCAGGCCCGCGGAGCATCGCCGTGGGATGTGGACCCCACCTATGTCGCGCACGCGCATCTCCACCTGTTCGGCAGCGTGCTCGACCCGTCCCGTCCCGTCATCGACGTCGGCTGCGGGGACGGCGCGCAGACGGTCGCCATCGGTCAGCACTTCGACCGGGTCATCGGCGTGGACGTGGCCCCCAGCGCCGTGGAGCGGGCGCGCAAGCACCACGGCGCCCCCGGCATCGAGTACGAGCAGTTAGACCTGCTCAAGCCCGAGCAGGCCGCCGCCCTGCACGACCGGATCGGTGACGCCGGCCTGTACGTCCGCACCGTCCTGCACGCCTTCACTCCCGAGGAGCTCAAACTCGCCGCCGCTTCCCTGGCGCATCTGGCCGGCGACACGGGTGGGGCGTTCTTCTACGAACTCGCCCCGGCCAGCCGTGACTTCATCGTCAGGCAGCTCGCGGGCGAGGGAGTGCCCGCAGAGAAGTTCGGCTTCGTCTTCGACCGTGTCCCCCTCCCGGTGGCCAGAAAGGAGGGGGCCCTGCAACGAGAGTTGGAGGAGGTCGGTTTCGAGATCCTCTCCAGCGCCCCCATCGACTACCAGGGCACGGTGACGGCCGGCGGCCGGCACGTGAACGTTCCCGCCTTCTTCGTCGTGGCGCGGGCCGGGGCCGCCCGCTGACCCCTGCTCCGTCCCAGCGGAGCCGAACGCCGTGGCCCGGTCGAAACGCGCGATAAAACCTCGCCCTTCGCCCGGGCCCGTCGACGGCGGTTCACGGGAAATCCCTCCGCCGCGGTGGCGGGAATCGCCGGAAACGGCCGGGAACGATGGTCTGTGAATACCTGACCTTCAAACACCCGTCACCGAATGCCTTCGCGCCCCGATCGCCAATCCGTCATTCCGCGATGCCCGTTCGACGAGTTTGCTTTTCCGACAGTTGAACCGTTGACTGGTGGTCGACGCGATGCTAATTTTTTCACATGGGACGCATTGTTTCGATCAATACTGGTCCATGTGTTTCCTCTGATTTTGCGCGACGCGGAGAAACCGCCATCAAAAAGCTGCCGATCGAGGGCAGTATCCGGGTCACGACATTAGGCCTCGAAGGCGACGAGCAGGCGGCGGACTTTCACGGTGGTGAACTGCAGGCCGTCTACGCCTACGCCCGGGAAGACCTCGACTGGTGGTCCGAGCAGCTCCAGGCCCCGCTCCGCAACGGCGTCTTCGGCGAGAACATCGATCTCGCCGGATTCGACGCCAGCGGTGCCGTTCTCGCCGAGAAGTGGCAGGTGGGAGAAGTCCTCCTGCAGGTCACGGCGCCGCGCATGGCGTGCGGCACGTTCGGCGGCTGGATGAAGCAGACCGGCTGGGCCAAGCGCTTCAACAACGCCCGCCGGCCCGGCGTGTATCTCCGGGTCCTCGAGGAGGGACGGATCGCTCCGGGGGACCGCGTCGAACGCGTCTGGCGGCCGGCCAAGCACATCACGGTGGCCGAGGCCGTCGGAGCGATCCTGGACGAGCAGGACGTCCTGCGCCGCATCATCGAGATGGCGGACGAGGAACCCACGTGGGACCGCGCCGCGATGATGTTCCACGTCTCCAACCGGACCCGGTCCGGCGCCAAGGGAAAGGCGCCGAAGGAGCAGAACACGACCGGGCACTTATCGGCCACCGGACGCGTGGAGGGCCCTCATGCTTGACGTGTTCGGCGACTACAGCGCGCGTGACCCGCTCACCGCTCTGACCCGAGCAGTCCGGTCCTGCCCGTACCAGGAGGCGGCCGAGAACGGCGGACTCTACGCGCTCGGGGCCCACGACGTGCGACGGCTCCTGGTCAGCCGCGACGTCTGGTCCGAACGGTCCACCGACCAGCGGCTCGCGTCCATGGACGAGGAGGACGCGGCACGGCGACGGGCCCTCAAGCGCTTCCTCGCCCACTGGCCGGTGTTCTCCGACGCCGCCTACCACGACCGGGTCCGGCGCGTGACCGTGCGCCTCCTGCGGGGGACGGTGACACCGGAAACGCTCTCCGCCTGCGCTCGGTGGGCCGACCGGCGGCTCGCCGTAACGGACGGCGAACCCGTCGACTGGCTCCGGGACGTGGCACGCCCCATGGCGCTCGAAGCGATCGTCGTGCTCGTCGGCCGTGAGGATGCGGCACGGCTCGTCCGGCTGGGCGAGGCGGTGATGGACGAACTCGCCACCGCGCGCATCGACATGGCGCGCATCGACCGTGCGCTGGCCGCCGTCGACGCGCTGAGGGCCTGGCTGGAGACGGCACGGGCGGAGCCGCCGACGCCGCTGACGGCGGGACTGAGCGAGTTATGGGACGACCCGGGCTACGGCCCCGAGTCCGCCACCGCCCTGCTCACCCAGATCGTCACCGGCGCCTACGATCCGACGACCACGGCCCTGTGCGTCGCGGGGGAACGCGTCGACAGCGACGTCCTCGCCCGCGTCCCCATCCCCTCGGTGCGGGAGGAAGTCCTCCGGATCGCCACGCCCTTCCGGTTCGCCAGCCGCTACGCGCGTCGCCCCGTCTCCGTCGGCCCCTATCGGCTCGACGAGGGGGAAAGGATCAACCTGTGCCTCGCGACCGCGAACCTCGACCCCGAGCAGTTCCCGGAACCCCTGCGGATCCGGGACCGGGGCAACGCCTCCCGCAACCTCAGCTTCGGCGCGGGTAAGCACTACTGCCCCGGCGCGCCACTGGCGCGAGCGGTGGTCGAGGTCCTGCTGGAGTCGATGCGGAAGGCCGGGGTCCACTTCCGCCCGGAGCGCGTCCTGCGGGAACCCGAGTTGCCGATGCTCCGCTATCGGGAGCTCACCGGGCGCCTCGTGCCCGCGGCCTGGCCCGACCGCTAGCCCCGCCCGGCCCGACGCCCGCTGCGCCCACCCCGCCCCGAGGGTTCGGTGCGGCAGAACGCCCTCGGGGTGGTTCCGCCGGACGCGCGGCCGGGGCTCCGGCGGCGCCCCCGGCCGGCCGCCGTTCCCGTTCCCTCACCCACGGAGTTCGCGATGAGTGCCCTGATCATCGACACCGATCCCGGACTGGACGACGCTCATGCCCTCGCCATGGCTCTGACTCCTTCACCCAGACGACCCATCGTCCCCGTGAGCGGGATCTGCACCGTCGCGGGCAACGTCGGCATCGACACCGTGACCGACAACGCCCGTTGGCTGCTGGGTGCCTTCGGCGAGGAGGCGGCCCGCACCCCGGTGTACCGGGGGGCCTCCGGCCCCCTGTCCGGAGCGGTCGCGGACGCCGCCGACATCCACGGCGCCGACGGACTCGGCGACGTCACTCGCTGGCCCGTGGCCGACGTCGCCGAGGAAGCCCTGCCGGCGGCCATGGCCCTGGTCCTGGCCGTACGCCGCCGCCCGGGCGAGATCACGCTGGTCTCGCTCGGACCGCTGACCAACATCGCCCTCGCACTGCGCCTGGAGCCACGGCTGCCCCGCTTGCTGCACCGGATCGTCGTGATGGGCGGCGCCGTCCGCGGCCACGGAAACCTCACCCTGAACGCCGAGTTCAACATCGGTGCCGATCCCGTCGCCGCGGATCTGGTCTTCGCCAACTTCACGGACATCACGCTGATCACCTGGGAGGCGACGCTCAAGCACTCCTTCACCCGGGAGGAGTTCGAGAGCTTCTTCCAGGGCGGGAGTCAGGCGGCCACCGCCCTCGAGCGCCTTGTGGACAACCGGTACCTCACCGACCCCGGGTACGCCCAGCGCTCGGCGTACTTCCGGGCCGACCCGCTGGCCATGGCCGTCGCCCTCGATCCGTCGGTCGTCACCGACGTGGCGCGTCATCGCGTCTACGTCGGCTACGGACCGGGAAGCCTCGGCCACGGTCTGACCGCTGTCGACTGGCGCGACTCCCGCTCCGACCGGCCCGCGACCACGATCGTGGAGGGACTCGACCACGCCCGGCTGCTCGAACTGCTCCGCGTCTGAGCAGGACCCGGCCTCCGACCCGCCACGCCCCCGACCGCAGCCACCCCCGTCCTCGCCGCCGACACCCGGCACGTGCTGACGACGCGTCTCGTACGAGCGGCCGTGACCGCCCTTCCCAGGAGAGAACATGAACACGCCCCCGCACCGCACCGATCGGCCGGAGCCCCTGCTGGATCCTGCGAAGATCGCGCCCGGTACACCGCCACGGCTGGTCGAGCAGATCGCCTTCCTCGCCGAGATCGACCGGCTGAAGTCCGTGCTGCGACTGAGTCCCCTCCTCGCCGCCGACCGCCGGGAGAACGACGCCGAGCACTCCTGGCACCTGGCACTCATGGTCCTGGTCCTCGCCGAGTACGCCAACGAGCCGATCGACGTGCAACGCACTGTGAAGCTCGTCCTGGTGCACGACCTGGTGGAGATCTACGCCGGTGACACGTGTCTCTTCGACGACGAGGCCAAGAAGAGCCAGGCGGCACGCGAGGCCGACGCGGCCAGGCGACTGTTCGCGCTGCTCCCGGACGGCCAGGACGCGGAGTTCCACGCGATGTGGACCGAGTTCGAGGAGCGGCGCACCCCCGAGGCCAGGTTCGCCAAGGCCATGGACCGGCTCCAGCCCCTCCTGCTGAACGTCGGCAACGAAGGGGGAACGTGGCGCGCCCCGGGCGTCACCGAGGCGCGCGTGCGCGAACGCACCTCCGTCATCGCGGACGGCTCCGGCGAGCTGTGGGATCTGACGCAGAAGCTGTTCGCCCACGGAGTGCGGGAGGGCTGGTTCGAAGCAGCTCCGTGACCCGCGACCCACCGGCCCGCTCGTGTGGTGGAACACGGGCGACGACACCACTATCGTGTTCGCGAACGTGTACGCCGTCCCCGGAGGAGGCTCGATGTCCTCGAAGCGACGCCGCAAGAAGAAGGCCCGCCGCAAGAACGCCGCGAACCACGGGCGGCGCCCGCAGTCCTGAGTGCGGCGACCCACGGCCCCGACCATGGCTGACGGCCTGGTCGGGGCCGAGCCCTTCTCGCGTGCGGTCCCGGGAGTCACGGCTCGGTCCGCGCGCACCGCGCCTCAGTCAGGCGGCGGGGCCGACCCGCACACGACCGCGCGCCCCCCGGCCGGAGCCGGGGGGCGCGCGGAACAGGGTGCGCCGGGGCCGCCTCACCAGCGGCGGTGGTGCGCCCGCCCGTGGGGGCGGCGTCCGTGTGGGCGGCGGTCCTGCGTCGAGGCTCCCCGCACCGTCCGGACGAGGCCGCTGACGACCGAGCCGATCCCCACGGCGTGGGGGCCGCGGCCGATGCGGCTGTGCGGCGGCGTGTGGCGGCGCCTTCTCGGGGCCGCTCCGTGACGCAGCTGACGGCCGAGCCTGCTGGCCAGTCGATGAAGTGCCGGCATGGCGTCTCCCTCCGTCCGTTCGTCGTGGCGTTCTGTCCCTCGTGTGCCCGCGCTTCCGCGTCGCACACACCCCGCAGGTGTCCCACGACGCCCGGTCTCAGTCGGCTCCGCGCTTACGGGCCGGCCGCAGCCCGGCGGTCTCGGCGGCAGAGTGCAGGGACTTCAGGGCCAGGAGCAGCACCCCGATGTCGTCGATCAGCACCGGGTCGGGCATGAGGTCCACCGGGGAGAGGACGTAGAGGACGGCCGCCCAGAAGACGACCTTGTTCTCCGTCGGCATTCCCGCCTCGCGGAGCCGCCGCCGGGCCCGGACGAGCTGCACCAGCAGCCGGACGGTGAAGAAGAGCGTCACCAGCACCAACGTGGTGACGGCGACGATGATCCAGCTCTCGGCACTCACTCAGGGGCCTCCTCCGGCCGACGGGTGTCCCCCCTTGGTACACCCTGCTCAGGACTCGCCGGCCTCCTCCCCCGGCGAGTCCCGGCGCCGGGGGCGCGGCGGGCGCCCCCGGCGGGGGTGCGGGCGCGCGTCGTCCGGCAGGCGGCCGGCCTCGGCGAGGGCGCGCCGCACGATGTAGTCGATCTGTGCGTTGGTGCTGCGCAGCTCGTCCGCCGCCCAGCGCGCCAGCGCGTCATGGACGGCCGGGTCGAGCCGCAGCAGCACCTGCTTGCGGGCACGGCGGCCCTCCCCGCGCTCCGTCACTGGTAGAGCGACCCCGTGTTGACGACGGGCTGGGTGCCGCGGTCGCCGCAGAGGACGACCAGCAGGTTGGAGACCATCGCGGCCTTGCGCTCCTCGTCGAGCTCCACGAAGTCCTGTTCGGTGATGCGGGCGACGGCCGTCTCGACCATCCCGCACGCCCCTTCCACGATCTGCTGCCGTGCCGCGATGATCGCACCCGCCTGCTGCCGCTGAAGCATGGCCGAGGCGATCTCGGGGGCGTAGGCGAGGTGGGTGAACCGCGACTCGATGACGTGCACCCCGGCCGCCGCGACCCGCGCGTTGACCTCGGCGGAGAGCTGGTCGGTGATGCTCTCCGCGTTGTCCCTCAGGGACAGGGTGTCCTCGGCGTGTGCTTCGTAGGGGTAGTTGGTGGCGATGTGGCGCAGGGCCGTCTCCGCCTGGGTGGTGACGAACTCCTCGTAGTCGTCGACGCCGAACGTGGCCTGGGCGGTGTCCTCGACCTGCCAGACGATCACGGCGGCGATCTCGATGGGGCTGCCGCCGGCGTCGTTGACCTTGAGGACGGCCGTCTCGTGGTTGCGGACCCGGGTGGAGATCTTGGTGCTGCTGGTCAGCGGGTTCACCCAGCGCAGACCGTCGGTGCGCAGGGTGCCGACGTAGCGGCCGAAGAGCTGGATGACGCGGGCCTCGCCGGGGGCGACCATCTTCACGCCGTTCCAGGCGAAGAGCGCGGCCACGGTCGTCAGGGCGCCGACGACGATCAGAGTGACGCCGACCCCCGGCCGGTCGCCGGGGTCGAAGCCGACGGCGACGCCGCCGAGCACGAGCCCGATGCCGAGCAGCGGGCCGAGCGCGGCCAGCAGGAGGCCGAGCGCGCCGGAGAGGCTGTGCGCCACGTGCTCCTTCACAGGTGGCGCGGGCATCTCCGGCGCGTCGACGGCTTCGGTGGACTGTGACATGGGCTCCCCCGTACGCGGTGCTGGAACTGCTAAAAAGTGATAGCACTTTATCGCACCGGGGAGGAGGTGTCACTCCGTCCGCAGCCCGTCCGGGCGCATCACGCGCCACAGCATCGGCAGGCTCGCGACCGTGACCAGCAGGATCATGCCGAGCCCGGCGGCGGTGAGCGGAAGGAAGGCCAGCCAGTCGGTGACCTCCGCCCCGACCATGTCCAGCAGCAGGACGCCCAGCGCCGTCCCGCCGGCCGAGGCCAGGGCGAGCCCGATCCCGACCGGGACCGCCGTCTGCCACAGCACGGAGGCGCCGAGCGTCCCCCGTCGCGTCCCGAACGCCACCAGGACCGACAACTGCCGCTTACGCTCACGCAGTTGCTCCAGCGTCGAGACGACCATGCTCGCCGCGATCATCAGCATGACCACGATCGCCCCGACGAACAGGGCGTTGCGGATGGTCACGAACTGGGAGGTGAGCCTCGTGTCCGACAGCACCTGGACGTCCTCGCGCCACTCGCTCAGCCCGGCGGTGTTGCGCAGGTGCTCGACCACGTCCTCGTCCCCGGGCACGGTCGTGACGAGGGCGACGGCGGACAGGTCCGAGGCGTCGGAGACGTCCATGGCCGCGGGGGTGGCGAAGACGCCGTAGTACAGATCGCCGTTGGGGGCCTCGACGTCGCCGATCGTGCGGGCCGTCCCGGGAAGCGTCCACCAGACGGGCTCCGCCCGGTCCGACGGCTCCGAGTAGCCGGAGAGGTCCAGCCGGTCCCCCGGCTCGACGACGCCCTCGTCGAACGAGGCGGGGACGACGAAGACGTCGCCGTCGGCACAGGAGCCGGTCTCGATCAGCTCCCGCAGCACCCGGCACTCACCGATGTGGAACGGCGTGCCGGGGCGGTGCCCCTCGGCGTCGGGCGTGACATCGAGATCGGCGTAGCCGCGCACGTATCCGCGTACGGAGGTGACGCCCTCCGTCGCGGCGTACCGGTCGACGAACGGCCCGAGCTCCGCGGTGTCGTCGATGAGTGAGCTCGCCACCGCCCGGGCGCGGCTCTCGTCGTGACCGGTGGGCTTCCGCTGGGCGGTCTCCACTGCGGCGAACAGCATGTGCAGCGCCACGGCGCCCGCCACGGCCACCGTGACCCCGCTCACTGCCCGCGCGGCCATGCCGCTGTTCATCTGGAGCCGTCGGGTGGCGAGCTGCCAGGACAGCGGGCCGCCACGCATCCAGGTGACCACGCGCTCCACGGCCCAGGGCAGCAACGCCGTGATGCCGCAGAGCATCAGCAGCACGCCGGCGGAGATGCCCCACTCGTTGACCGCGCTCCCCGGGTCGTCCGGGCCGAAGTACACGAGCATGGCCACACCCACCGCGACCAGCAGCAGCCGCCACCACACGCGGCGCCGACGCGTCGTCCCCTCCCGGAAGACCCCCAGCGGGCCGATCGCCACGCCGCGCAAGGCCGCCAGGGTGACCCCGACCGCGATGACCGGGACGAGGGTCACGACGAGCGCGCCCAGCCACCACACCGGGACGATGTCGGCGGTGTAGACGCTGATCGTGGAGATCGAGAGGCCCTCCACCAGCTCGCGCCCCACCAGGAAGAGGAGGGCGCCCACCACCAGCCCCAGCATGGAGGCGAAGAGCACCTCGCCGGCGGCTATCCGCCGGGTCATCGCGATGTCCGCGCCGACGAGCCGCAACGCGGCCAGGCGCCGGTCCCGGCGCTCCCCGCCGAATCGCACGGCCGTCGCGACGAACACGACGATCGGCATGAGGAGCACGGACAGCATCACGACGATGAGCACGACGAGGGCGGGGTCGAGCGGCGACTGGCCCCCCTCCATGCCGAACTCGGTGACCCGCCAGGCGTTGTCGGTGTCGAGCGCGTCCGAACCGAGGTAGTACGCCGGCTCCCCCGGCCCCTTCAGCCCCTCGGGGCCGATCGTGCCGACGATCTCCGCTCCCCGGAACCGCTCGGCCAGCAGCTCCCCCTCGGTGTCCAGCATCTCCCGCAGCGCGGGCGAGACGACCATCTCGCCGGGCGCCGGGAAGTGGGCGACGCCCGGCGGGCGCACCGCCTCCTCCCGGTCGCCGTCGGCCTGGAGGAGTCGGCCGACGACCTCCGTGTCGCGGAACGTCGTGCCGCTCCAGGCCATGAGCGCCGTCGTCGGCCCCGGCGGCGCGACGTCCTCGCCCATGCCGCCCACCGGCTGCCGCCCGTCCTTCCTGGCCTCCGAGGCGTCGAGGACGGTCGGCACCGACGCGGCCAACAGCAGCACCGCCACCCCGATGCCCACCCCGGCGGCCGTCAGCAGCGTGCGCACCCAGCCCGACCGGCCCCCACCGGCGGCGAAGCGCACTCCCAGGCCCAGCTCGCGGAGCCACGTGCGGATCATGCGACGCCCGCCAGCCCGCTGAGGTCCGTGGCCCTGCCGTCCCGCACCACGACCTCGCGGTCGGAGTAGGCGGCGACCCGGGACTCGTGGGTGACGAGCACGACGGCCGCTCGCGTGTCGCGCGCCGCGGCGGTGAGCAGCTCCATGACGCGCTCGCCGTTGAGCGAGTCGAGTGCGCCCGTCGGTTCGTCCGCGAACACGACGCGCGGGGTGGCGACGAGGGCGCGGGCGATGGCCACCCGCTGCCCCTGGCCGCCGGAGATCTGGCCCGGGCGGTGGTGGCGGACGTCGTCCACCTCCAGCCGCTCCAGCCACTCCCGCGCCTGCCGCTCGGCGGGCTTGCGGTCCGCGCCCGCCAGCCGCAGCGGCAGCGCCACGTTCTCCGTGCAGGTCAGCTCCGGGACGAGCTGGCCGAACTGGAAGACGAAGCCGAACTCCCCCCGGCGCAGCGCACTGCGCTCGGCGTCGGACAGGGCCGACAGCTCCCGGCCCCGGTAGTGCACCGTCCCCTCCTCCGGCGTGACGATGCCCGCCAGGCAGTGCAGCAGCGTCGACTTGCCCGACCCCGAGGGCCCCATGACGGCGACGACCTCGCCCGCGTGCAGGGTGAAGTCGGCCCCCGCGAGCGCGGGGGTGGAGCCGTACACCTTGTGCAGGCCCCTGGCCGTGAGCAGCGGGCCGCTGCTCCGTTCCTCGGTCATGACGTCACTTCCTTCGCGAGCCGGTCCAGGCGGGCGGCGGTCAGCTCCAGCCAGCGCAGGTCGGCCTCCAGGTGGAACAGGGCGTGGTCGCAGATGAGCTGGTCGGCGAGGTCGCCACCGCTCTTGCGGCGGGTCAGCACGCGCATGAGCCGCAGGTGCTCGGCGCGCTGGGTGTCCAGCAGGGACGCGGCGTCCCGGCCGGTCAGCAGCGCGAGCACGACCTTGGTGTAGAGGGTGGACTGGAGGTAGGGCTCCGGTTTCTCCGGCTGCTCCAGCCAGTGCGCGACGTCGCTGACCCCGGCGTCCGTGATGGCGTAGCGCTTGCGCTCGGGCCCCTCCCCCGCCTCCACGGCGTCGACCTCGACGAGGCCGTTCTTCAGGAGCCGCGACATCGTCGCGTACACCTGGCCGTAGTGCAGCGGCTTGTCGTGCCCGAACCGGGCGTCGAAGGCTCTCTTGAGGTCGTAGCCGTGGCTCGGCCCCGATTCGAGCAGCCCCAGAAGGGCGTGACTGATGGACATGGCGGCGACTCTACACCATGGGTATACATGCGATGTATACCCATGGTGTGTACACCCCAGTCCCGAGCGAGGCCCCAGTGCGGCCCCGGTGCGCCCCCAGCGCGGGCCCGGTGCGAGGCCGCGCGACGGCCCTACCCCCGGTCTCTGCGGGAAACCGGGTGCCGCAGGCGCCCGGGCGCGGCAGACTGGGAGGTGGGCCGACGAGCGGCACCGGGGGCGGCCCTCAAGGGTGATCCCCCGTTCCACCCCCGAAAGAGCGACGCGTCCCTCGTTCACCGCGGACCATCACATAACGTGTCGCTGACATGAGGGATTGACAGCCGGGAGAGACCTCGATGCTCGACACCGCGGGGGAGCGGGTTCCTTTCCCTGGCCAGGACCGGCCCCCCGAGCCACCGTGGAAGCGCGCCGGCAGGCGCACGCTCGACGTCGCCCGCAGGCCCTACTGGGAGCGGTCCGACGAGTCGTGGCTGATCAGGCGCTGGCCCGACCTGACGGCCACCGCCGTCGCGACCGTCTTCTTCTGGCTCTCCCTCACCCCCTCGCTCGTCCCCCGCCCCTGGGCGCTGCAGGGCGTCATCGGCGGCATCACGGCCGCCATCGGCTACGGCATCGGCGCGCTGCTGAGCTGGGTCGTGCCCTTCCTCGTGCGGTGGCGGCCGGACGAGGAGACGCGCCGGCGGGTCCGGGCGCACGCGTGGCAGGTGTACTGGGTCCTGAGCCTCGGCCTCACCGTCTTCCTCCTCGGCGAGAGCGCCCGGATGCAGCGGGAACTGCGCAAGCTCCAGGAGCTGCCGCCCACCCTCACCTGGCACTCCATGATGATCGCGCTGCTCGCGGCCGCGCTGTGCTGGGTGCTGCTGCTGATCGCCCGCCTGATCCGGCTGGGCACGCGCTGGCTGATCCAGCTCCTGCTGCGCTTCGTCCCCCGGCCCGTCGCCGTGACGGCCGGGCTGCTGACCAGCGGGATGGTCGTGACGTTCGGCGCCAAGGACGTCGTCTTCGAGCGCGGCATCGTCGACGTCGCCTCCCACATCGCGTCCAACACGGACCAGAGCACGAAGGACGGCATCGTGCAGTCCGGTTCGCCGTTCGTCTCGGGCAGCCCGCAGTCCCTGATCTCCTGGTCGGAACTGGGGTACCAGGGCCGCAACTTCACCGGCAGCGTGCTCAGCCGGCAGCAGATCAGCGCGTTCACGCAACGTCCCTCGCTGGACCCGATCCGCGTCTACGCCGGACGGGCCGCCGCCGACGGCTACGCGGAACAGACGGCCCTGGCCATGGCGGAGCTCGAGCGCACCCGGGCCTTCGACCGCGAGGTGCTCGCCGTCGCGGGCACGACGGGCAGCGGCTGGATCGACGCCCGGACGGCGGAGCCGCTGGAGTACCTCTACAACGGCGACACCGCCATCGTCGCCATCCAGTACTCCTACCTGCCCAGCTGGGTGTCGTTCGTGGTGGACCGCGAGGAGGCGGGCCGGGCGACGCAGACCCTCGTCGACGCCGTGCGGGAGCGGCTGGCCGAGATCCCCGAGAGCGAGCGGCCCAAGTTCGTCATCTTCGGCGAGAGCATGGGCGCCACGGCGGTGGAGGACGCCTTCGACGGCATCGACGACCTCCTCGCCTCGACGGACGGCGCGCTGCTCGTCGGCCCGCCGAACTACAGCCCGGTGTGGTCGGACGTGACGCGCAACCGCGACCCGGGCAGCCCGGTGTGGCGTCCCGAGTACGAGGAGGGTCGGCACGTGCGGTTCGCCCAGTACCCCCAGCGCGACCTGTACCGCCCGGAGGGGACGTGGGAGTTCCCCCGCGTGGTGTACCTGCAGAACGCGTCCGACCCGATCGTGTGGTGGTCACCCGACCTCGCCCTCCGGCCTCCCGAGTGGCTGGAGGAACCGGTGGGGCCGGATGTGACGGACGAGCTGAGCTGGTTCCCCTTCGTCACCTTCTGGCAGACCACCGTGGACATGAGCATGTCGTACGGCGTCGGGGCGCCGCACGGCCACCGCTACGGGACGAACGCCGTCGAGGGCTGGGCCGCGGTGCTGCCGCCCGACGGCTGGACACAGTCCGACACCCTCCGTTTGAAGGCGTTCGCCGAGGCCCACGAATCCCCGTACTGACGCCGGGGGCCCCGGCGGGTTAGGGGCGTCAGGCCGGGGGCCGGCCCCCGGGCGGGCGATCTCCGCCCGGCGGGCCGTCGTCCCCCTCGCCGGACTCCTTCTCGACCAGCTCCCGGACGCTCGTCTGCGTCGGGTCCGCGGAGCCGAGGGGCACCGGCTCGCCGCCGGGCATGGTCGGTGGCACCGCCGGTGAGACGTCCGTCGCCGTCGCGCCGTGCACCCGGCGTGCGTGCGGGTTGCGTTCCTCCGCGTACGCCCGCAGATAGCCGACGACGGTGTTGATCACCGCCACCAGCGGCACCGAGAGCACCGCCCCCGGGATGCCCGCGAGCAGCGAGCCGCTGGTGACCGTGAGCACCACGGCCAGCGGATGCACCTGCACCATGCGGCCCAGGATGAACGGCTGCAGGATGTGCCCCTCGATCTGCTGCACCAGCAGCACCACGCCGAGCGCCAGCAGCGCGGTGACGAGCCCGTTGGTGACGAAGGCGACGACGACGGCCAGCGCGCCCGACACGACGGCACCGACCAGGGGCACGAACGCGAACAGGAAGACGATGACGGCCAGCGGGACGGCCATCGGCACGCCGAGCACCCAGATGCCCACACCGATGCCGATGGCGTCGATCATGGCCACTATCACCGTGCCGCGCACGTATCCGGTGAGGGTGATCCACGCCCGGGGGCCGGCCCCGGCCACACCCTCACGGGCCGAGAGCGGCACGAAGCGCAGGCACCAGTGCCACACGCGGCGGCCGTCGTAGAGGAGGAACAGGCAGACGAACGCCGCGAGGGCCGCACCGCTGAAGAACTCCACCAGGAACGACGCGCCCTCCAGCCCGGCGGTCGTCAGGTCCTGGCTGTGCTCGCCGATCCACTGGTTGAGGTTGTCGACGAAGTCGTTGAGCTGGTCCTCGCTCACCTGGAAGGGACTGTTGAGGATGGCCTGCCGCAGCTCGTCGAGACCGTCCTGGATCTGCCGCGTCAGGTCCTCCTGGTTCTCTATGACCTGCCAGACGACGAACCAGCCGATGAGCCCCATCACCGCGAGGCCGCTGACGAAGGTGGCCGCCGTCGACGGACCGCGCCCCAGACCCCAGTGCCGCAGCCGCGCGACGGTCGGCTGGAGCAGCGCGGTGATGAGCAGCCCGGCCGAGAAGGCGATGATCACCAGGCTCAGCGCGCCGATCACCTGCATCAGCACCCAGGCGACGGCGGCGAGCACCAGCAGCCGCCACCCGGCCTCCGAGGCGACCCGGATACCCCACGGGATGACGGACGCCGGCTCGGGCTGCTGCGGCGGGACGGACGGCGGCGGGGGCAGCTCGACGGCCGTCTCCTGCTGGGCGCGCCGGCCACGCTCGCGGTCCCGCTCCTCGCGTTCCTGCTCGGCGCGCTGCCGGTACTCGGCCATTCGGGAGGCGACGCGCGACGCGCCCGACCTCAGCCGCTCGAATCCTGACATTGGTCTTTCCTTCGCCCCCGTACGCGGCCCGTCCTGTCGTGTCCCACCCGGGGGACGACGTTACCCGACCGGAGGGTTGCCTCCCCGGTGACGCGGAGGGCGCCGGGGCCGGCGACCGCCGTGGCAGCCGCTCCGGACCGGACACGCGCGATGCCCCTCCCGGCGGGGGAGGGGCATCGCGGAGCTTCAGGGGCGCGGGAGGCTCAGTACCAGTGGTTGGCCTGCCAGAACTCCCAGGCGCCACAGGGGCTGCCGTAGCGCTCGTTCATGTAGTTGAGGCCCCACTTGATCTGCGTGGCCGGGTTGGTGCGCCAGTCGGCACCCGCCGAGGACATCTTGGTGGCGGGCAGCGCCTGGACGAGGCCGTAGGCACCCGAGGAGGGGTTCTCGGCCTGGTAGTTCCAGGTGCTCTCCCGCTGCACGATGTTGGAGAAGCACTGGTACTGGCCGCCGCCGACGATCTGCTTCGCCATGGCCTGCACCTCGGCGACGGTGTAGGAGGACTGCTGGGGGAAGGAGCCCGCGTCCGGACGCTCGGCGCTGCGGCTGGCGACCTGCTTGGCCGCTTCCTCCTTCTCGCGCTTCTCGGCGGCGGCCGCGGCCTCCTCCTTGGCCCGCTGCTCCTCCTCGGCCTTCTTCTTGGCCTGGGCGTTCTTGGCAGCGGCCTTGCGCGCGCTCTCCTCCGCCGACTTCTTCGCGGCGGCGTTGGCGGCGTCGGACTGCAGGTCTGCCTGCTGCGTCAGGGAGGCGGTCTGCACCTGGGTGTTGCCGTTGACGGGCAGGTCGGCGAGCAGCGTCGCGTCGGACGCGGCGAGCTCGACCGGCTCGGCCGCACCCTGCTGATTCCCGGAGGCCACACCGACGACGGCGCCGACGGTGGTGACCGCGGTGGCGGATGCCACGGCGAATCCCCGGACCGAGATCCGAGCAGTCACACAGTTTCCTTCCACAGTTACCCGCGGCGGTGACCCCGCGGGCGCAATCGTGCCCCTGGCACTGACCTCCGTCCGTACATGTTCGTACATGGCCACAGGAGGTACGGGCCCGGACGGAGTCTCCCTGGGGAGCCCGCGTGGTGCTTCGGGCGGCATACGGCGTTGATGGCTGTTGAGTTGTGTGGTGCTGCACCCGGGGGTGCGGGAGGCCGTATGCGGGGCCTGACAGGAACCACACCCTGCCGGAAGGGCGGGGGCGAAGGCAATTCCGGATGACGTGGCAAAGCTCACATCCCGTTTGCCTCAGGGGTTTTGCGGAAAAGCGAGCGTAGCCGAGCCCGGCCCGGCTACGCTGCTCCGCCCTGTGACGGCGTGTCATCCCCTTGGTGTGGATTCTCTCCTTTTGCTCCCCTTCCGCGGAGTTGGAACGGTTGTGACCCGTTTTCAGACCGCTGCACCCGTGGGTCGCAAAGCGGTCAGATCCGATCGTCCTCCAGCATTTCGGTCACCAATGCCGCGATCGGCGACCGTTCGGAACGCGTCAACGTGACGTGCGCGAAGAGCGGATGGCCCTTGAGCTTCTCGACGACCGCGACGACGCCGTCGTAGCGGCCCACTCTGAGGTTGTCCCGCTGGGCGACGTCGTGGGTCAGGACGACGCGCGAGCCCTGCCCGATGCGGGAGAGCACCGTCAGCAGGACGTTGCGCTCCAACGACTGGGCCTCGTCCACGATGACGAACGCGTCGTGCAGCGAGCGGCCCCGGATGTGGGTGAGCGGCAGGACCTCCAGCATCCCCCGGGCCACGATCTCCTCGATCACCTCGCGCGTGGTGACCGCCGACAGCGTGTCGAAGACGGCCTGCGCCCACGGGTTCATCTTCTCGTCGGCCGTGCCCGGCAGATAGCCGAGGTCCTGGCCGCCGACCGCGTACAGCGGCCGGAAGACCATGACCTTGCGGTGCTGCCGGCGCTCCAGGACCGCCTCCAACCCCGCGCACAGTGCCAGGGCCGACTTGCCGGTACCGGCCCGGCCGCCCATCGAGACGATGCCCACCTCCGGGTCGAGCAGCAGGTCGAGCGCGACGCGCTGCTCCGCGGACCGGCCGTGGACGCCGAACGCCTCCCGGTCGCCGCGCACGAGCCGGACCCGGCCGTCGGCCGTGACCCGCCCGAGGGCGCTGCCCTTCTCCGAGTGCAGGACGAGGCCGGTGTGCACGGGCAGCCCGGCGGCCTGCGGCACGGAGACGGTGTCGGCGCCGTCCGGCGCGAACAGCTCGTCGACCGCCTCCCCCGGGAGCGTCACCTCGCTCATGCCCGTCCAGCCGGAGTCGGTGATGGCCAGCTCCGCGCGGTACTCCTCGGCCAGCAGCCCGACCGAGGACGCCTTGATGCGCAGCGGCAGGTCCTTGGAGACGACGGTGACGTCGAACCCCTCGGCCTGGAGGTTGCGGGCCACGGCGAGGATGCGGGAGTCGTTGTCCCCCAGGCGGAATCCGGCGGGCAGTATGCCCGGGTCCGAGTGGTTCAGCTCCACCCGGAGGGTTCCGCCCAGCTCACCGATCGGGATCGGCGCGTCCAGGCGCCCGTACCGGACCCGGTACCCGTCCAGCCTGCGCAGGGCCTGCCGGGCGAAGTAGCCCAGTTCGGGGTGGTGGCGCTTGGCCTCCAGCTCCGTGACCACGACGACGGGCAGCACGACCTCGTGCTCGTCGAATCGGGCCATGGCCGCCGGGTCGGCGAGCAGGACGCTGGTGTCGATGACATAGGTGCGCCGGTCGTTCTCGCGGCGCTTCTTGCTGGTCACCACGGATGGACGAACCCCCTCGGACGAGGATGGTGCGCGGCACCGCCGATGGCGGGTCGCTGCGGAACAGGCCGGGCCGCCCGCCGCCGACGGGCCGGACACCGGCCCTCCGCGTCCTCCGCACGCTGCGTGCGTCGTCCGTGGCTAGCAAAGGGCCTCCCGGGGGCCGGCGCCCTCCAGCGGGCGTCGACCTGCCTGGGGTATTCCCTTTCCGCACCCCGCGCATGCCTTGGCATATGCGGTCGCTCGGGCGAACTCCCCGGCACCCGCGGATGAACGGGCCCCATCCCCGTTGCGGTCGGGGCCCGGCGGCGCCCGTCGACGTCCGCACGCGGCGGAGCGTCGACCGTCCGGGGTACCGCCGGGAGAGTGGCGTCAGCCGCCGTAGCGCCGGTGGCGGGCGGCGTAGTCGCGCAGGGCCCGCAGGAAGTCGACCTTGCGGAAGGCCGGCCAGAAGACGTCGCAGAAGTGGTACTCGGAGTGGGCGCTCTGCCAGAGCATGAAGCCCGACAGCCGCTGCTCCCCGCTGGTGCGGATCACCAGGTCCGGGTCGGGCTGGCCGCGCGTGTAGAGGTGTTCGGCGATGTCGTCGATGGTGACCGTGTCGGCCAGCTCGGCCAGCGTCTCACCGCGCGCGGCCCGGTCCGCCAGCAGCGACCGGACGGCGTCGGCGATCTCCTGCCGGCCGCCGTAGCCGACGGCGACGTTGACGATGATCCCCGTGTTCCCCGAGGTGGCGGCGGCCGCCTCCTTGAGCACGCGCTGGGTGTGGTCGGGCAACAGGTCGGGGGTGCCGACGTGGTGGACGCGCCAGCGGCCGTCGGAGGCGAGCCCCCGCACCGTGTCCTCGATGATGCCCAGCAGCGGCGTCAACTCGTTCGGCGGGCGGTCCAGGTTGTCGGTGGACAGCATCCACAGGGTGACGACCTCGACGTCCGTCTCGTCGCACCAGCTCAGCAGCTCGCGGATCTTCTCGGCACCCGCCCGGTGCCCCTCGACCGTCGTCCCGCCGGAGGCCTTGGCCCAGCGCCGGTTGCCGTCGAGGATGACACCGATGTGCTTGGGGACCTGCGCGAGATCGAGATGCCCCTCCACCCGGCGGGAGTAGAGGCGGACCACCAGATCGCGCAGCTTCTCCTTCATACGATCCGTCGCCCCTTCCACTGCCCTCGTCGCACGCCGAGGGAAGCCTACTGCCCATCAGACCTTCCGCTTGCCACAGGAGTGTCACAGCCTCTGTGCGCTCCCGGACGCCCTGTGGCCCGATCGTCGGGCGTGATAGTGAGTAAGGATGACCAGCACGAGCGATGCAGAGCACTACCGCGCCGCGGACGCCCGCTACGACACGATGGAGTATCGCCGCAGCGGCCGCAGCGGACTGAAGCTGCCCGCCGTCTCCCTCGGCCTGTGGCACAACTTCGGCGACGACCGCGCGCTCACCACCCAGCGGGCCATCCTGCGCCGCGCCTTCGACCTGGGCGTCACCCACTTCGACCTGGCCAACAACTACGGCCCGCCGCCCGGCTCCGCCGAACTCAACTTCGGCAAGCTCTTCGCCCAGGACTTCCGCCCCTACCGCGACGAGCTGGTCGTCTCCACCAAGGCGGGCTACCTGATGCACCCCGGCCCGTACGGCGAATGGGGCTCGCGCAAGTACCTGCTGTCCTCGCTGGACGCCTCGCTGCGCCGGACCGGCCTCGACTACGTCGACATCTTCTACTCGCACCGCTACGACCCCGACACGCCCCTGGAGGAGACGATGGGCGCCCTCGCGTCCGCCGTCCAGCAGGGCAAGGCCCTCTACGTCGGGCTGTCCTCCTACAACTCCGCACGCACCCGGGAAGCCGTGGCCCTGCTGCGCGGGATGGGCGTGCGCCCGCTCATCCACCAGCCGTCCTACTCGATGATCAACCGCTGGACGGAGGAGGACGGGCTGCTCGACACCCTGGAGGAGGCGGGAATGGGCTGCATCGCCTTCGCCCCGCTCGCCCAGGGCCTCCTCACCGACAAGTACCTCCGCGGCATCCCCGAGGGTTCCCGGGCGAGCCGCGGCGCGTCGCTCGACCCGGCGCTCCTGACGGACGAGGTCGTGAAGCGGCTGCACGCGCTGGACGGCATCGCCCGGCGCCGTGGCCAGAGCCTGGCCCAGCTCGCCCTCACCTGGGTGCTGCGCGACGCCCGGACGACCTCGGCGCTGATCGGCGCGAGCAGTGTGGCCCAGCTGGAGGCGAACGTCGGCGCACTCACCGGCGCGCCGCTCAGCGCGGAGGAGCTGGCGGAGATCGACACCTACGCCGTCTCGGAGCCCGGCACGAACATCTGGGCCCAGAGCAGCGACGGCTGACCGGAAAAGAAAGCGGGCCGGTCCGTGGGGGGGATACGGACCGGCCCGAGGGGGGGATTCCACCATAGCCCCTTCCCGGGGGTGATCCGTGCACCCTTGCCGTTTTTCATGCCGCGAGCCCGCCGAGGGCCACCCCCGCCAGCGTGCCGACGACCATGAAGGGGCCGAACGGCAACGGCGTCCGGCGCCCCGCCCGGCGGGCCAGGACCAAGGCCGTCCCATAGGCCGCACCCAGGGCGAACGCCGCGAACGTCCCGAGCAGGAGCACCTGCGGGCCGTACCACCCAAGAGCGATCCCACAGGTGATCGCGAGCTTGACGTCACCGAAGCCCATGCCCCTCGAATGTATGAGGAAAAGCACAAAGTAGCCCACGCCCGACGCCGCTCCGCCGAGCAGCGCCCCGGTCCAGCTCCCGGCGGCGGCGGGGACGAGGGCGGCCAGGCCGAGGAGGGCCCCGGCGGCTCCGGCGAGCGGCAGCGTCAGGACGTCCGGCAGCCGGTGCACGGCCACGTCCACCACGGCGAGCAGGACGAGCACAGGCGCCAGCAGCAGCCAGACGAGGAGCTCGGGCCGGGCACCGACGGCACCGGCCAGCCCCGCGCACACCGCCGCCGTCAGGACGGCGAGCGGACCGGCCGCCGGCCCGTACCGCGCTCCCCCGCAGGGACGGCACCGCCCCGGCCCCGGCCGTCCGGTCACGGGGTGCCCGCGCGGGCACCGGTCCCGCCACGGCTCCCCCGCCGGCACGGCGAGCCGGTGGACGGGACGCACGAGCAGGCAGCCGGCCACGGCACCGAACGCGGCGGCGGCGAGCACGAGGAGAAGTTCGGCCACCCGCCGAGCCTACGGACGTCCCGGCGCTAGCCTGACCACTCGTGAGGAGATCGCGCATGACGGACGGCCCGGCGCTGCTCCGCGTCGGGGAGGTCGCCGTGCCGCTGGAGGTCGCGGCGTCCGTCCGGGCCCGGACCCGGGGGCTGCTCGGCCGCGACGGCGTGGACGGCGCCCTGCTGCTGACTCCGGCCGGAGGCGTCCACACCTTCCGCATGCGCTTCGCCATCGACGTCGCCTATCTGACCCGGGACCTGCGGGTGCTGTCCGTGCGCACGATGCCGCCCGGGCGGCTCGGGCTGCCCCGGCCGCGCGCCCGGCACGTGCTGGAGGCGACGGCCGGCGCGATGGCCGCATGGGGCCTCGTGACCGGCGTCACGGTCACGGTGGAACCACCGCCGGTCCGCGACTAACCTCGATCGGGTGATCGATACGGAACGCCTCCACCTGCGTCCGCTGACCGTCGAGGACGTCGACCGGATCGTGGAGATGCAGTCCGACCCGGAGGTCGGCCGCTACCTCCCCGCCCTCGACCCCGAGCGGCTGCGCGCACGTGCGGAGCACTTCGCCGCGCAGTGGGCCGAGCGCGGCTACGGGCTGTTCGCCGTGGAGCTGAGGGGGAGCGGGGAGTTCGTCGGGCGGGTGGGGCTCATCGACTGGCCGCAGTTCGACGAGGTCGAGGTCGGCTGGACGCTCCGGCGGGACGCCTGGGGCCACGGGTACGCGACGGAGGCCGCCCGGGCCTGCGTCGACTTCGGCTTCGCCACGTGCGCCAAGCCCTACCTCACCTGCAACATCCACCCCGACAACGCGCCGTCGTTCCGCGTCGCCGAGCGCCTCGGCTTCCGCCGGTTCCGCGAGGACACGCTGCTGGGGATGCCGGTCGTCGTGAACCGCCTGGACCGTCCCACGGCCGAGTGACGGCGGCCCGTACGGCCGCCGTCAACCCGCGGTGCTCCCCGACGCGGGCGGTGGCGGTCAGACCAGCTCGGCCCGGAGCGTGATGTTCTTGACGGCCGCGAGGGCCTGGCTGACCGGGCAGTTCTGCTTCGCGTCCTCCGCAGCGGCCCGGAAGTCCTCCTCCGAGAGGCCGGGCACCCGGGCCCGGACACTCAGCACGATGCCGGTGATGCCCTCGCCCGGCTGGAACGTGACGTCCGCCTGCGTGTCCAGCGACTCCACGGTGTGGCCCTGGCGGGTGAGCGCGCCGGAGAGGGCCATCGGGTAGCAGGCCGAGTGGGCGGCGGCGATCAGCTCCTCGGGGCTGGTCATGCCGCTGGGCTCCTCGGCGCGGGCCGGCCAGGACACGTCGAACGTGCCCAGCCCCGAGGAGGCCAGCTCGACCTGACCCCTGCCCTCCAGCAGGCTGCCTTCCCAGTGCGTCTTCGCGGTGCGCGTGGTGGCCATGGTGCGGTGTTCCCTTCAGGCGATTCGTCGCGTGGGGGCGCCGCCCGCCACGCGTGAACCCGGCGGCCGCCGAGCCCACGCCTGACGGTACGTCAGCGGACCTCGCCGCTCAGGCAGGCGACGGCTGCGGTTCCGGCCCGGGCGCCGGCGGCTCCGGGGTCGGCCCCGGCGCGGGCGTGGGCTGCGGCGGCGTGGGCGCCGGCGGTTCCGGCGGCACCGGCACCGGCCCCGGCAGCGGCCCGGGCACCGGGCCGGGGTCGGGACCGCCGGGGCCGGGGTCGGGGGTGGGAGCGGGAGGCGCAGGGTCAGGGTGGGTGGGAGTAGCGCCGCCGGGGTGGGTGGGGCGGTGCGGGCTGGTCACGGGTGTCACGCATACCTCCAGTCGCCCGGCGTGTCCGCCGGGCCTCGGGGTGGGCCTCCCCCTCGGGTGCCCGGCCACCGTCCCGTCACTCCTCGGGCGCCGACGTCCCGCCCCGCTCACTGCGCCGGGCCGGCCTCAGCCCCGGCGCCAGGAGTCGTCCGGCAGGTGGGAGCCCGCCTGGGGCCCCATGCGGAGCATGCCGCCGTCGACGGCCCAGGAGGCACCGGTGACGTATCCGGCGTCGGGACCGACGAGGAAGGCGATGACCGCCGCGACCTCCCGGGCGTCACCCGGACGCCCCAACGGCACTCCGGGGCGCGGATGCCGCTCGACGTCCTCGTCCTCCTTGCCGGTCATGGGCGTGGCGATCTCCCCCGGTGCGACGGCGTTGACGTTGATGCCGCTCTCGGCCAACTCCAACGCCATGACCTGGGTGAGCAGACCGAGGCCGCCCTTCGCCGCGCAGTAGGGCGCGGCACCCACGCGGGGCTGGTGCTCGTGCACACTGGTGACGTTGACGATCCGGCCGCCGTCACCCTGGTCGATCATCCGGCGCGCGGCGCGCTGCGAGCAGAGGAACGGACCGACGAGGTCGACGTCGATCACCGTGCGGATCAGGTCGTGGCCCAGCTCGAGGAAGGGCACGGACGAACCCGTACCCGCGTTGTTGACCAGGGCGTCGACACGGCCGAGGCGATCGGCGAGCACGTCGATGGCCGAGGCGGCGTCGGGCAGCGTGGAGAGGTCCATGTGCTCGACCTCCGCCCGGCGGCCGAGGGCCCGGACCTCTGCGGCCGTCCGCTCGGCACCCTCCGCGTCGCTGTGCCACGTGATGCCGACGTCCATGCCCGCCTCCGCCAGCCGGACGGCGGTCGCCCGGCCGATACCGGAGTCGGCCCCGGTGACGACGGCGACGCGATGCTGATCCGGGTGGTGGTCCATACGTGCTCCTCCTCGGGTTCCTCTACCTCCCCGTGGGTGCCCCGAACGGGCCATCCGATGCGCGCGGATCGGAGTACGGCAGCGCGAAGGCCCCGACGCCGCCACCGAGGATCGTCGGCGGCACCGGGGCCCCTCCCGCCCGTCACCGGCCCAGTGCGTCCTTCAGCTCGGCCTTGCTCATCGACGAACGCCCCTTGACGTCACGCCGCTTGGCCTCGTCGTAGAGCTGCTCCTTCGTCTTCTCCGCGCCACCCGGGCGCGAGCGCTGCCCGCCGCTGCGGCCGGACGGCGCCGAGGCACCGCGCGTCTCACCGGACTTGGCCTTCTGCTTGTTCACCGTGCGGGCGGCGATCTCCTCCGCCCGCTGGGCGCTGCGCCCGCCGCGCTGCTTCTCGCTCTGCTTGACGTGCTCGTACTGCCGTTCGCGCTTGGATGACTTCGCCACCGTGGTCTTCCTTCGGGTCGTGTCGCCGAACCGGTCCCGACCGATGAACAGAACCGGGCATACGAGCACAAAATATCCCTGCATTCCTTGGCCCGCACGGCGACGAGGGCGACCCAGCGGCAAACCACCCGGCGCACTCGGCATATTCGCAGAGCAAAATCACCCAGAAGACCGCTTCATACCTGCCAGAGTGGCTAGAATACGCGGTTCTTTTTCCCTTGCCGTCGCGTGCGCAAACGCCCTAACTTCGTAAGTCATCAGTGCAGGAAAATGAACGTTCAACCGGGGTGGGGACATGAACGCATACGAGAAGCAGGGTTCGGGTGACGCAGCGGGGTTAGCTCGCGCCCAGGAGGCGGCCAGCCGCTTCGCGGCCTACCTCCGCGAAGGCCCGCCCGACGGCGCCGAACAGTCACCGCCGCAACTCCTGGCCGGGGACTGGCCGATGCCCGCGGGCACCCGCTCCGTCTACGCCATCGGGCAGGCCCTCGTCCTGCGCGGCGCCTTCACCCAGGCCGACTCCTTCGCGCTCAAACGGGCCTTCCCCGGTCAGCTGGTCACGCTCGACGAGGGCGAGGGGCCGGAACGCGGCACGGCCACCCTGGTCGTCTGGCCGCCCGACCTCAGCGGCTCCACCGGCCCGGACCCCCGACCCACCGACGGGCACCGCCCCACCGCGTGAACGCGACCGTGACACCACCGGGGTGCACGGCGACCAACCTCGGGCATAACCTGACAGACCACGCCGGACCACCTCTCAGGGGTGACGATGCACGCGATCCGCACCCGTCACGTCGTGCTCGCGTCAGCCGTCTGCGCTCTCGCCCTCGGCGGCTGCGCCGCGCCAGGACCGTCCGTGGCGGCTGCCACCTCCGGTGACGCCTCGGGCGACTCGGCCAAGCGAGTGGTGGCGTGGCAGTCCGCGAACGTCCAGACCGCCCGGTCCGTGGCCGCCCAGGCGCAGACGCTGCGCGCGTCCGCCCCCACAGCGCCGGACCGGACGGACCGGGCCCCGGCGTCACCCGCCCCCAACACCGGGGTGTGCACGACGATGCCGGCCGACCGTCCACACTGCACGATGCCGCCCGGCGCCCGCATCACCCCTGACGGCGGGGATCTCGACGGAGACGGCATCTTCGAGGAGCACGAGCCCTTCGGCCCCGGGCACAAAGACCCGCGCGCGTACGACGGCGGCCGAAGCAGCGGCGAGACGCAGTGCGCGTGGCTCCGCAGCCAGGGCCACGCCTGCTGACGCGCCGCACCCCCGCTACCGGTCGGCGGAATCGGCTACCGGGCCACGGTTCACGGGCCACCGCTACGACCTGAGCCGGTCCGTCACGGGGGAGAAGTGGACGAACCGGCTCAGAGTGACGAGCGTACTACGCTCAGCTCACTCGTCACGCGGGAACGAGACCTCCACCCGCCGGTTCTTCGTACGACCCTCTTCCGTCGCGTTCGACGCGACCGGGTAATCCTCGCTGTAGCCACGGATGTTGAAAGTGATCCCCGCGTTGTCGAGATGCGTGACCAGCTCCCGGTGCACGGCTTCGGCCCGCTCCTGCGAGAGCTTCACCCCGTGGGAGTAGGAACCGAGGTTGTCCGTGAACCCGTAGACGTTCACCTCGGTCGAGCCCTGCTCGTCGATCTCGTCCGCGATGTCCTTGATACGGGAACTCGCCTGGCCGTTCAACTCAGCGCTGTCCTTGCCGAAGAGGACCTCGGCCTGCAGCGTGAACGTCGTCTTCTCGTTGGAGTCCGCGCGACGCTCTTCGCCGCTCTCGTCCTCGACCACCTGCACGATGTCGATGACCCGCGACTCCGCCAACGTCGCCCCGTCGCGCATGAGGAGTTGCGGAGACTTGGAGTCGATCTTGACAGGAGCTTGATGGCTGGCCGGTCCGTCCGGCGAGTCGGCGACTGCCGGAATCGGCGCCGCGCTGACCGTCAGGACCGTGAAAGTCAAAGTCGGCAACAGCACACCTTGACGCCAATGCACCATCTCAATCACCCTTCGGCGAGGTCGACGATCGCCGGCGACATAGAGGGAACGTTCAACTCAACGGTCGTCACACTGGCCGGTGGCGCAGGAAACTGGGCAAAAATCGGGCTGCTTCCTCCAGAAGCGACACGGATCCCGGTACTGCACAGACACTGCCCGTCAGTGTCCCGAAGAACCATGTAACGCTTCTTTCCCTCTTTGTCGACCAGACTCGCACCCGAGATGGAAGATTTCGACCTTATGGCGTTCTCCTGCGACCTCCATTCAGCCGCAGAAAAGGATACGCTGCCCTCATTCTTGGCCGTACCATGTACGGTGACGAAGCCGTCGGCGTCACGAACAACGGAATGAACAGTCAGAGTCACCCCGTTCGCCCCTTTCAGCTCCGCCAGAACCTTCCCGGTGTCCACTTCGGCAGAACTATTCTGAACTTGAGTTTCCTGCTCAGAACTTGACTTCTGCCCTTCATTCTCCTCAGGCTTACCGTCACCTCCGCCGCAAGCAGTCAACGCCAATGAACTAGCAACCAATACAGCAAGAAGGGCAGACCTCACACTCATCCTGCTACCCCGCAGAGAAGACACTGACGACATCCTTAACTCACAGCGGTTCATTCGATAAGCCGAATCGAGAAAAGCAAGTCCAAGTCGGGGAGAGAGACATCTTCCCCCGGTTCAACGGAGAACTCACCCTCTTCGCAAATCAACTCTAATCTTTCCTCATCTTCACCATTCGAGCCATCGAAGTCTGAAGATGGCACACAGAGGGGCTCGACAACAGCTTTCGCTGCGGCAGTTGCATACACCCCAGAGGTACCGGGCACCGCCGTCTCACCGACGGACTCCAGCGCTCGCACTCTGACTTCTACGCGAATTGAATCCGACGACAGAAAACTACAACTCAAAGCTTCCGCATTGTTCTCTCCGGCAAAATATTCGGCTTGACGACACGGATCGTCAACCAAAACACTGCGCCCGAGTAGAACTTCTTCGAGTTCTGAGTAATCTGTAGACTCGAGCAGCCGAGCCGCGAACTGCTGGCGTACGTCGTACGCCACAGCTAAGGCGGCTGCATCGGCTGATCCTTGAGTCTCACTACGACTTGCCGCCGATTGCCCAACCGCGAAATAGGCAAGCGCAAGAAAGAGCAGGCCAGCCACTGCTGTTATGTATATGGGGAAGCTTTGCCCCTCTTCACTCTTACTCTGCCTCAGCCCGCTCCGGTAACCTTGTCGATCTGGGCATTGATCGCATTGACGATCGCGGTGCCGAAGTCCGTCGTGAGGAGGACGACGATGATGGCGGCTACTACGGCGAGGATGCCGAGGTATTCGATGGCCGTTTGGCCGCGGTCGTCGAGGCGGGGCTTGAAGGGGGGCATGGGGTTCTCCCTCTCCGGGGTCGGGCACGGGGGCGGGGGGTCGGACGGTGGAGTGGGACGGAGGCGGGGCAGGGCCCAGACCGTCGCGGGGGGCGGCACGTGAAGGGTCCGGCATGGGACGCGGCCTCCTCGCGGTTGCGTCGGTCGTGGCTGGCACTCGCTCCAGAGAGTGACTCTGCCACAACGGGTTGCGCACGCGAAGGGGTTGGGGTGAATTGTGTAGGAATTCATGAGGAGTCGGGGCCACGTCACTCACCGGTGATCCGGCTGAACTCGGTCTCGGTGCCGAGGAAGAGGCCGGCGACGAGGAGGATCAGGGTCGCGGGGACCATGACGGTGGTGATGACGAGGGTCGCCTTCGGCACGGCACGTGCGGCGCGGCGGCGCGCGTTCTGGGCGTCCGTGCGGCGCATGTCGGCGGCGATGGCGATGAGGGTGTCGACGATGGGCGCGCCGAGGTCCTCGCCCTGCTGGAGGGCGGTGACGAACATGGCGACCTGTTCGGAGTCGTTGCGTCGCCGGAGGTCCTCGAAGGCCTGGCGGCGGCTGACGCCCATGTCCATCTGACGCAGGGTGATGCGCAGTTCGTCGGCCCAGGGGCCCTCGTAGCGGTCGGCGACGCGGTCGAGCGCCTGGCGGAAGCCGAGACCGGCGGAGACCACGACGGCGAGGACGTCGAGGAAGTCCGGGAGCGTGCGCTCGATCTCGGCCCGGCGGATGCGGATGGAGGCGGCGATGCCGACCTCGACCCAGAACAGGGCGAAGGCGGCCATGAGCGCGGCCAGGAGCCATTGGCCCCGGGTGAGCATGGCGAAGGCGCCGAGGGCGCCGAGGGCGCCGTAGACGGCGCGGCGGGCGGCGTAGCGGTCGAGGGTGAGGCCGCCGGGGTTGCCGGCGAGGTCGATGCGGCGGCGGACGGCGTCGACGCGGCGGGGACCCATCAGGCGCAGGACGAGCGGGGCCCAGCGCATGCCGAGGCGGTCGAGGGCGGAGCCGACGGGCGTGGTGCGGGTGGAGCCGACCTCGAGGGCGAGGGCGAGGTCGGCGGGGAGTCGGGCGTCGGCGCGGTAGAGGCGGACGCCGTAGGCGAGGCCGACGAGGGAGAGGGCGGCGAGTGCGGCGAGGAGGAGGGTCACGGCGGGCCTCAGACGTCGATCCGGGACATGCGGCGGATCACGAGGAACCCGGCCGCGTAGAGGGAGAAGGCGACGACGACGGCCGCCTGGCCGACGAACGTGCCGGTCATGCGGTCGAGGACGCCCGAACCGGCGCGGTCCATCATCAGCAGGACGGTGAGGCCGATGAGGGGGACGGCGTAGGCGGTCATCATCACCTGGGAGAGCTGTGTCTTGACCTCGCGCCGGGTCTCCTTGCGCTGTTCGAGGGTGTCCGTGAGGTTGCGCAGGGAGCCGACGACCTGGCCGCCGGCGCGGTTGGAGAGGACGAGGGTGGTGACGAGCACGACGAGTTCGCGGGACGGGAGGCGGGTGGCGAGTTCCCCGAGCGCGTCGTCGATGGAGTGGCCGACGCCGAGGGCGTGGGAGACCTTGGTGAGTTCCTCGCCCGCGGGGGCGTCCATCTCCTCGGCGGCCATGGTGATGGCGGTGCGCAGGGCCAGTCCGGCCTGGGTGCCGTTGGCGAGGAGCCGGGCGAGTTCGGGGAGCTGGTTGATGAACTTCTCGATGCGTTTCTGGCGTTGCCAGGTGAGGAAGGTGTGCGCGGCGACGAGGCCGAGGAGGGCCGCGAGCGGGCCGAAGAACGGGGACAGCAGGGACTGCGCGAGCAGCCACAGGGCGAGGACGGCGCCGGTGACGTAGGCGGTGAACTCGCCGGGGGTCAGGTCGAGTCCGGTGGCGGTGAGCCGGTGGTCGAGGCGGCGGCCGAAGGCGGTGCGGCGCAGTCGGTGGTCGAGGGCGGCGAAGCGGCGGTCGGCGCCGGGTGGGGCGGGGGTGTGGCTGAGGCGGTCGATGAGGGCCTGACGCTGGGCGCGGCCCGCCGCGTACGTCCGCAGCCCGAGGGCGGCGAGGACGCAGGTGAGCAGGGTCGCGCCGAGGGTGAGGAGGATCAGCTGGTCGAGTGTCACGGCGGGGTCCTCAGCGGGCGGCGCGGGTGGCGAGTTCGAGTTCGGTGTCGCCGACGCCGAAGGTGGGCGGGAGGGCTTCGCCGCTGAGGTAGAGGCGTTCGGCGACGCGGCGCGGGACGGGGTGGTGCTGGAAGTGGCCGCGCACGACGCCGTCGGGTGCCACGGGTCGCGGGTGGAAGCGGGCGACGGTGACGAGGCGGTAGTCCTCGCGGCCGGCGGAGTCGAGGATGGCGATCTCGGTGACGCGGCGGGAGCCGTCGGCGTGCCGGGTGAGCTGGACGAGGACGTCGACGGCGCTGTTGATCTGGTCGCGGAGCGCCTCGAAGGGGATCTTGACCTCCGACATGGAGGCGAGCGTCTGGAGGCGCATCAGCGCGTCCTCGGCGCTGTTGGCGTGGACGGTGGCGAGGGAGCCGTCGTGGCCGGTGGACATGGCCTGGAGCATGTCGAGGGTCTCGCCGCCGCGCACCTCGCCGACGATGATGCGGTCCGGGCGCATGCGCAGGGAGTTGCGCACGAGGTCGCGGATGGTGATCTGGCCCTTGCCCTCGACGTTGGCCGGGCGGGCTTCGAGGGAGATGACGTGCTGCTGCTGGAGTTGGAGTTCGGCGGCGTCCTCGACGGTGATGACGCGTTCGCCGTCGGGGATGAGCCCGGAGAGGGCGTTGAGGAGGGTCGTCTTCCCGGAGCCGGTGGCGCCGGAGACGATGACGTTGAACTTCGCCCGGACGAGGGAGGCGAGGAAGACGGTCATGGGCTCGTCGAGCGTGCCGAGGCCGATGAGTTCGTGGAGGGTGTAGGAGCGGGGGAAGCGCCGGATGGTCAGCGTCGGGCCGGTGAGGGCGAGGGGCGGGATGATGACGTTGACGCGTTCCCCCGAGGGGAGGCGGGCGTCGACCATGGGGTTGGACTCGTCGACGCGCCGGTTGACGGTGGAGACGATGCGCTCGATGGTCTGCATGAGCTGGTCGCCGGAGGCGAAGCGCATCGGGAGGCGTTCGACGCGCCCGGCCCGTTCGACGTAGACGTGGTCGGGGCCGTTGACCATGATCTCGGTGATCGACGGGTCCTCGAGGAGGGGTTCGAGGATGCCGAGGCCCAGGGCCTCGTCGACGACGCGGCGGATGAGCAGGGCGCGTTCGGCGGTGGAGAGGACCGGGCCCTCGCGGCTGATGATGTGGCCGAGGACGCGTTCCAGGCGCGTGCGGCGTTCGGCGGCGCCGAGCGACGACATCTCGGCGAGGTCGATCTCCTCGAGCAGCTTCGCGCGGAAGGTGCCGACGAGGTGGCTCTCCTCGGGCCGGTCGGTGGTCGCCGCGTGGTCGGGGGACGCGGCGATGCGGGCCTTGAGGCTCACGGTGGGCTCTCCTTCCGGCTGCGGTCAGTCGCGGACGCGGGGCATGGTGGCCGACTTCCGTGCGCTGCCGAAGTCGACGAACGGGATGACGGAGGGGATGTTGACGGTGGCGGTGACCGTGACCTCGCCGGGGGCGCGGGTCTCCGCGAAGGACGCGCCGTCGGCCAGCCAGCCGCTCAGCGCGCTCTGTCCGGCTCCGGCGGCGGCCCGGTCGTCGTCCTGCGAGACGTAGCGGGCGGCGGTGCGGGCGGCGGTGCCGGCCTGTTGGGCGGTGTACGCGGCGATGCCGAGCTGCACGCTGGCGAGGGCGATCAGGAGCAGCAGCGGCAGGAAGCCGAGGTACTCGATGGCGGCCTGCCCGGCGTCCCGCTCGCGGACGCGGACGCGGACGCGGACGGGCCCGGGCGCGGGTACGGGGCCGCGTCGCCGACGGGGCTGCGGGGGGCGCCTCATCGCGGGGCCTCCGAGACGTGGGCGGCCTCGCCGGTGACGTCGAAGGGGAAGGCGACACTGCCGGGGAAGAGGACAGGCACCCGGAGCGTGACGGTGGCGTGGACGAGGCCGCCTGCGGTGCCGCAGTCGACGGAGGCGGCCGAGCTCCAGGCGCCGGGGAGGTCCGCGGTGGCCGCGGCGGCGCAGTCGTCGTCGACGGCTCCGGCGCGGGCGGCTTCGTCGGCGGCGTTCCCGGCGAGGGTGAAGGTGTAGCCGACGAGGACGAACTGCCACAGCAGCACGAGGGTGAGGAGGATCAACGGCACCATGCCGAGGAACTCCACGGTCACCTGGCCGCCGTCGCGCGGCTCGCCGCCCGCCGCCGGGCCGGGCACGGCTCAGCCCTCCCCCGCCGGGCCGCGACGGCGCCGGCGTGTGGTGAGGGTGCCGCGCGCGCCGTAGGGCACCAGGCCCTTGCCGGTGGGCGGTGCGCTGCCGGGGGCCTGCGCGGGGACGAGCGCGGCGCGGGTGCCGCCGGGCCGGTCGCCGTCGGCGCGCCGCTCGCCGCCGACGAGGCCGGCCTCGCCCGCGAGGGCCCACAGCGCCTGCCGGACGGCGCCCTTGCTGTCGAGTTCGTGCATGCGGGAGGAGTCCAGGCAGCCCTGGAGCTCCTTGAACGCGGCGGGGACGGTGGTGCGGGCGACGCGGGTGCCGGTGATCCGGGCGATGAGCGGGGGCTGGATCTCCGTGCTCCGGGTGTGCCGGTTGACGACGGTGAGGGTGTCCTCGGCCTTGCGGATCTGGAGGCGGTCCCACAGCCGCACCTGGCGTTTGACGCCGCGCACGGCGACGACGTCGGGGGTGGTCACGAGCAGGGCGGTGTCGGCGTTCTCGACGGCGGCGGCGCCGGCGGCGTCGAGGTGGGCCCCGCAGTCGACGACGACGGCGTCGTAGCGGGCGCGCAGTGCGGTGAGGAGTTGCCGGGCGGCGGTCTCGGTGACCTCTTCGGCGCGTTCGCCCTCCGCTGGGGCGAGGAGCAGGGCGAGGCCGCTCTCGTGGGCGAAGACGGCGTCCTGCAGGACGCGGGGCGTGAGGTCGCTGATGCCCGCGAGGTCGGCGACGGAGCGGCGGAACTGGACGTCGAGGAAGGAGGCGACGTCGCCGGTCTGGAGGTCCAGGTCGACCAGTGCGGTCTCCCGGCCGGACGCCTGCGCGGCCAGGGCGAGTTGCACGGCGGTGAGCGTGGTGCCGACACCGCCCTTGGCGCCGGTGACGGTGACCAGGGTGCCGCCCCGCCCGGCGCCGAACGGGCTCTCGCCGGGGCCGAGGTGGCGGCGGACGCCGGTGGACCAGGCGGCGACGGCCTCGACGCGCGCGGCGAGGTCGTCGTAGCCGATGGGCAGCGGGAGGACGCCGCGTGCGCCGCTGTCCATCGCGGCGGAGTAGACCGCCGGGCTGGCGTCGCCGGTGATGAGGACGGTGCCGACCGCCGGGAAGCGCAGGGCGATCTCACGCACGACCTCCAGGGCGGGTCGCGGTCCGATGCGTTCGTGGACGAGGACGACCTCCGGCAGTCCGGCGACGGACTCCGAGCCGAGGGCGGCCAGCAGGTCGAGGAGCGAGGTGGAGTTGCCGATGGGCGGCTGGGGTTCGGCGCCGGGGAGCCGGCCGAGCAGCCCGGTGAGGGCGTGGGCGAGGTCGGCGTCGCCCACGGCCGGGAGGATGCGGGTGGCCATCGGGTGCATGGGGGGCCTCACTTGTCCTCGCCGAGCGTGTAGGTGCGCTCGTCCTGCGGGACGCCGCCGGCGTCGCCGGGGGCGACGAGGGCGAGCCGGACGTGGGTGGCGAAGGACTCGGCGTAGGCGATGCGCTGGGCGCCTCGGGTGTCGAGGGCGAAGGTGATGGGGACGGCGTCGGACGTGCCGCGTGACCGGCCGCTGTCGGCGTCCCCGGTGTCCTCGATGCTGGTGAGCTCGCCGACGTCGATGACGCGGGCGGACTCGACGATGAGCTGGGAGACGTCGGCCGCGTCGCCCTCGCCCCGGAAGGTGGCGTAGACGTTGACGCGGGCGCCGGGGGTGATCTTCCCGGCGACACCGGTCGCGGAGTCGATCATGATGGCGATCTCCTGCTGTCCGGCCTCCAGGGCGGGCCGGTCGGCGATCATGTCGCGTTGCAGGAGGGAGCCGGGCTTGAGGGGGTTCAGGGCGATCTTGCCCCGGATGGCGTCGAGGTCGGTCACGGCGGTGTCGGGGAGCCAGCGCTCCGGCATGCTGACCTCCTTGAACTGCTCGGCCCGCAGCTCCTCGTAGGGTTCGACGTCCTCCTTCACCTCGTACGCGCTCACCTCCGGGCCGACCTTGGACTCCACGTCGTTGACGACCGCGAGGACGCCACCGAACGCGACGAGGGCGCCGAGTACGGACAGGAGCATCAGGAGGATGCCGCGGCGCTGGCGGGAGTTCATATCGGGGCGCTACCTCTGCTGCGTGCGGGCGTCGGGGGGCGGGACGGGGTTGCGGCCGGTCTGCGTGCGGGGTGCGCCCGCAGGGGCCGCCGGGTTCGCGGTCATGTCGGTCCGTACGGCGGTCCGTGCGGTGGTCCGTAGGGGACGACGTCCGGTGCGGGGCCGGGCGCCGGGCCCTGGTCGTGCTGTATCACCGGGCCGGGGCCGGCGTCCTCGTACGGGTCCAGCGCGGGCCGGTACGCCGTCGGCGCCCGGCGGGCGGGCTGGGGGCCGGGCCGGTGCCCGGGGTCGGGGGGCGGCAGCGGCGCGGAGCAGAAGACGCAGCGGTCCCCGATGAGTTCCAGCCCGCACCAGTGGCACCGGGCGCGCTGCACGGAGGTGATGAGCTGGTAGAGGACCGAGATGTCGGGGATGGCGGCGGCGAACTCGACGAGCTTGCCCGTCCCCCACCACTGCGGCGAGTCACCGGGGAGCGCGGCCTGTTCGACGCCGGTGACCTGCCACTGCGCGGCGAGCGTGGTGCCCGGCCAGGTGGAGCCCAGCTGGCCGGCGGCGGTCGTCAACCGGGTTACGTAGTCGGGGCCCTTCAGGGCCCTCGCGCCGGAGCCGAGCCGGACGAGCTGCGGTTCGGGCGCGGTGACGACGGCGAACTGGCTGCCCGGCACCCAGGACCTGGCGTGGGTGGTGAGCGGGACCGGGACGCGGTCGAGCCGCGCGACGGAGCCGAGCACGGCACCGGCGTGGACGTAGTGCGCGAGCAGCCGGACGGCGGCGCCGAGGACGCCGGGCCCGAGGTCGGTGGTGGAGAGCTGACGCAGCTGCCGGACGAGCACGGCGAGCGCGAGCGGGGGCAGTTCGGACTCGACGAGCGCGATCCGATCGCTCTCCAGGACCGAACGGACAGTGTGCAGGCGCCGCTTGACGGCGACGGGCACGGAGGCGGGGTAGAGGGCGATGAGGAATCCGTGCCGCTCCAGCAACTGCCGGGTGTCGATGACGGCGGCGTCCAGGGTGCGTTCGCCGGGCGGGGCCAGGACGACGGCGCCGGGCGTCTGCCGGTCCGGTGGTGCGAGCACCAGCTCGGGGCTGGTCACGGCTATCGCGGTCGTCACATCTGCCTGCCCGTCGTCGGTCGCGTCGCGCACGGCTCCCCCGGCCGCCGCGGTGCGGGCGGGATGGCCGTTCCTCACCATATGTGCTTTCCGTGTGCCCCAGTAGCCCTACCAGGGAAGCGTGCGGATCTGTTCGACGCACAGGACGACGAACAGGAGGGCGGCGAGGACGAGCATGGTGTTGCTGAGCGGCCCGCTGCGCCACTTCGCGGGCATGTCACGCCGGTTGAGGAGGACGAGGAGCGTCCCGGCGAGGAACGGGAGGAACAGGGCGCCCAGCACGCCGTAGCCGATGATCAGCGCGAACGGCCGGTCGAGGAAGAGCAGCGTGATCGGCGGGAACGTCAGCCACAGCAGGTAGAAGCGGAAGGCGGGCGAACCTTCCCGGGCTCCGGAGGCGACCTCCCGGGCGCCGTCCGCCGTGCCCTCACCCGGGCCCGCCGTGCCGACGCCGCCGAGGCGCGCGGCCCGGTGCGGCAGGTGGGCGACGTAGTCGGAGAACAGCAGGCTGACGCCGTGCCACACGCCGACCAGCGAGGAGAAGGACGTCGCGAAGAAGCCGACGAGGAACAGCTTGGCGGTGAACGGGTCGAAGCGGCGCTCCAGTTCGTCGCCGACGTCCAGCAGGCCCCGGCTGTTGTCCAGGGTGGCCTGGGTGGCGTGCAGCAGTTCGGCCCCGACGATGATCATGGCGACGGTGAAGACCGCGGTGGTGACGTAGGCGGTGGCGTTGTCCAGCCGCATCATGCGCATCCACCCGGGGCCGTTCCAGCCCTTGGCGTTGACCCAGTACCCGTACGCGGCCATGGTGATCGTGCCGCCGACGCCGCCGACGACGCCGAGGGTGTACACGACGGAGCCGTCGGGAACGGTGGGCCACAGCCCGGCGAACGCGGCGCCCGCGTCGGGCACCACGCGCACGGCGAGCACGAGCACGACGACGAACATGGTGCCGATGAGGACGGTCAGCATGCGCTCGACGGCCCGGTAGCGGTTGCACCAGACGAAGGCCAGCCCGAGGAGCGCCGTGCCGACGCCCCAGACCTTGAGGTCGGCGACGCCGGGGAAGAGGGCGGCCAGCGGCAGTGCGCTGGCGGACATCGCCGTCGCCCCGTAGACGAAGCCCCACAGCAGGGCGTAGAAGCCGAAGTAGGGGAGCGTCCAGGAGCCGAGGGAGCGCCAGCCGTCGAAGAGGGTGCGCCCGGTGGCCAGGTGCCAGCGGGCCGCGCCCTCGGCGAACGCGATGCGGATGACGCAGCCCACGACGACCGCCCACAGCAGCGTGTACCCGAAGCGGCCGCCGACCACGAGCGTGGCCACCAGGTCACCGGCGCCGATGCCGGTGGCGGCGACGACGAGCCCGGGCCCGACGGAGCGCCACCGCACCCGCCGCGCGGTCGTCTCGCCCTCGGGGGACGGCGTCGGGGCGGGCTGGTGGGTCGCGTCCTGCACGGGCACCTCCGCGTGTGGTCCCGGTCACCGGTGGGGCCGGTGCGCCGATTGTCACGCCGTGGTGACGCAGCGGCAAGAGGCCCCACCGGGGCGGCGGGACGCGTGCGTCAGCCGGACGCGTGCGTCAGCCGGATCCGGCGCCGGTGACGGTGAACGTCGCCAGGGCGGTGCGGTGGACGTCGGCCACCGCCGTCGCGTCCGCCTCGGGGCCGTAGGTCAACAGGCAGTACAGGCGCCCGTCGTCGGCGGTGAACCGCTCGTCGACGACGAGCCGGGAGCCGAAGTCCGCGTTCTCGTAGGTGTAGGCGTGCAGCACGCTGTCGGCCCGGGACGGGGTGAAGAGACCGGAGCCGTCCGGTGCGTAGTCCGGCAGCCTCACCGCCTCGGCCCGGGCCAGCTCCATGGACTCGGCCGACGTGCTCTCCTCGAGCGGGAAGATCTGGAGGAGCGTGCTCTCGTCGGGCACGCCGACGAACGTGCTCACACCGCTCTCCCACGCCGTCCAGTCGGCCGGCGCCGCCACCGTGTAGGGGTCGCTCTCGACGAGGGCGAAACCGTCCGGTAGGACGCCCGGTTCGGCGGACGGGCCGGACGGCGAGGCGGACGGCGAGTAGGACGGAGACGGGTACGGCCCGGCGGTGCCGGACGGCGGCGCCGGGGTGGGACCGCCGTCCGGTCCGGCCGCGGGGTCGACGGCGGTGGAGCCGGTCGGCGACGCGGCGGACGGTGCGTCGGGCCCGCCGTCGCCGTCGTCCCCGCTGAGGACGAGCAGCAACGCGCCCCCGCCCGTGAGGAGGACGGCCGTGACGGCGGCGCCGACGAGGAGGGCGGTGCGGTGCGGGCGGCGCGGCGGGCCGACGGGTGCGTCCTCCGGTGTGACGGCGTCCTCGGGCGGGGTCGGGAGCCCGCCCGGCGGGTCGGCGGGGGCCGTGGGCCAGGCCGTCGTCCCGCCGGGCGGAGCGGGCGGAACGCCCGGCCGGTCGGGCGTCGGCGGCGCGCCGGGCGGTGCCGGGGGCACTCCCGGCGGCGGCGCGTGCGGGGGCGGCGCGTGCGGCGGAGGCGGTACGGCGGGCGGTACAACGGGCGGCGCGGCGGTCGGTTCGGCCACCCACTCGGCGCGCTCCTCGTCCCAGTACGTCACGGTGTCACCCCGCCTCAGCCGAGGCCGAGCAGGCCCTGGAGGCCCTGGACGACGGGCGCGGCGGCGCCGAGGGCGGCGACGGCGCTGCCGCCGACCGTCAGCAGCTCCAGGAGCCGGGCGAGCCGCCCGCGTTCGGCCTCGCCGGTGCGCTCCAGCTCCGCCAGCCCGGCGTCGGCCTCGGCGACGCCGTCCGCATCGGCGGCCAGCAGCGGCAGCTGTTCGCGCAGCCGCGCCACGTCGGCGAGGAGCTGTGGCCCGGCCGCCAGGACCTGGTGCCCGGTCTGTCCGCCGGTGGAGACGGTCGAGCCCTGCGGGTTGGTGACGACCTGCGCGTGGTCGCCGCTCTGGGCGGTGCCGCCGCTCATCGACCCGATGTACATGCCGCCACTGACGCTGATGCCGTTCTGCGGCTGCTCCGTGGTCATGTGCCGCTCCCTCGTACGGCCTTGGCCGCCTCGATGATCACCTGCGCGCGGTCGCCCGTCTGTGCCGTTCCGCCGCTCATCTTCCCGATGAACATGCCGTTGCCGGAGACCTGCACGATCTGCTGCTGGAACTCGTCGGTCTGGTATCCGGCCGACCGGAGGGCGTCCCGCACCCCGCTGGCGATCCGGTCCTGCACTGTCTGGATGTAGCGGTTGACGTCCATCTCCTGGAACAGCGAGACGGTGGCGGTGGCGCCCCGTTCGCGCACGGAGAGGCGGGGCCCCTCGGCCGGGCCCTGCTGCGGCCGGCTCATCCACCGGCGGCAGGCGGCCAGCACGACCGTACCGACGGTGCGCAGGCTCTCGAAGAGCGCCACGGGGGCGTTGAGGAGGGCGCGCACGTAGGAGCGGACGGGGTCGGTGCCCTCGGTCTCCGCCAGTTCGCCGATCTTCGCGTAGGACCGCCGCACCGGCGGCAGGACGTGCGGCGCCACCTCCAGCACGAGCATCCCGCCCTGGGTGTGGACGCGGACGAAGAGGGAGACGACGAGCTGCTCCTGCCAGGCCCCCACGCGGACCCGCAGGAAGTGCCGCCGCCACTCGCCGCCCTCGTTGACGGCGACGCGCCGGTGCTCGTCCAGGGCGGCGGCGTCCCGGCGCACGGCCTGCCGGGCGATGCCGCCGGGGAGGTAGACGAACTCGTCGAGCTCCAGCCCGCGCAGCCGGTCCCTGCTGTCGTCGGAGGCGGTGCGGCGCAGGTCGAGCAGGCGCGGCCCGATGACGTCGATGACCTCGCGGGCGGTGAGGCGGGCGGGCACGGCGTCGGCCGGCTCGTCCTCCCCCGACCCGGTGGCGGACGGCCCCTCCTCCCCCGGCTCCGTGGCGTCCGCCCGTTTGAGCTCCAGCGCGACCGTCCACGGGTTGTACGGCACGCCCGCGCCGACGAAGGGTCCCGAGGGGTCGTAGACGGTGAGCGGCGAGTGCTGCTCCGCCGTGACCGCCGCCTCGATCGCGGGGTACCGCCCGTACGCGGGCAGGTGGGGTTCGGGCGCGGTGCGGAACGCGTCCCGGTCGAGTTCGGTGCGCACGATGCCCGCCTGCCACCACCGCAGCGCCCAGCGCGGCACGGCCACGGCCAGCGGCAGCAGGACGACGAGGAACAACGCCGGGGCGCCGCCCGCGAGGGGCACGACGAGGAGCAGGACGAGGCTGAGGGCGACCAACAGGACGCCGCAGATCCGAAGGCGGCTCGCCGGGAGCCCGGACGTCTGCCGGGCCAGGAAGAGCAGCAGCCCGGCGAGGCCGAAGAGCAGCGTCCAGCCGCCGCCGAACAGCGACAGCGCCGGGTCGGACGTGGTGCCGCCGAGGGCGAGGTTGAGGACGAGGAAGCACAGCCACAGGGCGATGACCGCCAGGGCCGCCCGCAGCTCCACGGCGCGGGCGCGCAGGGCGTGGGAGAGGACGGAGACGACGTCGACCCCGAGGGAGGGCGCCACGGGCCGGTGTTCGTGGTCGACGAGTTCGGTGATGACGGCGGTGCGGAAGGCGTGGTCGAGGTGGACGCCGCCGCAGAGCAGTCGGGTGGCCTCCGTCCGCACGAACCGGCGCGTGTCGTGCGGGCCGTGGGGCGGCCGGTGATCGGGCGGGACGGACGCGTCGGGCCGATCGTTCGAAGCGGGCTGGGGCGACGTGGCCTGCTGCGGAATGTTCATGGTGCTCCCAGGGACTGGGCGGGCGGTGAATTTAACCCGTCCGGCCGTCTGTGGCAGCGGCGCACAGGGGTGCGAGGCGGGGCGCGCGGAGGCGCACGAACCCGCCGCCCGTGCGCCGGAACGCGCCGGGTCGCCGTCGCGGACGGTGCTACCGGTCCGGAAGCCGGCAGCCGGGGCGCGTGAGGGCGAGGACGTTGCCGTCCGAGAAGCAGCGGACGAGCCCGTACGTCTGCTGGCCGTAGTTGACGCCGCGCCGGGCGGTGACGCGGCCGCCGGGGGCGACCTCGCAGGGGTTGTGCACCAGGCACAGCCCGCCCTCGTCGTTGCCCGTGCTGTTGACGCCGACGACGCGGCCGGTGGCGCTGTCCACGACGGGGGCGCCGGACGTGCCGCCGACGGTGGCGCACGCGCGGGTGTAGCGGAGGGAGTCCGTCATGGCCCAGCGGCCCTCGCGCAGCACCGGGACGAAGCCGTCGATCGCGCACCGGTAGACGTGCTTCCAGTAGCCCGACGGGATCTCGATGGCGGTGCCGACGGCGGGCCGGCGGGCGTCCAGGGTGCGCGGGACGCTGCCGAAGCGGTCGCCGATCTCGGCGTAGCTGGACCTCAGCCGGTACACCGCGACATCGGTCCCGGTGACCGTGGCGTACGTCAGGCGGGCGGCGCGCAGGGTGCCCAGCGGGTCGCCCTCGACGTCCAGCAGGGTGAAGCCGCGCCCGGACGGCTCGTCGGTGCGCACCTCCCCCGGCTCCGGCACCGCGTCCTCGAGGCAGTGACCGTTCGTCAGGACGAGCGCCGGATCGGCGGGCCGGGAGCGCGGCAGGCGGACCAGCGCGCCGGAGCAGTTGCTGAGGGCGACGGTGTCGGCCAGGCCACCGGGCCCGGCCGGAGCGGACCCGTCCGCCGGTCCGCCGGCCCCCGGGGGCCCGGCGGCCACCGCCGCCGAGGCGGGAGCCGGCCCGAGGGCGGCGCCCACGCCGAACAGCAGCGCGGCGGCGGCCGTGGCGCAGCGGCCGGGGCGGCGCCGGACGGGCGGGCGGGCCGCAGGGGGGCGCTCCGCCCGTCCCCGCCGCGTCTGTGCGGACCGCCTCATCGCCCCACTCCCGTGCACCTCGGCTCCTGGTAACGGGAACGGGGCAGGCGCCCCCGGGTTACGGTCCGCGCCCGACCGCTGGGCCGAACCGGTGACGTCGGCGGCGGCGACGCCGGGGCCGGACCCGCGAGTAGGCTGCCGGGATGACGGATGACCGGCTCAGCGCGCTGCGGAACGAGGTCGTCGACCACCGGTTCAAGGGGCTGCCCCCGGACGCCGAGGGGCTGACGGTGGCGGAACTGGCGGCGCAGCGGCGGAACCTGTTCGGCGGCGGCTTCACCACTCCCGTCCTCGCGCTGTCCGCCGAGGCGCTGGAGCACAACCTGGCGGCCCTCGCGCACTACACCGGGCGCCACGGGCTGGCCTTCGCGCCGCACGGCAAGACGTCGATGGCGCCGCAGCTCTTCGCCCGGCAGATCGAACGCGGCGCGTGGGGCATCACCGTCGCGACGGTGCCGCAGGCGCGGGTCTGCCGCGCGTTCGGCGTGCGGCGGGTGTTCCTGGCGAACGAGCTGGTGGACGCGGCCGGGCTGCGCTGGGTGGCCGGGGAGCTGGCGGCCGACGCGGGGTTCCGCTTCGTCTGCTACGTCGACTCGGTGCGGGGCGTGGAGCTCATGGACGCCGCCCTGCGCGCGGTGGACGCCGCCTCGCCGGTGGACGTCGTCGTGGAGCTCGGGGCCGGGGACGGGGCGCGCACCGGCGTGCGCCGGGAGGCCGAGGGCGTCGCCGTGGCCCGGGCCGTGGCGGCGACGCCGTGCCTGCGGCTCGTCGGCGTCGCGGGGTACGAGGGCGAGGTGCCCGAGCCGTCCGTCGAGCGGGTGACGGCGTGGATGCGGCGGCTGACGTCGCTCGCGCTGTACCTGGACGGCATGGGGCTGTTCGAGGGGCTGGACGAGATCGTCGTCAGCGCGGGCGGCAGCGCGTGGTTCGACGCGGTGACCGACGTCTACGAGGAGTTCGGCTCACCGCTGTCGGCGCCGGTGCTGAAGCTGCTGCGGTCGGGCGCGTACGTCTCGCACGACGACCGGCACTACCGGGCCCTCACGCCGTTCAACCGGGTGCCGCAGGAGGGCGGGCTGCGGGCGGCGTTCACGCTGTGGGCCCAGGTCGTCTCGCGCCCCGAGCCGGGTCAGGCGTTCCTCAACGCGGGCAAGCGCGACGCGCCCGTCGATCTCGGGCTGCCGCGCCCGCTCCGGGTCCGCGACGCGCTGACCGGCGCCGAGCGTCCGGCCGAGGGGCTGACGGTGACCGCGCTGTCGGACCAGCACGCGTGGCTGCGCGTGGAGCAGGACTCCGGACCGGAGGTCGGCGACTGGGTGGGGCTCGGCCTCTCGCACCCCTGCACGGTCTTCGACAAGTGGCAGCTCATCCCGCTGGTGACCGACGACGGCACCGTCACGGACTACGTCCGCACGTTCTTCTGACCGCTCACGCGTGCTGGTAGGCGACGAGCGAGATCCCCACGTAGTGGGCGATGAAGGCGGCGAGTGTCAGGGTGTGGAAGACCTCGTGGAAGCCGAACCAGCGCGGTGAGGGGTTCGGCCGCTTGATGCCGTAGATGATGCCGCCCGCGCTGTAGAGGAGGCCGCCGACGACGACGAGCACCAGCACCGTGATGCCGCCGGCTCGGAGGAAGTCGGGCAGGAAGAAGACGGCCGCCCAGCCCATGGCGATGTAGCAGGGGGTGTAGAGCCAGCGCGGGGCGCCGACCCACAGCACCCGGAACGCTATGCCGAGGGCCGCCGCCGCCCACACGCCCCACAGCAGCAGGTCGCCCCGGGCCCCGTCGAGCAGCAGGATCGTCAGCGGCGTGTAGGTGCCGGCGATGATCAGGAAGATGTTGGCGTGGTCGAGGCGGCGCAGGAGGGCTCCGACGCGCGGGCTCCAGTCGCCCCGGTGGTAGAGGGCGCTGACGCCGAAGAGGAGGCAGGCGGTCAGGGTGTAGACGCCGCAGGCGACACGGCCCCGGGTGGAGTCGGCGAGCGCGGTGAGGAAGATGCCGGAGACCATGACGGCCGGGAACATCGCGGCGTGCAGCCAGCCGCGCAGCCGGGGCTTGAGGGGCGGGGCGGCCTGCGCCGCGGGGGGCGGCGCGCCACCGGGGTCGAGGTCCGCCGGGGGATCGACGGGCGCCGCCGGGGGGCCGGTCGGCACGCTCGACGCCGCCCCCGGTCCGGGGGTGGCGGGCGGTGCGTCCGGCGCGGGGTCGGGCGCGGAGTACGACGCGGGTTCGGGCGCGGCGGCAGTCATGACCGTCAGCGTACCCACGGCGGCCCAGGTGAAGGAGTGGGGTTTACCCCCTGGATTTCAGGTGTACCCCGCACAACCCGATGAGTGGCGATGCTCACCTGTGGGCCCTCTGGACACATACGAGCGAGAGAGCCATGATCAGATGAGCGTGGTCGACACCGGATGAGCATCGCCGCAGCGTCCGGGTCGCAGCCCCCACGGGGCCGAAGCACAGCAACGCACATAACCGCACATACCGCCCCCGGGCGGACACAAAACCCTCTCACCCTCAGGAGCGATTGTGGCGCGCAGTACTGCGGCTCCCACCCAAGCCCCCACCCAGCACCGCGAACTGGCGCGCTGGGTCGACGAGATCGCCGCCCTGACCCAGCCGGACCGCGTCGTGTGGTGCGACGGTTCGGAGGCCGAGTACGAGCGCCTGTGCGAGGAGCTCGTCGAGAAGGGCACCTTCACCCAACTGGACCCGGTCAAGCGCCCCAACTCCTACTACGCCGCCTCCGACCCGCGCGACGTCGCCCGCGTGGAGTCCCGCACCTTCATCTGCTCCACGAAGGAGGAGGACGCGGGCCCCACGAACAACTGGATGGCCCCGGCCGAGATGCGCGAGATCTTCGCGGGGGAACAGGGCATCTTCCGCGGCTCGATGCGCGGCCGCACGATGTACGTCGTCCCGTTCTGCATGGGCCCGCTCGGCTCCCCGCTCTCCGCCATCGGCGTCGAGATCACCGACTCCGCCTACGTGGCCGTCTCCATGCGCACCATGACGCGCATGGGGCAGGAGGTGCTCGACCAGCTCGGCACGGACGGCTTCTTCGTCAAGGCCGTGCACACCCTCGGCGCCCCGCTGGCCGAGGGCGAGCAGGACGTGCCGTGGCCGTGCAACGACGACAAGTGGATCTCCCACTTCCCCGAGGACCGCGAGATCTGGTCCTTCGGCTCCGGCTACGGCGGCAACGCCCTGCTGGGCAAGAAGTGCTACGCGCTGCGCATCGCGTCGGTGATGGCGCGGGACGAGGGCTGGCTGGCCGAGCACATGCTCGTGCTCAAGCTCACCCCGCCGCGCGGCGAGTCGAAGTACATCGCCGCCGCCTTCCCCTCGGCCTGCGGCAAGACCAACCTCGCCATGCTGGAGCCGACGCTCCCGGGCTGGACGGTCGAGACCATCGGTGACGACATCGCCTGGATGCGCTTCGGCGAGGACGGCCGGCTGTACGCCATCAACCCGGAGGCCGGCTTCTTCGGCGTCGCCCCCGGCACCGGCGAGCACACCAACGCCAACGCGATGAAGACGCTGTGGGGCAACACCGTCTTCACCAACGTCGCCCTCACCGACGACGGCGACGTCTGGTGGGAGGGCATGACGGAGGAGCCCCCGGCCCACCTGACGGACTGGAAGGGCAACGCCTGGACGCCCGCCTCGCAGACGCCCGCCGCGCACCCGAACGCGCGGTTCGCCGTCCCGGCCGCCCAGTGCCCGACGATCGCCCCGGAGTGGGAGGACCCGAAGGGCGTGCCGATCTCGGCGATCCTCTTCGGCGGCCGCCGCGCTTCGGCGGTGCCGCTGGTGACGGAGTCCCGCGACTGGCAGCACGGTGTCTTCCTCGGCGCGAACGTGGCGTCCGAGAAGACGGCGGCGGCCGAGGGCAAGGTCGGCGAGCTGCGCCGCGACCCGTTCGCGATGCTGCCCTTCTGCGGCTACAACATGGGCGACTACATGGCCCACTGGATCAAGGTCGGCCAGAACGCGCCCGACCCGGCCAAGCTGCCGAGGATCTACTACGTCAACTGGTTCCGCAAGAAGGACGAGGGCGCCTTCGTGTGGCCGGGCTTCGGTGAGAACAGCCGGGTCCTGAAGTGGATCGTGGGCCGGCTGAACGGCGAGGCCGAGGGCGTCGAGACGCCGATCGGCACGGTTCCGGCGCAGGGCTCGATCGACACCGAGGGGCTGGACCTGTCCTCGGCGGACCTGGACTTCCTGCTCACCGTGGACAAGGACGTCTGGCGCGAGGAGGCGGCGCTGGTGCCCGAGCACCTGAACACCTTCGGCGACCACACGCCGAAGGAGCTGTGGGACGAGTACCGCTCGCTGGTCGAGCGGCTGGGCTGACGTCGCGGCCGGGCGGCGTCCCGGCACGGCGGCACCACGACGGAGGGGCCCGGACCACGCGTGACGTGGTCCGGGCCCCTCCGCCTCCGGCCGAGGTGCTCCGCAGGCGTCCGGCTCACAGCCCCAGCGCGGCGGCGTGCGCCTCCATACGCGCGGCGGCGATCGCCTCACCGGGGACGTCCTCCCGCGCGGTGGCGACGACCAGCGCGTTGCCGGCGAGGGTGTGCGCCCGGCGGTGCAGGGCCTCGACGTGCCCGGCCCCCGCGTCGGGGGAGGTCGGCTCGGCGCGCAGCGGGGCCGCGCCCCGGAGCCGGGCGACCTGGGTGGCCAGCCGGTGCGCGGCGGTGTCCAGCTCCGGATCCGGTTCCAGGACGCGCAGCTCGTCGGTGACGGTGAGCAGGGCGGTCAGGTGCCCGGCGAGCCGGATGTCCAGCTCCTCCTCGCGCGAGCGGTGCGGATAGCCGTCCGCCGCCGCGCGCTGCTCGGCGACGGAGTGGGCGGAGGGTCCGCGATGCGTGCGGCTGGGTTCGTACATGGGTGGCCTCCTGCGTGCTTCAGAAGGCCATCGTAACTTGGACTCTGTCTAAAGTTGTAGTCGATGCATGATGCACGGGGTGCGCGGGGTGTACGGGGCCGCTCGGACGTCAGGGCTGGCTGTAGCCGTCCAGGAACGAGCCGATGCGCTTGACGGCGTCCGCGAGCTGCCGCGCGGCGGGGAGCGTGACGATCCGGAAGTGGTCCGGCTCGGGCCAGTTGAACCCGGTGCCGTGCACGATCATGATCTTCTCCGAGCGCAGCAGGTCCAGCACCATCTGCCGGTCGTCCTTGATCTTGTAGACCTTCGGATCCAGCCGGGGGAACGCGTACAGCGCGCCCTTCGGCTTCACGCACGTCACGCCCGGGATCTGCGTCAGCAGGTCGTAGGCGACGTCCCGCTGTTCGCGCAGCCGGCCGCCCGGCAGCACCAGGTCGTTGATCGACTGGTGACCGCCCAGCGCCGTCGCCACCGCGTACTGGGCGGGCATGTTGGCGCACAGCCGCATGTTGGCCAGGATCGTCAGGCCCTCGATGTAGTTCTGGGCGTGCGCCTTCGGCCCGCACACCGCGAGCCAGCCGCTGCGGTAGCCCGCCACCCGGTAGGACTTCGACAGGCCGTTGAACGTCAGCGTCAGCAGGTCGGGCGCGACGGCCGCCGTCGAGGTGTGCACGGCGCCGTCGTAGAGGATCTTGTCGTAGATCTCGTCCGAGCAGACGACCAGCCGGTGCCGGCGGGCGATCTCCGTGAGGCCGCGCAGCATCTCCTCGCTGTACACGGCGCCCGTCGGGTTGTTCGGGTTGATGATCACCAGCGCCTTCGTGCGGTCGGTGATCTTGCGCTCGATGTCCGCGAGGTCCGGCATCCAGTCGGACTGCTCGTCACAGCGGTAGTGCACGGCCGTGCCGCCGGACAGCGACACGGACGCCGTCCACAGCGGGTAGTCGGGCGCCGGGACCAGCACCTCGTCGCCGTCGTCCAGCAGCGCCTGCATCGCCATCTGGATCAGCTCGGAGACGCCGTTGCCGAGGTAGACGTCCTCCACGGAGAGCTGGATGCCCTGGGTCTGGTAATGCTGCATCACCGCGCGGCGGGCGGCGAGGAGCCCCTTCGCGTCCCCGTAGCCGTGGGCACTGCCCACGTTGCGGAGCATGTCCTCCAGGATCTCCGGCGGGCACTCGAAACCGAAGACCGCCGGGTTGCCCGTGTTGAGCTTGAGGATGCGGTGCCCCGCTGCCTCCAGCCGCATCGCCTCCTCGAGCACCGGACCCCGGATCTCGTAGCAGACGTTGGCGAGCTTCGTGGACTGGATCACCTGCATGTCCGTCACGATACGGGCGACGGCGCGACGGCGCGTTATGTTTTTCACCACGATGGCCGACACGGCCCCGCTGACCTGCGCGGATGCCCTCAGGAGCGCAGCTGGTCGGCCAGCACCGCCGGGTCGGCCGTCGGCGCCGCGCAGGTGAAGTGACGGCAGACGTAGGCCGCCGGACGTCCCTCCAGCAGGCCGCGGTCCGCCAGCAGCGCGGGCACCGCGCCCCCCGGCTCCCCCACCGCGACGGCCGCGCCCGGCGCCGGGGCGAGCAGGGCCTCGCGGTGCAGCGCGGCCGTGGCCGGGTCGCCCTCGGGGCCGACGACGGCCACCTCGCGCGGGCCGTCCAGTGCCGCCTCCGCCACCGCCAGGCCCCACCCGATGAAGCGCGGCGCCCGGCCGCCCAGCGCCCGCACCACGCCGAGCGCCCGCTCGGCGGCCTCCCGGTGCCGGGCACTGCCGGTGTAGGCGGCATACGTCAGCAGCGCGCCGGCCGCCGCCGTCCAGCCGGAGGGCGTGGCGCCGTCCGTCGGGTCCTGCGGGCGGCGGATGAGGGCCTCGGCGTCGTCGGCGGTGTCGTAGAGCGCGCCGTCGGGGGCGGTGAACCGGGCCAGCACGGTGTCCAGCAGCAGCCCGGACAGCTCCAGCCAGGCGGTCTCGCCCGTCACGGCGTACAGCGCGTGGAATCCCTCGGCGGTGCAGGCGTAGTCCTCGAGCACGCCCTCGCTCGGGCCCGCGACCCCGTCCCGCGAGGTGCGGGCCAGCCGCAGCTCGCCCGCGCGCTGCGTCGTGTGGACGGCGACGAGGAGGTCCCCGGCGGCGGCCGCGGCGTTCACCAGGTCGGGGCGCTCGAAGTAGGCGCCGGTCTCGGCGAGGGCGGCGACGGCCAGCCCGTTCCACGCGGCGACCACCTTGTCGTCCCGGCCCGGCCGGGGACGCCGCTCCCGCGCGGCCAGCAGGCGTTCCCGGACGCCCGCCACGCGGTCGCCGTCGACCGGGCCCGCGGCGTCGGGCAGTTGGAGGACGGAGGCGCCCTCCTCGAAGGTGCCCTCGGGCGTCACCCCGAAGTACCTCTCGGCCAGCTCGGCGTCGTCCTCCCCCAGGACGGCGCGCAGCTCGTCGGGCGTCCAGACGTAGAAGGCGCCCTCCCGGTGGGGGCCGTCGGGATCGGCCGGATCGGCACTGTCGGCGTCCAGCGCGGAAGCGAACCCGCCCTGCGGCGTGCGCAGTTCGCGGGCAAGGAAGTCGGCCGTCTCCAGCGCCACGCGCCGCGCCAGCTCCGAGCCGGTCGCCCGCCACAGATGGGCGTAGACGCGACACAGCAGCGCGTTGTCGTACAGCATCTTCTCGAAATGCGGAACCACCCATTCCGCATCGACCGCGTAGCGGGCGAACCCCCCGCCCAGCTGGTCGTAGATCCCGCCCCTGGCCATCGCCTCGCAGGTGGCCCGCACCATCTCCAGCGCCCCGTCGGCACCCGTCCGGGCGTGGTGCCGCAGCAGGAACTCCAGCACCATCGACGGCGGGAACTTCGGCGCCCCGCCGAAACCGCCGTGCCGCGCGTCGAAGTCCCGCGTCAGCCCCAGCAGGGCGTCGGCCAGCTCGGGCTCCCCCGGCGCGCCGGGGGCGTCCGCGCCGTACCCGATCGTGCGGCCCGCAAGCTCCGTCCTGATCCGCCCGGCGACCTCGTCCACCTCACCGCGCCGCCCGGACCAGGCGTCCTGCACGCCCTCCAGCACCTGCCGGAAGGACGGCATCCCGGCGCGCGGCGCGGGCGGGAAGTAGGTGCCGAAGTAGAAGGGCTCGGCGCCGGGCGTGAGGAAGACCGTCATGGGCCAGCCGCCCTGCCCGGTGGCCGCCTGCACGGCCTCCATGTAGACGGCGTCCACGTCCGGGCGTTCCTCGCGGTCCACCTTGACACTGACGAAGTGCTCGTTCAGGTACGCGGCCGTCTCGTCGTCCTCGAACGACTCGTGCGCCATGACGTGGCACCAGTGGCAGGCGGAGTACCCGACCGACAGCAGAACGGGCACATCGCGCCGTTTCGCTTCCTCGAACGCCTCGGGTCCCCACGGCCACCAGTCGACCGGGTTGTCGGCATGCTGAAGCAGATAAGGCGAGGTCACACCAGCCAACCGGTTCATGCGCCCCAGCCTCTCACAGCGTCCGCCCCCGCCCCGGAGGCCGAACGCGCACCCCTCCACGGTCCGCACGGCACGGCACGCGGCCCGTGCTCCGCCGGAAGCCGGGCACCCCGGGCCCCCCGGACAGTAGTCTGGGCCCGGCAGCGCCGGAACCGTGGAAGCCCCTCGAAGGAGGCACACCATGAGCGCCGAGATGGTGGCGCCCGCGTGGATGCATTCGCAGATCAGCGCGGAGCAGTACGACTCCTGGCCCGTAGAGCAGTGCGCCGGTATCGAGATCGTGGACGGAATGATCGTCGCGACCCCGAGCGCCTCCAAGCGGCACAACCGGCTGGCCCGCATCCTGGCCAACGCCCTGGACGCCGCCGCAGGCCCGGACTGGAATGCCGACACGGACTTCGACGTCCGCCTGGAGGATGTCCCGCTCACCAACCGCCGTCCGGACGTCACCGTGTACCGGGCGGAGACCATCGACTTCACACCCACCCGCCCCGAGCACGTGCTCCTGGTCGTCGAGGTCGTGTCCCCGGGGTCAGAGACCACCGACCGGATCGTGAAGGTGGACCAGTACGCCAAAGCCGGCATCCCCTTCTACTGGCGCATCGAGCAGTCCGCCACCGGCGTTCCGATCGTCTACACCTACGTCCTCGACCCAGCCAACAGGGCCTACCGGGACGGCGAGGTGTTCACCGGCACCGTGAAGGCCACCGCGCCATTCCCTGTCACGGCCGACCTTGGGACCCTGTGAGCGACGAGGAATCGCCCGCGCCCTCGGCGCCTCCGACGTCCTGTGCGCCAGGACATGTCCGCGCCCCGGGGTCAAGGCCCGCCTTCTGGCAATACCCCAGGGCAGGACTACCTGGTCGTGTCATTCACTGGCACCAGTGGCAGACGGAGTAGCCGACGGACAGCAGCACCGGCACGTCGCGCCGCCGCGCCTCCTCGAACGCCCCGTCTTCCCACGACCACCAGTCGACCGGGTTGTCGGCGTGCTGGAGCAGGTAGGCGCGTCTCCGCGCGGACGCGTTCGCTGTCCTGTCGCACCCGCTGTACCACGGGTCCGCTCTTGCACTCGCACGGCAAGTCACCAACCGGGCAGGCGACGCTTCCGCACGTTGAAGCGACAGAAGACAGGAGGCTGACACTGGCGAAAATCTACAGCAGTCAGAGTAGACATCGACTTCGGCAGGAGTTAGGTTTCCTCTCGTAGCCCAGATGTCGAAGGGCGCGGCAGAGACGAACTGCCGTGCAAGCAAGCGAACGCAGGGACGGTCCGGTAGCGGAGCGGCGGAGCCGATCTGGTGGGTTCCTCCGCTGGCTGCCGGACCGGGCGACCCCAGGGGCCGCACAGCAGTACCGTGTCACCTGCCAGTACAGATGGATTGATCGAAGGAGCAAGGAGCAGGCACCATCAGGATCGCCCGGGCGCGGACGGTGTCCTCCCGGGTACCGCAGACCCCGGATTGGAAGGTGGTCCTCGGTCACGCAACCGCGATCCCCGCAGTCCCGTCCGCACGGCTGGACCTGCGGAACAAGAAGACCGGTGCAGTCAGCCGGTAGATGGTGTTGAAAGCTCGGGGCCCGGGCGCCGACTGGCGCCCGGGCCCCTCGACGCGTCCCCGGAAGAAGAGGTCTATGCCCCCTCGCAGTGCCCGTCCCGCCGACAAGTTCGACGGCGAAGACTATCCCGCCTACACCATGGGCCGGGCCGCCGAGATGCTCGGCGCCACGCCCGCATTCCTGCGCGCCCTGGGCGAGCACCGCCTGATCACTCCGCTGCGCTCCGAAGGCGGCCACCGCCGCTACTCCCGCTACCAGCTGCGCATTGCAGGACGGGCCCGTGAACTCGTCGATGCGGGCACGCCCATCGAGGCCGCCTGCCGCATCATCATCCTTGAGGATCAGGTTGAGGAAGCTCAGCGCATCAACGAAGAGCTCCGCAGCCAGTCGAAACTCCCGGCCTGATCGGGCAGGGAGTTCCTGGCCGCTCCCGACAGCGCCCCACTGTGGGTCTCCGACGCAGTGGCCAGCGAGTCGGAATTCCTGTTGCCTTTCCTGCAATGGTGCCGCCGTCGCAGGTTCACGGAAAGTAGTCGCTGGTGCGCGTGCAGTTCATGCGGAACTTCCTTGACACGGCTCGCATGAAGGAACGCCGGTAGCGATGAACGGCACGGGGGCAAGAACTGGCCGAACAGAACACGGAAGAAAAGCTGATCGCGTACCGTGCGGCTGGGGCCCGCACCCCGAAGGGTGCGGGCCCCAGCCGCACGTATGTGTCAGTCGCGTCAGGCGGGAACGATGTTCTCGGCCATCGGGCCCTTCTGACCCTGCGCGATGTCGAAGTTCACCTGCTGGCCTTCGAGTAGTTCGCGGAAGCCCTGGGTGGCGATGTTCGAGTAGTGGGCGAACACGTCAGCGCCGCCACCCTCCTGCTCGATGAAACCGAAGCCCTTTTCCGAGTTGAACCACTTCACGGTACCAGTATTCATGTCATTCTCCTTCGGGGCAGTGCACCGACATCCGCACCGTGCGGGTGTCGTGTCGCCGCAATGATTACCCCGACCAGAAAAGACGGGACTCGCCAGGGCCCTTTCGGCGGCGCAGAGTCCGACGGAAGTGCCCTGAAGTTTTGGAAAACCACAACTGCAACTGAGATGGAACAGTAGCACGGCGAAGCGGTTCGTGTTCGCCGAGTAGCGCTACTCCGACCGCCGGGAAAACAAGTCTGCACGCATACCCGGTCAAATACTGAATCCGCTGTAACAGATATTGAGTCGGCCCGAGCCCAGCGTTCCAGGAAGATCGTGCACTTCACCGTGTCGAACGGGCGGATGCCGCGGTTGCCCACTTAGAAGCCATCTCATTTGGTGAGTCGGCGGTAGCAGATGAGAGTGCAGGCGATGCTGGTGAAGGCGAGGAAGTGGTCGGCTTTGCGTTCGTAGCGTCGGTGTAGGCGGCGGCAGCCGGCGAGCCAGGCCATGGTGCGTTCGACGGTCCAGCGGTGGCGGCCCAGCCGTTGCGAGGACTCGATTCCCTTGCGGGCGATGCGGTGGGTGATGCCGCGCTGGCGTAACCATCGCCGCAGGTGGACGTAGTCGTAGCCCTTGTCGGCGTGGAGTTTGGCGGGCTTGCGCCGCCGGGGTCCGCGGCGTGAGCGGATCGGCGGGATGCCCTTGACGAGCGGGATCAGGGCCTGGCTGTCGTGCAGGTTGGCCCCGGAGATGCCGATGGATATGGGCAGACCGGACCGTTCCGTGATCAGATGGATCTTCGAGCCGTACTTGCCCCGGTCGACAGGATTCGGACCTGTCAGGTCCCCCTTTTCAGGGCGCGCATGTTCACCGAGTCGATCGCGCACCGTGACCAGTCCAGCTCGCCGCGGGCACCGAGTTCGTCGAGGACCAGGCGGTGGAGCTTGGCCCACACTCTGGCCTTCGACCACTCCGAAAACCGCCGGTGGGCGGTCGCTCCGGACGGGCCGAACGACGCCGAAGGCAACTGCTGCCAGGTACAACCCGACGTGGCCACGAAGACGATCGCGGCCAGCACCTCCCGGTCGCCGTGCCGACGCCGACCACCGCCCTGCGGCCGCGACGGCGCCTCCGGCACCACCCGCTGGAACAACTCCCACAACTCGTCCGGCACCAGCCGCTCAACGATCCCCACCATGACTCACAGAGTAGCGAGTCGCCCAAATGAGATGGCCTCTTACTGGTCCGGATCGGACGGCACCGAAACCGGCTGTGGCGCCGGTACGGCCGAAAGAGCTGAACCGGTACCGGGAATCAGACGGCGACGAGCTCCGGCTCGCGGTCCGGCGTCTTGACCCTGGGCTTCTTGTTCGGCAGCGAGAGCCGGATGACCTTGCGCCACGCGGAGAACACCTGCTTGGGCAGCGGCCCGGTGACGTACTCCAGCTCGTACTTCTCGAACAACGCGCGCACCTCCACCGCGACCTCGGCGTACCGGTTGCTCGGCAGGTCAGGGAACAGGTGATGCTCGATCTGGTGCGACAGATTGCCGGTCATGAAGTGCATGGCCTTGCTGCCGCTGATGTTCGCCGAGCCCATCATCTGGCGCAGGTACCACTGGCCGCGCGTCTCGCCCCTGATCGACCGACGCTCGAAGACCTGCACGCCCTCGGGGAAGTGCCCGCACATGATCACCGAGTGGGACCAGATGTTGCGGACCACGTTCGCGGTGAACGTGGCGGCGAGTGTGGTGAGGAATGACGGTCCCGACAGCAGCGGGTGGACCACGTAGTCCTTGAGCACCTGCTTGCGGATCTTGCGACCCACGGCCTTGGCCCGCGCGCGGAACTCCGGGTTCTTGCGGCGGCGCTTGTGGAGGTTCTTGCCGAGCTCCAGGTCGTACGCGGCGATGCCGTACTCGAAGAAGCAGGCGTTGAGGAAGTTCCACAGCGGCTGGCCGAGGTGGAAGGGGTGCCACTTCTGGTCCTCGTCGACGCGCATGATGCCGTAGCCGAGGTCGTTGTCCTTGCCGAGCACGTTGGTGTACCTGTGGTGCAGCTCGTTGTGCGAGTGCTTCCACTGCTCGGGCGGCGAGACATGGTCCCAGTCCCACGTGGTGGAGTGGATCTTCGGGTCCCGCATCCAGTCCCACTGGCCGTGCAGGACGTTGTGGCCGATCTCCATGTTGTCCATGATCTTCGCCACGGACAGACCGGCGGTGCCGATGAGCCACGCGGGCGGAAAGATCGAGAACAGCAGCACGCCCCTGCTGACCAGCTCAAGCTTGCGCTGCGCCGAGATGACCTTGCGAATGTAGGCGGCGTCCTTCTCGCCGCGGTCGGCGATCACTGCGTCGCGGATCGCGTCCAGCTCGCGGCCAAGCTCCTCGATCTGCTCCGCGGTCAGGTGGGCGGTGGGGTCGATGGCAGTCAAATTACTCCTACCGTTCGATGTCGCAGGCGCCCGCGGCGGCGGACACGCAGGTCTGAATGAGGACGCCCGGCTCGGCCTCGGTGATCCCGCCGGTGCGCAGGTCGCGGACGGCGCCGGCCTTGAGCGGCGTGACGCAGCCGAAGCAGATGCCCATGCGGCACCCGGAGGGCATGAGCACGCCGGCCTCCTCACCGATGTCCAGCAACGGCGTGGCGCCGTCCGCGCTGACGGTCTTGCCGGTGGTGCTGAACGTGACCACGCCGCCGTCGCCGGGGACGACGATGCTGGGGCGGAAACGTTCGGTGTGCAGGCGTTCTTGCACGCCGTGCTCGCTCCAGTGCTCTTCGGCGGCATCGAGCAGACCCGCGGGCCCGCAGGCCCAGGTCTCGCGCTCGGCCCAGTCGGGCACGAGTTCGTCGAGACGGGCGATGTCGAGCATGCCGTCGGTGTCGGTGTGCACCTCGGTCAGACACAGCTTCTTCTCAGCGACCAGGTCGTGCAGTTCGTCGCGGAAGATCACGTCTTGCGGCTGTGGCGCGCAGTGGATCATGACGACGTCGTCGAGCCCGGTGTCGCGCAGCATGCCCATCACCGGCGTGATGCCGCTGCCGGCCGTCAGGTAGAGCACCTTGGCGGGCTTGGCCTCCGGCAGCACGAAGTCACCGGCTGCCTGGTCGAGCTGGACCAGCGTGCCGCGTTTGGCCCTGCGAACCAGGTAATTGCTGACCTTGCCGTCCGGAATCGCCTTCACCGTGATCGTGACGCGGCCGTCCTGGCGGTTCGTCGGCGAGGTGAGCGAGTAGGCACGCCACAGGCGCACCCCGTCGACGTCGACCCCGATCCGCACGTACTGACCGGCTGTGTGGCCGCGCCACCCACGTCCCGGCCTGATCACGACGGTCACGGCGTCGTCCGTCTCGGGATGCACGGCCTCGATGCGCCCACGCAGGTCGGCGCCCGCGCGCAGCGGACTGACCAGGTCGAGGTAGTCCGACGGCAACACCGGCGTCGTGACCATCTCCAACAGTTTCCACGCCCTGCTGCGCAGGGCTGCACTCGTCATGGCTCCAGCTTGCTGCGCTTCAGGGGGTAAAGTCCTGTCCGCAGGACGTGAATCTGGCCCGCTGAACTGTTCGTAAAAGACAAAAACATGAGCCATGCAACCCGGCGGGCCAGCGAGCTGGCCCTGGATGAGACTACGGTCACCGCACTGCGGGCCGCGCTGAAGACCACCGCCGACGAGGTCGTCCAGGCGATCATCGACGAGGTCCCTCCCTACGCCAACGCCCTCTCGGGCCGTATGGGCGGCACCATCCGCCGAGCCGTCCGCACCGCTCTGGGGCATTACCTGGACCTCGCGAGCGGCAACGCCACGGGCGGCGACGCAGGCGACGCCGCCTACGAGCTGGGCCGCGGCGAGGTGCGCGACGGCCGTTCGATGGACGCGCTGCTCAGCGCCTACCGCGTCGGCGCCCGCGTGGCCTGGCGATGCCTGGCAGCGGGTGCCGTGCCCGCAGGTCTGCCCGCCGCCGAGGTCGCCAAGTTCGCCGAGCTGACCTTCGCCTACATCGACGAGCTCTCCGCCGCGAGCGCTGCGGGCCACGCCGACGAACTGGCCGCCCAGGGCCGGGCTCACGAGCGCCACCTTGAACACCTGGCCCGCGACCTCCTCGCCGACGCGGGTTCGGACGTGCTGCGTGCCTCTGCGCTGCGGGCGGGATGGCAGCCTCCGGTGTCGCTGACCGCGGTCCTGCTGCCCGCCGCCCGGGCCCGTCCCGCCTACCGCACGCTCGACCCGAACACCCTCGTCCTCGACGATCTGCCGGACGCCCTGGGCGTGCTCCTCGTCCCCGATGCCGACCGATCACATCTCCTGAGACAGATGAAGAACCGCACCGCCGTGGTCGGCCCGGCCCGGCCATGGACTCGTGCGTCCGCCTCGTACGCACGAGCCGTACGCGCGCGCTCTCTCTCCTCGAGGATTCGCGACACCGAGGACCACCTGCCCGAGCTGATCCTGAGCGCCGACGTGGACGCCTTTGTGGACCTGCGTGCCCGGGCCCTCGCACCGTTGCAGACCTTGCCTGCCGCGACCGCGCGGCGGCTGGAGGAAACGTTGCGGGAGTGGCTGCTGCACCAGGGCAGGCGGAAGGACATGGCAGCGGCGTTGTTCGTCCATCCCCAGACCGTCCGGTACCGCATGGCGCAGCTGCGAGAACTGTTTCCGGATCTCACGTCACCGCACCGGGTCCTTGAACTGACCCTTGCGGTCGGTCTTCGGGCCAGTGAGCGCGATCCCGCCCACGACCGCGTCCGCGAAGAGCGCTGAGGCTCCGCTCGGATCGTGGATTCGTGACACCCGACCCATGGCTATCGCTGAACCGGCTCGGCGATCGCGGTGACGGCTTCTCCGCGCCCCGGCGCATCAGGGCGCCCCCGCTCGCGCCGGGGCGTGGGGTGTCGCGCCGGGGCGGGAAGCGGAAGACTCGGGGGTCACGTTCGAGGGAGAGGTGCGTATGGCGGGGGTTGTGGTCACGCGACTGAGTGAGGCTCACCGCGCGGAGGCCGAGCGCGTACTGGCCCGTGCGGTGGACGAGGAGGTGCGGCGCAGCGGCGGCAAGGTCGACGGCGAGGTGCTGCTGGCCCGGGGCCGTGCCGCGCTCGACGAGATCGCCGGGCGGGCCGGCGAGGAGTACGCCGCGTTCGCCCGGGCGTTGGACGCGGCGGGGCCCGGGCGGCTGGGCGAGCGGTTCTCCGGGGCGGCGCTCGGGCCGGTCGCCGGGGCGGTCGTGGTCGCCTCGGTGGCGATCATGCTGTGGGACCGGGAGTACGGCTCGGGCGAGGCGCTGGGCGCGGCCCTGCTGGTGGCCGTGGCGGGCGTGGTGGGGGCGCTGGCGTGGATCGTGGGCGCCCACCTGTGGGCCGCCCAGTCCGGTGCGGGCGCACGGCACCAGCCCGGCGGCGTCGAGCAGTTGCGGCTCGCCTGGCTGACGGCGCTGGAGCTGCGCGGCGTGCGGCCGTACCTGGAGCAGCAGCGGGCCACCGTGCCGAGGGCGCGCTCCCCCCGCACCGAGCGGCGCGGGGGCGGCCAGCCCCGGCTGCGGGGCACGGACCGCAGTGCGGCGGCCCGGCGGCGGAACGTGCTGGTCCAGTCCTTCAGTCAGCTGCCCGCTCCGGCCCTGCCGTTCACCGGGCGCCGGGCGGAGCTGGAGCGCGTCGGGCAGTGGGTGCGTCAGGCGCGGACGGCCACGGAGACGCGGCCGACCGTCGTCGTCCTGCATGGGCCGCCCGGCTCGGGGCGCACGGCGCTGGCGGTGCACGCGGCGCACGCGCTGCGCGACGAGTTCCGCGGCGCGTGCCTGGTGGATCTGCGCGGCGACGGCAGCACGCCGCTCAGCACCCGCGACGCGCTGCTCCACCTGCTCAACCGGCTGGGCGCGCCCCGGGAGCAGCTGCTGTTCCGCGGCACCTCCGGACGGGAGCGGCCCGCGCAGGAGCAGCAGGTGCGGCGCCTCACGGAGCTGTACCACAAGCACCTGGAGGATCTGCCGGTCACGGTGGTGCTGGACGACGCGACGGACGCCGCGCAGGTGGCCGCGCTCGTGCCGCAGGGGTCCGACAGCCTGGTCGTGGTCACCACCGCAGGGCCGCTGGAGCTGCCCCCGGAGCTGACGGCCCGGGTGCACCACCTGGAGCTGGGCGGGCTCGACGCGTCCGGGGCGGAGGAGCTGCTGAGCGCCGTCGCGGCGGGTAGCGACGGCGGGGCCTCGGCGCCGCCGTACGACGCCGCCGGGTACGACGAGCTGACCGCCCGGTGCGGCGGGCTGCCCTTCGCGCTGCGGCTGGCGGGCTCCGCACTCGCCGAGGGCGGGAACGCGGCGGGCGGGGACGCGGGGGCGCTCGCCCGGCGGCTCGCCGCGCAGGGTCCGGACGACGCGGCGGACCCTGCGGGGCGCGTCCTGGCGCTGCGGTACGCCGACCAGTCCGACGCCGCCCGCACGCTGCTGCGCCGCCTCGCCCTCGCCGGGCGGGCCAGCCTCGGCGCGGCGGCGGCCGCCGCGCTGCTGGGCACCGACGAACACGCCGCCGGGCGCGAGCTGGCGGCACTGGCGGAGGCCGGGCTGATCCAGCACGTGCGCGGTGAGCGGTACCGACTGCACGGTCTGGTCCGCCGCTTCGCGCTGGCCCGGCTGCGCGACGAGGAGGAGACCGGGGAGCGGGCCGCCGCGCAGGAGCGGCTGCTGCGGTCGTACGCGGAGCTGGCCGACACCGTCATCCGCATGGTGGACGGCAAGACGTCCACCCGCGCCACCGGGCACTTCGGCGGGCACGGCTTCGCCTCGCTGGACGCCGCCCTGCGCTGGCTGGACGACGAGTCCAGCTTCATCACGGCCGCGCTGCGGCACGCCGACCCGGCGGTCGACCAGTCGGCCGTGCTGCACCTGCTCGGCGCCCTGTGCGACTACTGCCTGCTGCGCGGCGACCTCTACCGGCTGGGCGAGCTGAGCGACCTCACCGAGGCCGTCGACCAGGGCCTGCTGACGCGGTCCGTGCAGTGGCGCACCGGCATCGCCGCCCGGCAGCTCGGCGAGCTGGACCGCTCGCACACCACGCTGACGTCGGTCGTCAGCCTGTACCTGGAGGCCGACCACGCCGCCGGGGCCGCCCGGACCCTGCGCGAGCTGGGCATCACGCTGCACCACCAGGGGAAGCTCGCGGAGGCCGCGGCGAAGCTCGGGGAGGCGCTGGAGCTCCAGACGGGCGAGGCCCTGCGCGGCGACCGGGCCTGGACGCTGCACGCCCTCGCCGCCGTCGCACGCGACCGGGGGCGCCTGCGGGAGGCGCTCGGGCTGCTGCGGGAGGCGCTGGAGGGCCACCGGCACAGCGAGAGCGTCCACGGGCAGGCGTGGGCGCACTTCCAGCTCGGCCAGACCCTGCTGCGCACCGGGGACGTGGGGGGCGCCGAGGCCGAGCTCCAGCGCGCGTTGGAGGAGTACCGGCGCACCCAGGACGGTCGTGGCGAGGCGTGGGCCCTGACCGAGCTGGCGCGCGCCCGGCTCTACGCCGGGGAGGCGGGTGAGGCGGTCGAGGAGCTGCACGGCGCGCTGGTGCGGCACCGCGAGGGCGAGGACCCCCGGGGCGCCGCCTGGACCCGCTACTACCTGGGGCTCGCCCTGGAGGAGAGCGGCAACCGGGACGGCGCGGTGCAGGAACTGGAGCGGGCCCGCGCAAGCTTCAGCCGGATGCGGGACGCCTACGGGCTGGCCTGCGCCCGGCACCACCTGGGCCGGGTGACCCGTGACCAGCGGGCGGCCACGACGTCGGGGTCACTGCGCAACTCCGGCTTCGCGCGGCAGCTCCTCCAGGACGCCCGCAGCGACTTCCAGCGGGTCGGCGTCCCGCACGGTCAGGCGTGGTCCTGCCTGGAGCTCGCGGTCATCGACGCGGGCAACGGCCGGCTGACGCAGGCCCTGGAGCTGACGGACGAGGCGCTGGCCCTGTTCACGGCCGGATACGGCGAGCCGGAGGGCGGCGCTTCCCCCGACCGGCGCGGCGGTGACTGGGCCCGGTTCCTGCGCTGCACGCTGCTGCCGTTCGCCTCGCCGGGCGGCTCGGTCGTCGGCACGGCGGTGGCCCAGCAGGAGCTGGCCGACCTGGTGGCCGACGGCCACCGGGACCGTGATCCCGTCCTCGCGGACTGCGCGGAGGCCTACGCCCTGATGCTGGAGCGCGGCATCGAGCTGGAGGAGGGCTGGCGGGTGTGGCAGCTGGGCATGGTGCCCTCCCGCGCCGCCCGCGACACGATGGGCGTCGCGGCGCCCTGACGCGCCGGACCGTCCCGGCCGCCGGTCCGCGGACGCGGATCGGCGGGCGGGCGCGTCACTTCTTCGGTTCGGTCTCTTCGGGGAAGTCGACCCGGCCCATGTGGCGGTTCAGGGACTTCATCAGGAACCACACCCCCAGCCCCATCACGGCGAACACGATGAAGCCGAGGACGCCGGGCGTCACCTTGTTCTCGTCCAGCTCCTGCGCGAGGGTCACCAGATCGGCGGCGGCGGGCGAGGTCAGCAGGGCCTGCGTAGCACTCATGGGCTCAATTGTCGCGGATGCCCGCGAAGAGGTCGCTCTCGGGGAGGGTCGTATCGACGAGAGACTTCGCCAGCTCGTACTCCTCCGTCGGCCAGACCTCCCGCTGGACCTCCATCGGGACGCGGAACCAGCCGCCGTCGGGGTCGATCTGGGTGGCGTGGGCGATCAGGGCCTTGTCGCGGACCTCGAAGAAGTCGCCGCAGGGGACGAACGTCGTGATGTCGCGCTCCGCCTTCTGGAACTCGTCCCACCGCTTGAGCCACTCCCCGTAGGGCGAGTCCAGACCGCGCTCCAGCATCGCGTCGTGCAGCGTCTGGGTGCGGCGGCGGTTGAAGCCCTGGTTGTAGTAGAGCTTCAGCGGCCGCCAGGCGGGGCCGGTCTCCGGGTAGCGGTCCGGGTCGGCGGCGGCGTCGAAGGCGACCATCGAGATCTTGTGGGTCATGATGTGGTCGGGGTGGGGGTAGCCGCCGTTCTCGTCGTACGTGGTGATCACGTGCGGGCGGAAGGAGCGGATGAGCTTCACCAGCGCGCCCGCCGCCTCGTCGACGTCCTGGAGGGCGAAGCAGCCCTCGGGGAGCGGCGGCAGCGGGTCGCCCTCCGGCAACCCGGAGTCGACGAAGCCCAGCCACGCCTGCTTGACGCCCAGGATCTCGCGGGCCTCGTCCATCTCCTTGCGGCGGACCTCGTGGATGTTCGCCTCGATGTAGGCGTCACCCTGGAGCTTGGGGTTGAGGATGGAACCGCGCTCACCGCCCGTGCAGGTCGCGACCAGCACGTCCACCCCCTCGGACACGTACATCGCCATGGTGGCCGCACCCTTGCTCGACTCGTCGTCGGGGTGGGCGTGCACGGCCATCAGTCGCAGCTGCTCGGTCAAGGCTCTTCGATCCTCGTTCACTGGTGAAGGAACACGGCTTCTATAGTGACTGACACAGCACCCCGTTCTATTCCTCATTCTCCCGGACGTGACATGACGCAGCCCCCCGCCGGCCGGTACGGCCGCCCCACCGGCGACGACGCCCAGCGGGACCGCCGGCTGCGGAGGGCGGGGCTGGTGCTGGGCGTCGCGTTCACCGCGCTGCTCGGCTGGATCGGCGTCTCCTACATCACCACGGCGGGCACGGTCAGCGGCGAGCTGATCAAGTCCCGCCCGGTGTCGGACACCGAGGTGCAGGTGCACCTGGAGGTCCGCAAGGACGACGGCGTCACCGGGGTCTGCTCGCTGCGCGCGCTCTCGGTCGACCGGGGCGAGGTCGGCCGGGCCGACTTCACCTTCGAGGCGGGTGAGAGCCGCATCGACCGGGTAGTCACCCTGGAGACGACCGGGCGCGCCTACGCGGCCGAGCTGGTGGGTTGCAAGGAGGCGACGGGCTGACCGCCGGTCGCCGCCGGGTCGTCTGAGCCCGGCCGACGGAAGCGTTCGCTGTGAGTGAGACCGTCGGCACCCACGGCCGTCACACCTTCCGTTTTCCCCGGAAATTGTTATGGTCGATGTTTCGCCCGCCCGGTCAGGCATGTCTTCCGGGCAGGGCGTTGCTTGTTTTCCGAGATCCCCCGAGTACCTGCAAGGAGCACCTGTGACCCAGACCAGCGACAACGTCACCTGGCTGACTCAGGCGGCGTACGACCAGCTCAAGGCCGAGCTGGAGCACCTGTCGGGTCCGGCTCGCCTGGAGATCTCCCGGAAGATCGAGGCGGCCCGCGAGGAGGGTGACCTGCGTGAGAACGGCGGCTACCACGCCGCCAAGGAGGAGCAGGGCAAGCAGGAGCTGCGCATCCGCCAGCTCACCCAGCTGCTGGAGAACGCCAAGGTCGGCGAGACCCCTCCGGACGACGGCGTCGTCGAGCCCGGCATGGTGGTGACGATCGCCTTCGACGGTGACGCGGACGACACGCTCACCTTCCTGCTGGCCTCCCGCGAGTACGCGAGCTCGGACATCGAGACGTACTCCCCGCAGTCGCCGCTCGGCCAGGGCGTGAACGGCAAGAAGGTCGGTGACGAGGCGGACTACGAGCTGCCCAACGGCAATCTGGCGATGGTGAAGATCCTGGAGGCCAAGCCCTACCAGGGCTGAGCCCGGACCGCCGCACGGCGAAGCCCCCGCCTCCCCCGGGCGTACCGGAGGGGGCGGGGGCTTCGCCGTGCCCGGCCGCCGCGCTGCGGGCGCGGTGGCCGGCCGGTCGGCCGGTCGATCGGCCGGGACGTCAGCCGGTGGCGGAGCGGTACTTGCGGACCGCCAGCGTGCGGAAGACGACGATGATGAGGACCGACCACAGCACGGAGGCCAGGACCGGGTTCTGCATGGGCCAGGCGTCCGGCGCCTGGAACCCGGGCGGCAGGTTGCCGAACAGCTCGCGGGCGGCCTGCACCGTGGCGCTGAACGGGTTCCACTCGGCGACGGGCTGGAGCCAGCCGGGCATGTTCTGCGACGGCACGAAGGCGATCGAGACGAACGTCAGCGGGAACAGCCACACCAGGCCGCCGGAGGTCGCCGCCTCGGGGGTGCGCACGGACAGGCCGATGAGCGCGCCGATCCAGGTGAACGCGTAGCCGAGCAGGAGCAGCAGGCCGAACGCGCCGAGGGCCTTGAGGACGCCCTCGTTGACCCGCCAGCCGACGAGCAGGGCGACGACGGCCAGCACGAGGAGGGTGAGCGCCGTCTGGACGGCGTCGGCGATGCTCCGGCCGGTGAGGACGGCGCCGCGCGCCATCGGCAGGGAGCGGAAACGGTCGATGAGGCCCTTGTGCATGTCCTCGGCGATGCCCGCGCCCGCGCCCGCCGTGGCGAACGTGACCGTCTGCGCGAAGATGCCGGCCATGAGGAACGAGCGGTAGTCCTCCGGGTCGGTCCCGGCTCCGGGGATGCTGATGGAGCCGCCGAAGACGTAGCTGAACAGCACGACGAACATGACGGGCTGGAAGAGTCCGAAGATGATCACTTCGGGGATCCGCAGCATGCGGATGAGATTCCGGCGGGCGACGATCAGCGAGTCCGAGAAGGACTGGGCGATTCCGCCGCGGGCCTTGGGTGCCACGGGCCGCCGCGGGGCCCCGGGCGCGTCGACGGTGCTCAACTCTGTTCCTCCGGGCGGGTCGTGTCGGTGGCGGCCTTCGTGTCCGCCTTCGTGTCGGCGTCGGCGTCGGTGTCGCCCCGCTCGGCCGCGTGGCCGGTGAGGGAGATGAAGACGTCGTCCAGGGTGGGGCGGCGCAGGCCGATGTCGTCGATCTCGATGCCCGCCCCGTCCAGGTCGCGGATGACCTCGGCGAGCAGCTTGGCCCCGCCGCTGACGGGGACGGTCAGCTTGCGGGTGTGCTGCTCGACGGCGACGTCCGCCGCCGCGCCCTTGACCGCGCCGTGTCCGGCGAGGATGCCCCGGGCGTCGGAGATGCGGTCGCGCTCGTGCACGACGACCTCGATGCGCTCACCGCCGGTGCGCTGCTTGAGCTGGTCGGACGTGCCGCGCGCGATGACCTTGCCGTGGTCGACGACGGCGATGTCGTCGGCGAGGCGGTCGGCCTCCTCCAGGTACTGCGTCGTCAGCAGCAGCGTCGTACCGCCCGCGACGAGCTCCTGGATGACGTCCCACAGGCCCTGCCGGTTGCGCGGGTCGAGGCCGGTGGTGGGCTCGTCCATGAACATCACCGGCGGGCTGACGACGAGCGCGGCGGCGAGGTCGAGCCGGCGGCGCATACCGCCGGAGTAGGTCTTGGCGGGGCGGTCGGCGGCGTCGGCCAGGTTGAACCGCTCCAGCAGCTCGACCGAGCGCCGCTTCGCGTCCCGTGCGGACATCTGGTAGAGCTGCCCGACCATCGTGAGGTTCTCCCGGCCGGTCAGGTACTCGTCGACGGCCGCGAACTGGCCGGAGAGGCCGATGGAACGGCGCACCTCGTTCGGATGCTTGAGGACGTCGACGCCCGCGACGACGGCGCGTCCGCTGTCCGGCCGCAGGAGGGTGGTCAGCACCCGCACGGTCGTCGTCTTGCCCGCGCCGTTGGGGCCGAGCAGACCGAGGACCGTGCCTTCGGGGACGTCGAGGTCGACGCCGTCCAGTGCCTTGACGTCGCCGAACGTCTTCACCAGACCTTCGGCGTAGATGGCGCCTGGCATGTTGTGGTTCTCCCGGAGTAGGGGGGTGAGTGTGTGGCTGCGTTGCTGTGGCGTGTGCCGTGCCGACTGTGCCGACTGTACGGGTGCTGGCCGTTGGACGGACCGCACGGACCGGGGTGCTCGGTACGCCGCACGCGTCGGTTCGCGAACACCTTAACCTGTCGCGATGTATCGCGTCACTGTCGCGTTCGGCGCGGTACGTGGCGTCCCGGCTCCCGTCCGGCTCCCGTCACGCGCGGACGGTGTACCCCGCGTCCCGCAGGGCCCGGGTCACCTCCGCGCAGTGCGCGGCGCCCTTGGTCTCCAGATGCAGCTCCACCTCCACCTCGCTGAGCCCGAGCCGGGGGTCGGTCCGGACATGGCTGACGTCGAGGACGTTAGCGTCGGCCACTGACAACTCCCCCAGGAGCGCGGCCAGCGCACCGGGACGGTCCGTCAGCCGCAGTCGCAGGGAGAGGTAGCGCCCCGCCGCCGCCATGCCGTGCCGCAGCGTGCGCTGGAGGACCAGCGGGTCGACGTTGCCCCCGGACAGCACCGCGACCACCGGCCCGGGGAACGCGTCGGGCTCGCTGAGCAGCGCCGCCACCGGACTGGCCCCCGCCGGCTCCACCACGAGCTTCGCCCGCTCCAAGCACAGCAGAAGCGCCCGGGAGAGCGCGTCCTCCGACACCGTACGGACCTCGTCCACCAGCGCGCCAACGATTTCGAACGGCACGTCCCCCGGCCGTCCGACCTTGATGCCGTCGGCCATCGTGGCGACCGAGTCCAGCGCCACCGGACGTCCCGCCGCCAGCGACGGCGGGTAGGCGGCGGCCCCCTCCGCCTGCACGCCGACGATCCGCACGTCCGGCCGCAGCGCCTTGACCGCCAGCGCGATCCCCGCCACCAGGCCGCCACCGCCGACCCCGACGACGATCGTGCGCACCTCCGGGCACTGCTCCAGGATCTCCAGGCCCACCGTGCCCTGGCCCGCCACGATGTCGCGGTGGTCGAAGGGGTGGATGACGACGGCACCGGTCTCGGCCGCGTACTCCTTGGCGGCGGCCAGGGACTCGTCCACCACGTGACCGTGCAGCCGCACCTCCGCGCCGTACTCGCGGGTCGCGGCCAGCTTCGGCAGCGGTGCCCCGCGCGGCATGAAGACGGTGGACCGCACGCCGAGCAGCGAGGCCGCGAGCGCCACGCCCTGCGCGTGGTTGCCCGCGCTCGCGGCGACCACGCCCCGGGCCCGCTCCTCCGCCGGCAGGCCGGCGATCCGCGCGTAGGCGCCGCGGATCTTGAACGAACCCGTGCGCTGGAGGTTCTCGCACTTCAGATGGACGGGGGAGCCGACGAGATCGGTGAGGTGCCGGCTGCCCTCCATCGCCGTGACCCGGGCGACCCCGGAGAGCGCCTTGTGGGCGGCCCGTACGTCGTCGACGGTGAGGGGGCGGGAGCTGTCAACCATGCCGCCAGTCTGGCAGCGGCCCCTGCCCCACGCGCCCGGCGGTCTCCGTGCAAGGTCGTTACCGCAGCACCGGTACGCGATCCGTCCAACGCGCGTACCCTGTGGCCCACCCTCACGACAGCACGACGCCGTAAGTCCGTACGTCCACAGAAGCGAGCACCCCGGCCATGCCCACGCACCCGGACCTGACGACTGGCTCCCACCCCCGCGGAGCGCCCGGCCCGACCGTCCCCGCCCAGGGGGAGGACGGCGAGCCGACGTTCGAGACCCTGCAGCACCAGGTGGCCCTGTTCGCCCGCCGCGCCGAGCAGACCCGGCTCGGCGGCGTCGGCCAGGCCCGGAACTCCATGGACCGCGCCGCCTACCTGCTCCTCAACCGCCTCGACCAGGAAGGCCCGACCGGCGTCAAGGCACTCGCCGCCGGCATGGGCATCGACTCCTCCACGGTCACCCGTCAGGTGGCACCGCTGGTCGACGCGGGCCTGGTCAGCCGCACCTCCCACCCCGAGGACGGCCGCGCCGTCGTGCTGGAGCTGTCGGCACGCGGCGCCGCGCGCCTGGCACAGGTGCGGGCCTCCCGCCGCGCCCTCATGGCGCTGCTCACCGACGGCTGGTCGGACGCGGAGCGCGAGGCCTTCTGCACCCTGCTCACCCGGTTCAACGAGGCGCTGTCCGACCTGCACGCACCGCTCGGACCGTCCTGAACCACACCCGCCCGCCCAGGTCTTGACCCGGCGGGCCCACCGGACGTCCACTGACGGGGTGGGAACACGGCGAGCAGCGGCGGTTCGCCGTCGCGACCGGGAGTTCGAGACGTTCACGGCGGGCGCGGCCGGCCGGCTCCTGCACGTCGCCGCCCTGCTGACCGGCGAGAGCCGCACCCACTGCCCGGCCGCCGAGCGGCTCCTGACGGCCGCCCTCGCGGACACCTACGCCACCTGGGACGCCCTGCGCGGCGAAGACCCCTACGCCTGCGCCCGCACCGCCCTCGCCACCCGCTTCGGCGCGTCGTCCTGGCGCCACCGGCGCCCCTGTGGCGGCGTCCTGACCCGGCTCGGCCCCCGCGAGCGGCTCGTTCTCGTGCTGCGGCTGCACGAGGGGCTCGGCGAGGACCAGACGGCCGCGACGCTGGACCTGCCGCCCGAACGCGTCCGCGCCCTCTACGCCCACGCCCTGTCGACGATGCGCTCCCGCCCCGCACCGGCTCCGCAGGCCCCCGGAGCGGCGCGGTGAACGGCGGCCCGCCCGCCGGGTCCGACGGCCCGCCGGACCCGAAGGAGGGCCCCGTCCGCCGCCTCCTGGAGACGCCCCACCCACCCGTTCCGCCCGACCTGACGCGCCGCGCCGCCGCACGCGGCGCGCGGCTGCTACGCGTCAGGAACGCGGCCCGCACCCTCGCGTGGACGGTCCTGGGGGGCGCGACGGTGTTCTTCCTGAGGTGGGCGGCGGCCACCGAACCGTGGCACCTCCCGCCGGACCGGCTGACGCCGCCGTGGCCGGGCTGACGAGCCCGGTGGCCGGGCCGGTGACCGCCGCCCCCGTCTTCAGCGCAACGCGTCCGTGAGGTCCGCCAGGAGGTCGTCCACGGACTCGATGCCGACGGAGAGCCGCACCAGGTCGCCGGGCACCTCCAGGAGCGAACCGGCCACCGAGGCGTGCGTCATCCGGCCCGGGTGCTCGATGAGCGACTCGACGCCGCCGAGCGACTCCCCGAGGGTGAACAGCTTGGTGCGGTCGCACACCGCGACCGCCTCCTCCTCGCCCCCGGCGACGCGGAACGAGACCATCCCGCCGAACGCGCGCATCTGCTTGGCCGCCACCTCGTGCCCCGCGTGCCCGGGCAGCCCCGGGTAGAGGACCTCGATGACCTTCGGGTGCGCCGCCAGCATCTCCGCGACGCGGGTGGCGTTCGCGCAGTGCCGGTCCATGCGGACGGCGAGCGTCTTCACGCCGCGCATCACCAGCCACGCGTCGAACGGCCCCGCGACGGCGCCCATGGCGTTCTGGTGGAAGGCCAGCTCCTCGCCGAGCGCCGCGTCGGAGGTGACGAGCGCGCCCCCGACGACGTCGGAGTGGCCGCCCATGTACTTCGTCGTGGAGTGCACGACGACGTCGGCGCCCAGGGCCAGGGGCTGCTGGAGGTAGGGGCTGGCGAAGGTGTTGTCCACGACCAGCCGGGCCCCCGCCGTGCGGGCGACGTCGGCGAGCCGCGCGATGTCGGTGATACCCAGCAGCGGGTTGGTGGGCGTCTCGACCCAGATGACCTTGGTGCGGTCGGTGAGGGCGGCGCGCACGGCGTCCGCGTCGGCCGTGTCGGCGACCGACCAGCGCACGCCCCAGCGCTCGGCGACCTTGGCGAAGAGGCGGAACGTCCCGCCGTAGGCGTCGTTGGGGATCACGACGTGGTCGCCCGGGGTCAGCACCGTCCGCAGCAGGCAGTCCTCCGCCGCCAGACCGGAGGCGAAGGCCAGGCCCCGGCTCCCGCCCTCCAGGGCGGCCAGGTTCTCCTCCAGCGCGGTCCGCGTGGGGTTGGCGGACCTGCTGTACTCGTAACCGCCCCGCAGGCCGCCCACCCCGTCCTGCTTGTAGGTGGAGACCTGGTAGATCGGCGGGACGACGGCGCCCGTCGCGGCGTCCGGCTCCTGGCCGGCATGGATGGCAAGCGTCTCGAAGTGCTCGTGGCTCATGCCCGCGAGCCTAAGGGCTGCCGGGGCCGGGAGAACGTCGGCGCCGGAATTCCGGCCGCCCCCGCCGACCGGTACGGCGCGCGCCGTACCGTGGACCCATGGAGTTCCTGCTCTTCCTCTTGGTCGTCGCCGCCCTCGCCGGTTTCCTGGTGCCCCGCCTGCTGCAGCGGCGCCGGGCCGTCAAGGCGGCCATGGGCGGCTTCACCCGGTCGAACGATCCCGACGCCTACGGCTTCGTGCCCGCCGCCGAGCTCGACGTCCGGCTGCCCGGGCCCGACCACGAGCTGGTCGAGGCACTGACCGAGACCCAGCGCACCCAGGACTACGAGCCCGTCGCCCGGCTGCTCGCCCTGACCTCCGACGACTGGGAGCTGCGCTGGCAGCGCGTGCAGTCCCTGGCCGGAGCCGCCGCGGTGGAACTCCGCGCCGCGCGGGCCACCGGCGCCGAGCAGCCGCCCCCGGAGCCGGGCCCGTCGCCCGCACCGGGCGGCCTCTCCTTCACCAAGGACGCCCCCACCGAGGCCCGCCAGCAGGACGCCCGCTGGCTGCGGAACTGGCGCACCGAGCGGCCGCAGGACCGCAGCGCCGCCCAGGTCTACGCCCAGTTCCTCGTCTGGCAGGCCCTCGCCGACCCCTCCTCCGCCGATCACCACATCGTCCTGGAGGAGGCCCGCAACGTCGCCCGCGAGGCGGCCGCGATGGCCGACGAGGACCCGACACCCCACCTCACCGAACTGTTCGTCGCCCGCCGCCTCGGCTACCGCCGCGCCGACTTCGAGGCCCTGTGGAACGAGGTCGTGCGGCGCGCCCCGCACCACATGGGCGCGCACCTGGCCGCCCTGCCGTACTGGTCGGAGAAGTGGCACGGCTCCCGCGAGGACGCCTACGCCTTCGCCCAGGACGCCGCCGCCCGCGCCCCCGAGGGCAGCCTGCTCCCCGCCCTGCCGCTGTTCGCCGTCTGGGAGCACCTGCCCGAGGCCAACATGGTGCGCGGGATGTACCAGAGCAAGGTCGTCGAGGACGCGATCGAGGCGGCCGAGTTCGCCGTCAACGAAGCGGCCGACGACCACCCCGTCCGGGCCCACGTCCTGCACCTGCTGCTGTGCCTGCTGGTGCGGTCCGAGCGCTTCGAGGAGGCCATGGAGGCGCTGCGCGCCGTGGACGGCTACGTCGGCGCCCTCCCGTGGATCGAGGCCCCGGACCCCGCCCGCGCGTACGCCGCCTACCGCGCCCTGGCCGTCGCGGGCTACGAGAGCCACGGCGGCAGCACCGCGTCCGCCCCGCCGCCACCCCTGCACTGACGGCCGCCCCTGCACCGACGACCACCCCACCGTCCGCCCGAGCCACCGAGGGAGCCCCGCCATGTTCGCCCGCCGCACGTCCCACCTCCCCACCCCCGAGCAGGCCCTGCCCGGCCGCACCGAACCCGCGTTCACCGTGACCGGGACGCACGCCGTCCTCGACACGCCGCTGCTCGGCCCCCACCCCGAGCACCTCGCCGTCGCCGACTTCGGCCTCGGCTGCTTCTGGGGCGCCGAGCGCGTCTTCTGGGAGCAGGACGGCGTGTGGACGACCCTCGTCGGCTACCAGGGCGGGCACACCGTGCACCCCACCTACGAGGAGGTCTGCTCGGGCATGACGGGCCACACCGAGGCCGTCCGCGTCGTGTACGACCCGGCGAAGGTCGACTTCGGGCGTCTCCTGAAGCTCTTCTGGGAGGCCCACGACCCGACGCAGGGCTTCCGGCAGGGCAACGACGTCGGCACCCAGTACCGCTCCGCCGTCTACACCCACTCCCCCGCCGACCAGCAGGAGGCCGAGGCCTCCCGCGACGCCTACCAGCGACTCCTGACCGCCTCGGGCTACGGCGACATCACGACCGAGATCCTGCCCGCCGAGGGCCGCCCCTTCTACCCCGCCGAGCTGTACCACCAGCAGTACCTGCACAAGAACCCGGCGGGCTACTGCGGCATCGGCGGCACCGGCGTCTCCTGCCCCGTCGGCATCGCCCGCACGGACGGCTGAATCGGCCCGCGACGGCTCGCAGCATCGAAGCCTCGGCTTGAAGGGCAAGCCCGCCTTCTCATCACATACGTGTGTGATCGAGCCCTCTTCAAGTTCGCTCCTTCACTCGTTCGAGGGGCGATAGCGCAGTACCGCCCATTACGCTGAAGCGCGGGATCAAAATCGCGCTCATGGGAGCCGCCATGACTACCTCCGTCGCCGGGCAACCGCTGATCCCTCAGCCGCCCGCCACCGTGGCCGCACTGCGGCAGGCCGTCAGCCAGATCACTCCTGCCGCCCTACCGGCCTTCACTCGAGAGCTGGACCATGCGGCCGATCAGTCCCGACAGGGTTCCGACCTGGCACCGCTCCAACGGTTCGTGGCCCAGTGGGCGGTCCACGTCCACATTCAGCGCCACCCGGAGATCGCAGCGGATCTCCGACGCTGGGAGGATGCCGCCGAGACGGGTGATGCCGCCCAGGCACGCCGGGCGGCCGCTCACATCGGGCGCATCCTGGACGCGGCCCACGCAGCCGTCGGTCTCGCGACCCGGTGAGCACGGATTGGCACTGGGAATACGACCCTGACCACGACCATGTGGCAGGCGGTGTTCCCACTCACGTCGTAGCCGAAGTGGAGCGGTTGGCTGACCAGATCGTCGATCTGGCCAGTACGGGCGTCGACGTCAGCGACCTCGGCACTGGACCTCGCTCAGGCGGTCTACGTCGTATGGACGCCGCTGGTGGCTGGTTCTACTTCCTGGTAGCCCCCCGCGATCCACTGATCGTCGTGGTCCGCATCGTGCCACCGTTCGATGCTCTTTGAGACGCGGTGGGGGCGTGGGGGCGGCCGGTGGGGTACGACGTCCTGGAGGAGGCCCGCCGGACGCCGCACGCGGTGGTGCATGGATACGCTCAGTCACGAGGTGGGCCGGTGTTCAGGCTACGCAGCTCTTGGACGCGTGCCCGGAACTTGACGCCAGCTGCCCGACGTCAAAAGTGCATGCAGATGAGCACTGCATGCGAATACCTCGCCCGACTCATTGCTCCCCATGACCTCGCCTCTCGCCTGCGGTAAACCACTCGCTGTCCTGCCAGTAGAGGGCCTGCCGGGTAGCAGCTGGATCACAAGCGAATTGGAGGGCCGCAGGGGCGTTCTGGGTCAACCGAGGTACGGCTGGTCTCGGTGTTCGAGGAAGTGCTTGAGCCGGAGGCGCTGGGTGTGGTGCATCGGCAGCGCGTCGAGCTCTTCGGGCGGCACGAACCGCAGTTCGGTGGACTCGTCCGAGATGGCCAGTGCGCCTCCGACGACGCGGGCGGTGAAGCAGACATTGAACTGTCTGCGTACCTCGCCGTCGCTGTAGGCGATGATGTGTCGGGGGTCGGTGTAGGTGCCGACCAGACCGATGATCTCTACGTCGAGTCCAGTCTCCTCTTTCACCTCGCGCACGGCCGCGCCCGGTAGGGAGTCGGTCAGCTCCATGCCGCCGCCGCACAGAGCCCAGAGGCCGTTGTCGCGGCGCCGCTGGAGCAGTATGCGGCCCTTCTCGTCGGTCACGACGGCGGACGCAGCGACGACCAGACTGTTGGGTTCGGGCGCATCGGGGTCGTCGTAGTACTCGGTCCGCGTCATGCCTCATTCTCCCTGTACCGGCGTTGCCGTTGCCCAGACGGCGTCGAAGCTCTGCGCGTAGGTGTTGAAGATCCTGCCGTTGTCGTGGCGGCGCATGTGCCATACGGGCGCCCCGTAAGCGTTGACACCCCACACGTGGGCGTTGACCAGCATCTGGTCATCCGCTCGATAGATGGAGTTGTAGAGCGTGGTCCCGTGTGTGCGGATTTCGATGCCCGGCACGCCTAGCAGCGGCCGGTAGTGCATGAGCGCGAGTCGGCAACGGGACTCGATGCCGTGGCCGAACCTCTCCTCTTGGCCGCGCTGCTGGACGTTGTCGCTGTCGGCGTCGCCGATGGCGACGCGCACACTGCACCCCTCAGTCGCCCGCTCCCGCAGCAGATCGTTGAGGCGGGGATACGCCTCGTGCAGGAAGACGGCCGCATAGACCAGCACGTCGATGTGCTCGCGGGCTTGGCCCAGCATGTCCGTGAAGGCCGATACGGGTACGTCCGCGCGTTCGTCGTACAGGGCCATCAGTTCGGGGCTTATGGCTCGCGCACTGCGAACCTGACGCAGGGTTGGCCAGAGTGCGTGCACGTCTTCTCCTAAGGCTTCGGCAGCCTGCATCGCTGTCGTGCGGCGCGGAGTGCGGCCGAGGTTGACCCAGCGCTCGACAGACTTGGGGTCCACCTCCGCCTTGGCCGCGAGGGTGGCGTAGGTCCACCCACCGGCTGCCATGGCGGCTCGTAGTCGCTCGTTCTGCACAGAGTCTCTCCCTACTCATGGGGACGTTGCTAGGGACGTTCTACCAACTCTGGGACGTCCCCAAATGGGCTTTGGTGGAGGTACCAACGTCCGTGGTACCGGGGATTTCCTGACTGCGTGAGCCACAAGGGAGCGCTCCGCGCGGGCGCATTGACGCTAAATCAACTCATGTATGGCGTGCGCCGGGTGAGGGAACACCTTGGCACGCGCCTACTGCTGAAGTTGCTCAACAGCGCCCTGCTGTGGGATGCACCTCAAAGCGAGGTGCGGTCTATCACCCACGGGGAGCGACCGAAGGCGCGGCTGGTCGAGGTCAACGCCCCCAGCAGGAAGCCGTACGACAGTGGCGCATCGTGACGCGCTCGGTCTTCCGCTACGTGAGCTGGACGATGGCGCCGCACCTCTCACCGGGGGAACCCGAGATGCTGCACGAGCTGGAGTGTTCCTCGTGTCTGGCTTCCTCGGGTACAGAAGCGGACTTCGAAGCGGCGCGCGCCTGGGCCTTCTCCCACACGGGAGGCCACCCGTCTCACCGCACTTATCGGGAGGTCGTCGTCCGCCTCTGGCGCATGGCCCCTGTCAGGGGGTGAACCGGGGCCGGACGGCTCCTGTCGTCGCGCGGCAACTCGCGCAACTACTCGATCAGGCCGGCCAGGGCCATGTGTGACCAAGCGGGCCACTCACCGCCCGGGAGCACCGATGACCTGGCGGGGATGAATCCCCGACCGTGCCCACGGGCCCGGACACGGCCAACGCTGATGAGGAGCGTCAACGTGCACAAAAGCACCAGTCACTTGATCACACGCCTGCTGGCGTTACTGCTCTCGAAGCCCGGCACGCATAGGGCCGGCCGCCTGGCGGCCAAGGAGGTCGACACCCCGACAACGGAGCCGCCCCTCATCCGCCGTGTGGTGCAGGACCTGCCGGTGATCACGAACGCCGAACTCGTCCGTCCCTATGTGATGACCCCGGAGGAACGGCGGGAACTGCTGCTGGGCCGCGCCCGGCGGCGGACGTTGTGGCTGGCCCCTTACGGCATCGACGTGGGACCACGGTGGATTCGCCGTGCGGGGAATGCCTCGGTGAGCGGACCAGCGGACATGCTGAGGAGCAGGGCCGACACGCGGGGCGAGAGGTCGTGCGATGGAGTCCGGTGACGTGCGTGAGGGACTCCTGTGGGCTGCACGGCCCGAGCCCGTGGGAGCTGAGGCTCCGGCCACGGCGGAGCGCTTCCGCTCGGCCCGGCTTCCGGTGCGTTCGCCCGACACGGGCAGGGTTGCCCGTCGCCTGGCCCGAGAGGTCTCCCGGGACTGGGGCGTGGAGCGGCTGGCGGACGACGTGGAGCTCTGTGTGTCGGAACTCGTCGGCAACGCAGTGCACCATGCCGGGCCGCAGGGACGTGGGACGGAGCCGGGCAGCCGTCAGGTTGCCCTCGCCTTCCGCGCCCACCCCCGGTGGCTGTCCGTGGAGGTCGCGGATGGTGATTCCGCGCTGCCCGGGGTGCCGCGCGGGGACCTGAGCGCCTCCGGCCTGTTCGACCTGCCTCACCACGACCTCCTCCAAGACGGCGGACGCGGGCTGTTCCTCGTGTGCGCCCTGGCGGACGCGGTCTGGTGGGTTCCCCGGGAGGGCGGCGGCAAGAGCGTCTTCTGCCGCTTCGGTCTCCACGGCGATCGGTGATCCCGATGTCCCGTACGCGTCGACCGCGAGACCCCCCGCGTGCCCCGCGCGGAGGAGCAGAAGGGGGCACACTCGGTCGTATGACCACGGGCATCCCCGGGCGGCGACTGATCCCTCAGCCGCCCGCCACCGTGGCCGCGCTGCGGCAGGCCGTGGCCGGGTCGCCACCCGGCCCCGTCCGCCGTTCGGCGCGGTGGGACGCGCGGTGGGGGCGTGGGGGCGGGAGGATGGGTGGGTGGGGTTCGACGAGGTCGCGGACGAGCTGTACCGGGGGCCGCCGGAGGAGTTCACGGCGGCGCGGGACGCGGCCGTGCGGGCGGCGCGGAAGGCCGGTGAGCGGCGGCTCGCGGCGGAGCTGAAGGAGTTGCGGCGGCCGACGCGGGCCGCGTGGGTCAGCAACGTGCTGGTGCGGGAGCGGCCGGAGGAGGTCGGGCCGCTGGTGGAGCTGGGCGAGGCGCTGCGGCGGGCGCAGGCGGAGTTGGACGGCGCGCAGTTGCGCGAACTGGGCGCGCGGCAGCACGCGGTGGTGGCGGCGATGGCGCAGGAGGCGGGCCGGTTGGCGTCGGCCGCCGGGCGTCCGGTGGGGGACGACGTCCTGGAGGAGGTCCGCCGGACGCTGCACGCGGTGCTGGCCGATCCGGAGGCGGCCCGGCGGTGGGCGGAGGGGCGGCTGGTGCGGCCGTTGCGGGCGGAGGCCGGGTTTCCGGCGGTGGCGGCGGAGCCGGGGGCGGTGCGGGATCTGGACGCCGCGCGGGATCGGCGGCGGGCGCGGGAGGCGCGGGCCGGACGACGGGAGGCCGAGCGGCGGGCGGCCGAGGAGCGGCGGGCGGAGCGGGAGCGGCGGAAGGGGGAGGAACGGCGGGCGGCGAAGGACGCCGAACGGGCCGTGGCGGCGCGGCGCGCGGAGCTGGAGACGGCGCGGGAGCGGCTGGCCGGGGCGCGGGAGCGGGCCGGCGCGCTGGCGGACGAGCTGGCGGCGGCGCGGGAGGCGGTGGCGGCGGCCGAGGAGGCGGAGTGGGCGGCGCGGGCGGCGGTGGGCGACGCGGAGCGGGCCGCCCGCCGCGCCGAACGGCGTCGGCCCCCGGGGTAGGGCACGCGCGAGGAGTCTCAGGCCGGGCGCGCGGTGGCCGGGTGCTCGGGGTCGGGGTGACCGGCCGGCGTGGCGGACCGGGTGACGACGACCGTGCGGCGGGTGGACGTGTGGCCGAAGACGAGGGCGACGGCGGCCAAGCCCGCGGTGGCGCCGAGGAATTGGGCGGCGAGGTAGAGGAGGGCGGAGGCGGGGGCGATCCCGGCGAAGGTGTCGGAGAGTGAACGGGCGGCGGTGAGGGCGGGGTTGGCGAAGCTGTTGGACGGCATGCAGAGGATGGCGGCGCCGATCCAGGCGGGGACGGCGACGGGGACGAGCCGCGCCCGGCCGGAGCGGACGAGTCCGAAGGCCACCAGGAGCAGTCCGGCCGTGGCGACGGCTTCGGCGAGCCAGACGCCGGGGCCCCAGCGCTCGTGGGTGCCGGGCGTCAGGGGCGGGAGTCCGTACATGGCGTGGGCGAGGGCCGCGCCGCTGAGGCCGCCGGTGAGCTGGGCGGGCAGGTAGGCGGCGACGTCGCGGCGGGGAACGTCGCCGGTCCACCAGGCGGCGAGGGTGATGAGCGGGTTCAGGTGGGCTCCGGAGACGGGGCCGAGGACGCCGAGGAGCAGCCCGAGTGCGGTGGCGCTCGCCAGGACGTTGACCAGCAGCGCGACGCCGACGTCCGCGCTGAGCCGGCTCGCGTGGATGCCGGAGCCGATGATGACGGCGGCGAGCAGGCCGGTGCCCAGCGCTTCGGCGGCGACGCGGCGTCGCAGGGAGGCGGGTCGCGTCACGCGGTCACCCCCGGCGCCCTTGACCCATCTGCAACATTTTGTTGAAGACTCATGGTGGTGATGGTGCCAGGTGGGTCAGCGGCCCTCCCCGGCGGGTCGGGGCGCGCGGGGCAGCGCCACGAGGATGAAGAGGGCGTTGACGGCCAGGACGACGGCGCCCAGTTGGAAGGCGAGGGCGTAGCCGGGGGCGAGCCCCTCCGGGGCGGTGCCGGACATGCGGGCCGCCGCGACGGTCGACAGGACCGCGAGCCCGAGCGATCCGCCCATCGTGCGCGCCATGTTGACGAGTCCGGAGGCGATGCCCGCGTCCTCCGTCGGGGCGCCCGTGGTGGCGGCCGACGCGAGCGGGGTCGCCGTCAGGCCCGCGCCCGCCATCATCAGCAGGCCGGGGCCGAGGACCGTGCCCAGGTACGTGCCGTCGGCGTGCAGCGTGCTCTGCCACAGGTATCCGGCGGCCGCCATGACGCAGCCGGCCACCGCGACGTTGCGCGGCCCGGCCCACACCATCAGGCGCGGCGCCGCCTTCGACGCGGCGACGATCACGAGGGAGTGCGGGACGCAGCTCAGGCCCGCCGCGATGGGCGAGTAGAGCAGGACGTTCTGGAGGTAGAGCGTGATGAAGTACCAGGAGCACACCATGGTCGCGCCCATGACGAACATCGCCGTGTTCGCCGCCGCCACGGACGGCAGCCGGAACAGCCGCAGCGGCATGAGCGGCACCGGGGCGCGGGCCTCGACGGCGAGGAACGCGCCCAGGAGGGCCAGGCCGCCGAGCAACGGCACCAGGGCGGAGGGCGATCCCCAGCCCGTGGACTCCGTCTCCACGATCCCGTAGGCGAGGGTGGCCAGCCCGGCGGTGACGAGGACGGCGCCGGGCACGTCGAGCCGCCGCCGGCCGCCGGTGCGGGTCTCCACCAGCCACCAGGCGGCGGCGAGAAGTACGACGACCCCGATCGGCACGTTCACCAGCAGCACCCAGCGCCACGACAGCCCCTCGGTGAGGACGCCGCCGACGAGGCCGCCGGCCGCGCCGCCGCCCGCGCCGACGGCCGTCCAGGTGCCGATGGCCCGGTTGCGGGCGGGCCCTTCGGGGACGGAGACGGTGAGCAGCGTCAGGGTGGAGGGGGCCAGCGCCGCGGCGCCGATGCCCTGCACCGCGCGGGCCGCCAGCAACTGCCAGGACTCCTGGGCCAGTCCGCCCGCGAGGCTGGCGAGGGTGAACAGGGTGAGGCCGATGAGGAAGAGGCGTTTGCGGCCGAAGAGGTCCCCGGCGCGTCCGCCGAAGAGGAGGAACCCGGCGAAGGTGATGGTGTAGGCGTTGACGACCCACTGCAGTCCGGCCGGGCTCATGCCCAGGTCGTCGCGCATCGAGGGCAGGGCGACGTTGACGACGGCGATGTCGAGGACGACGAGGAACTGTCCGGCGCAGGCTGCGAACAGCACGGCCCACAGCGGCGGGGTGCGGCGTCGCGCGGTGGATATCCGTGATGCGGCGGGGACTTGGACCATTCAGCCATGTTATGGCGGCGCGTACCGGGCCCGGGACGCCCGGTTGGGGTCAGCGGCCCAGGTGGTCGCGCACCGTGGCGGTGATGGCGGCGGTGTAGCGGTCGATGCCGGGGGACGGACGCGGGCAGGGCTTGGGGTCCGACGTCGTGGGGGCCAGGCAGAAGTGCAGCAGGTCGTCCTCGCGGTGCAGCGGCGTGCGGCCGTCCTCGCAGTGGTCCGGGGTGTCCCGCTCCTCCTGCGTGCAGGGCAGCGTCCGCGTCCAGGTGTAGCGGGCGCCGGGGCGGCTGACGGCGGCACCGGCGTCGGAGAGCAGGGCGTCCGTGCGCGGGGCGAGTTCCTCGTAGACGGCGTTGACGCGGCGGACGCGGTCGGGCGCCATCGCGTCGGGGCCCTGGAGGACCCAGACGAGTTGCGGCGCGGGGGTGCCGTTCTCCTCGGCGGCGGTGCGGATCTGCTCGGTCAGCCGTTCGGCGTCGGCGGTGTAGCGGGCGTAGTACTCCGGTGTGCCGGAGCCGACGCGGTCCATGCAGGGCGTGTAGCCCCAGGAGTTGCCCCAGAACTGGAGGACGACGACGGTCGGCCGGAAGGAGCGCACCAGGGCGGCGGCCTTGTCCTCGGCGGGGACGAGCGACTCGACGTCCCGGCCCTCCAGGTAGTCGCACAGGGTGGTGCCGGAGTAGGGCGCGCCGAGGTAGGTCGTCCGGTCCAGCTCGCCGACGCGGCGGCCGAGTTCGTCCTGCATCTCCATGGCGAGCGAGTCGCCGATGAACAGGACGCGGGCGGGCTCCCGTTCGGCGGGTTCGGCCTCCTCCGGCTCCTCCTCGGCGGCGCCCCGCGCTTCGCCCGGCAGGTAGACGGGCCGGTCGTCCCCGGCCTCGGGCCGCTCGCGCGCCGACGTCGACGACCCGGCCCACACGTACCCGACGGCCAGCACGGCGCCGACGAGCCCGAGCGCCAGCCACACCGCGATGTGCTTCCGCATCCCGCCCTCCCCACGGTCGACGGCCACCCAAGCACATCGCGGGCCCGGCTTCTACCGGTCGGTAGCCATCGGCTGCGGCAGCGCCTCGCGGACCTTCGCGGCCGTCTGGGCGGGGTCGTAGCCGGCCGGAACGCCGGGCACGATGACGCAGTCGCCGGTGATGTGCCGGGTGCGCAGCGGCAGCACCTCCTGGTAGGCGGGTGACGCGTACCAGGCCCGCGCGCTCTCCAGGTCGGGGAAGCCGATGACGACGACGTCCCCGGGCCAGCTGCCCTCCAGCACCTCGACCTGGGCGCCGTGGACGAGGAATCGGCCGGAATACGGCTCCAGGGTGGCCTGAATCAGCTCGATGTAGCGGGGGATGTCCGGGTGCGGACGGAACTCCCGTAGGTGGGCGATGGCGTACGCGTTCACGGCGCCGGTGCCGTTTCCGGGCTCGGTCATGGTGTCCCCCTCGTGCGGGCGGTGGTGGCGACGCGGCCACCGTCCCACCGGGCGGGTCACCGAGTCGATGACCTCGGAGGTCATGACGCCCGGACCGGCCGCCCGCGCACGCCACGCGCGCCGGGCGACCGTCCCGCACACCGCGCCTCTCACATGCGCTTCATCTTCATGTAGCGCACGGCCTCGGGACCTTCCGAGGCGATGACGGCAACCGTCGCCAGGGTGACCAGACCCACGGCCAGCCGGACGACGGCCGCCGGGATGAAGATGCCCTTCCTCATCGCGGACTCACCTCCTCTCCCACTCCCGCCGCTTCCCCTCCGGCTCCCTCGCCCCCGACACCCGCCTCACCCGACGCGCCCCGCGCCGCACCCGACGCGCTCCGCGCGAGCAGGTCGGCCACCAGCGAGGTGATGACCGGGACGGCTTCGGTGACCGCCCGCCGCACCGGTTCGCTGAGGCCGACGCTCACGTCCGGCTCCTCGCCCGTCATCCGCACCAGCGGCTCGCAGCCGACGACCAGGACGCGGGGCAGCGGGGCCCCGCCGCTGAGCCTGCGGGCCAGGGCCAGCACCTTCACCGGGTCCATGCCGTGCGCCTCGGGCATGGCGTCCCCGAAGTCGTCCAGGGGCGGTTCGATGACGCTGATCGTGCCGGGCGGCTCGCCGTGCGGCGCCGCGTCGACGAGGACGGCGGCCGTGTAGCCCTCGGTGAGGCGGTAGGCGAGGTCCATGCCCCGGATGCCGAAGTCCGCGACGTGCACCTCGGCGGGCAGCGTCACCCGGCGCAGCGCTGCGGCGACCTCGGGGCCGAAGCCGTCGTCGGCGAGGAACATGTTGCCGATCCCCGCCACCAGGACGCGCGGCGGACGCTCCCCCTCGTCGGGGTCGGAGGCGGGCTCCAGCTCCTCGGGGGCGAAGAAGAAGCGGTGCCCGATCTGCGCGGCGGAGCCGAAGTCCCGCCCCGGGTCGTCCTGGAGCACGACCGCGACGTGCACGGCGCCCTCGAAGTCCTCCTCGACGGCGACGACTTCGGCCGTCCGCCCGGCCAGGGCGAGGTCCATGATGTCGCCGTGCCGCAGCGGCCGCAGCCGCACCCGGCTGCCACGGCCGACCACGACGCCGTCGACGAGGACGGTACGGGCGGCGTCGGCGGGTGAGGTGGTGTCCTCCCAGGGGGCGTTCATGCCTGCTCCAGCGGTCGGAACTCGCGGATGGTGCCGTGCAGCGCGGCCAGTTCGGCGGTGCTGAGCCGGGCGCAGCGGTCGAGGATCTCCCGCGCCCGGGGGTCGGCGGCGCGGGCCTCGGCCTGTTCCTCCTCGGTGAGGCTGAGGACGGTGAGGATGAGGAGCTGGTCGATCTCGGTGCCGTCGAAGAGGTCGCCGGGGCTCTCGGGGGCGACGGCCGGGAAGTCGTAGAGCGTGACGGGCGAGGCGAGCACGGTGTGGGCGCCGGCGGTGCTGTCGGTGCGGGCGGCTCCCAGCCCGCCGGGGCCGCCGTCGACGAGGACGGGCCACACGCCCTCGTTGCGGCAGTCGGCGACGGCGTCCGCCAGCGGGTCCGGCGGGTCCAGGAGCGAGACGAACCGGCCGGCGTCGCAGTGCAGGACGGTGTGGGTGGAGACGAGGGCGTGGGCGGCGACCCTCTCGCGCGCCCGCCGGTCCCCGGCCACGGGCGGCGGGCAGTCGGTGGTGTTGGCGGTCCGCACGGTGACGCGGTGCACCCCGCCGCCGACGGCCTCGGCACTCACGGTGACGGTGCCCGTCAGCCGTTGCCAGCTGCGGACGAGGGTCGCGACGTGGCCGCCGTCGGCGTCGTGCAGCGGCTCGCGGTCGCGGCCGGGCGGCACGTCGACGGGGGCGGTGCGGGGCGCCGCGTACAGCTCCGCGAGGCTCGGCCGCAGGGTCACCTCGCGCTCGGTGGCCTCCTCCCAGGCGACGTACCGCTCCCCTGCGACGGTCACCGCGTCGACGGGTTCGGGCCCGCCGGGGCCCTCGCGCAGCACGGCGCGGTCCACGACGTGGAGGAAGCGCACCCGCACGCTCAGCCGCACCTCGTGCGGCGGCCGGTCGCCGGCGTCCAGGAGGACCTGGGTGCGCTGGCTGTCGGGTTCGCCGAGGTCGGCGGCGCAGCGCTGCGGGAAGACCCCGCCGAACGTCCAGCGTTTGGTGTTCTTCAGCGCGGTCCTGCGGTAGGGCCACAGCAGGTAGCCCTCGTAGAGGCAGGTGCGCACGATCTTCTCGACGGCCTCAGCGGCGTCCATGACACTCCGGTCGGTGACGTTCGTGGGGGGGGGCGGTGGGAGAGGGCCGGGGGTCAGGAGGCGGTGGCGTGCGCGTCCCGGTCCCCGGTGGGGGTCTGGTCGCCGGTCTCGGCGTGGTCGAGCAGGCTGCGGACGGTCGCGTCCCAGTCGGTGAGCACGTGGCGCACCCGGTAGGCGTCGAGCCGCTCCCACGTCTCGCGCGGGAGCCGCAGCCAGGGGCTGTCCGGGTAGTAGCGGCCGATCAGCTCGTGCCACAGGGTGGCGGGCATCCGGTAGGTGGCGTCCTTGGACCACGAGACGCGCGCGGTGCGCAGGCCGCCGCCCGTCCCCGCGTAGAAGACGGTGCCGCTGAACAGGAAGTCCAGCGGCACCTCCCCGTCCCGGACGGCGGAGAGGTACTTGGTGACGGCGATCTCGGTGTCGTAGCCGCAGGGCACGACGACGTCCACCCGGGTGCGCTCGTCGAAGGCGGGCACCTGGAGCGTGGTCTGCGTCCAGGTCAGGGGGTGCAGCGTGGTGCCCCAGCGTTCGGCGGCGCCGAAGAGCTCGGCGAGGGCCCGCTGCGTGGCCGGGTCGTACCGGCGCCGGGCGACGTCGATGCGCAGGGCCGTGGTGAGGCTGACGGAGCGGACGGGGCCGCCGCCCGTGCGGGTGATCTCCACGCCGAAGCGCAGGGCGGGCACGGCGGCGAACCGTTCCTGGTCGGCGCCGGTGACGACGAAGTCCAGGTCGGGCAGGTCGGGTGCGGCGGCCGGCGTCCGCTCCGGGGCGGTCATGCCGGGGAGAGGTTCGGCATGTCGGGCTGGATCGGGTCGCGCAGCTCGGGGTTGATGCCGGTGGAGCGGCGGGCCGTGCTGCGGTCGTCGTCCAGGTGGCCGGGCTGGTGCTTGGCCGCCCCCTGGTGGTTGCCCCGCCGCACGCCCTTGACGTGCGCGGTCACGTCGGCCTTGGTGTCGGGCTTGCCTACGGTGATACCCATGACGCCTCCTGCGGAGTGCTGTGGTCGTCGGTGGCGGGCGCCGCGTCGAGGTTCCGGAAGAACGTCTCCACGTGCTGCCACACTTCGGTGCCGCCGCCCAGTCCCTTCCAGTGGGCGCGCACGAGGGCGGCCAGGCGGTAGCAGTCGTCCAGCGGCAGCAGCCACTGCTCACGCCGGTCGGCCGCCCGGTGGACGAGGAGGGCCTCGACGTCGTCGGCGAGGCCGCCCAGGGCCGGGTCGGTGGCCAGGACCTCCTGCCAGACGGCCGGGTCGGGGTGGGCCCGCAGGGTGCCCAGGGGGCTCGGGTAGCGGGCGATGACCTGCCCGGACTCGGCGCTGCGGGTGAAGAAGGCCAGGTCGACGGGGACGCCGAGGCCGGCCCACAGGTGGTCGTCGATCGGCGTTCCCGTCAGCCGCAGCCGCCGCTGCGGGAGGAGGCGGTAGTGGGCGCCGCCCGCCTCGTGGCGGTCGAAGAGCAGCGAGCAGGGGCGGCAGGCGCAGGACACCGCGTCGGTCAGCAGGTCGAGCAGGTGCCGGTGGTCGGGGGCGAGGCGCTCCGCGCACAGGTCGCAGCGCTCCTCGGCCGCCGGGCCGCCGGACGCCGCGCCGCCGGGCGTGCGGGCCGTGGCGCGGCGGGCCACGGCCCGGAGCCGGGGGGCGGCGGGCGGGCCGGTCACGGCTGTCCCGCGGGGGTGGGGGCGGGGCGCTGGAAGAGGGAGTCGACGGAGATGAGGGTCTCGGGCGCGGGGTCGGGGGCCGTCTCCACCTCGACGTGTGCGAGGTCGGGGGCGGCCCCGGCGAGCGCGTCCCGGACGGTCCGCTCGGGCGGGTCGGGGGGCGCGTTGCAGCCCCGTGCGGTGCCGGTGATCCGCACCCTGACGGCCTCGTCGGTCAGCTCCTCCGCCGCCACGGTGACGCCGTGCCGCCCGAGGTGCTCGGCGACGGCGTCCAGCGCGCGGCGGGCCCGCACGGACGGCGGGTCGGGGTGCAGGTCGTGGACGAGGAGGAGGTGGCCGACGAGTTCGTCGTCGGCCAGCCGCCGCAGGACCGCCTCGTCACCCCCGGTGTGCGTGACGACGCGGTCGAGCGCCTCGCCGTAGAGGCCGACGAGGGTCTCGACGGTCTCCCGGGCGCGGGCCGCCGCCGCGCTGTCGGGCAGGGCGTCGAGTCCGGAGAGCAGTTCCTCGGCCCGGGCCACGGTCGCGCGGGCCCGGGCGTCGTCCGATGCCATCGTGTGCCGCCTTTACAGGTGCTGGCCGAAGGTGGGCGAGTGCGTCTGCCGCAGGGTGCGTCCGCCGCCGAGGTACATGTGGACGCCGCAGGGCAGGCAGGGGTCGAAGCTGCGCACGGTGCGCATGATGTCGATGCCCTTGAAGTCGTCCGGGCCGTTCTCCTCGAAGATCGGGCAGCCCTGCACGGCGTCCTCGTAGGGGCCGGGTGTGCCGTACATGTCGCGCGGGCTGGCGTTCCACGGGGTGGGCGGGTACGGGTGGTAGTTGGCGATCTTCTTGTCGCGGATGACGAGGTGGTGCGAGAGGACGCCCCGCACGGCCTCGTGGAAGCCGACGCCGATGCCCTCGTCGGGCACGGTGAAGTCCTCGAAGACCTTGGTGCGTCCGGCCCGGACCTCGGCCAGCGCCTCGTTGACGAAGTGCAGGGCCATGCCGGCGGCGTAGGCCACGAAGTAGATCCGGGCCCGGTTGCGCTCGATGGTGTTGGGGAAGGGCGGCGGCGTCCACTTGAGGTTGACCTCGGCCATGCCCGGTGTCTTCGGCAGGTCGATCTCGACGCTGCCGCCGCGCGCCCGCACGTAGGGGGTGTCGACCTTGCCCGCCAGGGCCGTCGCCCAGAGCCGGGCGATGGGGCCGCCGCCGGTGTCCAGGGCGAGGTGGTCGCCGGTGCGCTGGTCGAGCCAGCGCGGGCTCATGACCCAGCTGTACTTGCCGCCCTCCTCCAGCTCGCGCTTCTGCGGGGCGGGCAGCGTCGTCTGGTTCCAGGGGTGCCGCTTGTCGACGGGGTTGCCGAGCGGGTCCTTGTCGACGTACGTCTCCTCGCCCACCCAGTCCTCGTAGTAGGAGCTGCCGAGGAGGATGCGCATGCCGAGGTTGATGTCGACGAGGTCGGTGGTGACCAGCTCGTTGTCCACGACGATGCCGGGGGTGACGAACATGGCGTTCCCCCACTCGTTCATCGTCCGGTAGCGGTAGTCGACGACGTTGGGGTCCTGGAAGGCGCCCCAGCAGCCGAGCAGGGTGCGGCGGCGGCCGACCTCCTCGTAGCCGGGCAGGGCCTCGTAGAAGAAGTCGAAGACGTCGTCGTTCATGGCGACGGCGCGCTTGACGAAGTCCAGGCAGCGGGTCAGCCGCACGAGGTAGTCGGTGAACAGCTGCGGGGTGGCGACGGTGCCGACGCCGCCGGGGTAGAGCGTCGAGGGGTGGACGTGCCGTCCCTCCATCAGGCAGCACATCTCGCGGGTGAGGCGGCTCATGACGAGCGCGTCCTTGTAGGTGCTCCCCTCGAAGGGGTTGAAGGAGCGCATGATGTCGGCCACGGTCCGGAAGCCGTGGACGTCGCCGCGCGGGGCGGGGGTGCGCTCGGCCCGCTCCAGGACGCTCGGGTTGGTCTCCTTGACCATGCGTTCGCTGTAGTCGACGAAGACCAGGTTGTCCTGGAAGATCGTGTGGTCGAACATGTACTCGGCGGCCTCGCCGAGGTTGATGATCCAGTCCGCGAGCGGCGGGGGCTTCACGCCGTAGGCCATGTTCTGGGCGTAGACGGAGCACGTGGCGTGGTTGTCCCCGCAGATGCCGCAGATGCGGCTGGTGATGAAGTGCGAGTCCCGGGGGTCCTTGCCCTTCATGAAGACGCTGTAGCCGCGGAAGACGGACGAGGTGCTGCGGCACTCGACGACCTCCCGGTTGGGGAAGTCGATCTTGGTGTAGATGCCCAGGTTGCCGACGATCCGGGTGATCGGATCGAACGCCACCTCGGTGAGGGTGCGCTGCTCGGTCGGCCTGGCCTGCGTCGTCGTCACGGGGGGAGGTCCTTTCGCGCGGTGTCAGCGGGAGGTCAGCGGCCCGTCCACCGCGGGGCGTAGCCGGAGGTCAGCTCCGCCCGGTTGTGGCGCCATTTGGGCTCGTGGTTCGCGGTGCGGTTGGTGATGGAGCGCAGGGAGCGGACGAGGGGCCCGTAGGTGCTGCTGAGCAGGCCGGAGGAGACGCTGCCGCCGGGCGGCTCGTCCATGAAGGGCATGAACTTGTCGGGGAAGCCGGGCATCGTGCAGCCGATGCAGATGCCGCCGACGTTCGGGCAGCCGCCGACGCCGTCCATCCAGCCGCGCTTGGTGACGTTGCAGTTGACGACGGGGCCCCAGCAGCCGATCTTCACCTGGCACTTCGGCGAGTTGTAGTCCTTGGCGAAGTCGCCCTGCTCGTAGTAGGCGGCGCGGTCGCAGCCCTCGTGGACCGTCTTGCCGAACAGCCAGGTGGGGCGCAGCTGTTCGTCGAGCGGGATGGTGGGGGCCAGCCCGGCGGCCTGGTGGAGCAGCCAGGTGAGGGTCTCCATGAAGTTGTCCGGCTGGACGGGGCAGCCGGGGACGTTGACGATCGGCAGGCCGCCCGCCGAGCGGAAGTCCCAGCCGAGGTAGTCGGCCAGGCCCATGCAGCCGGTGGGGTTCCCGGCCATGGCGTGGATGCCGCCGTAGGTGGCGCAGGTGCCGATGGCGACGACGGCGTAGGCCTGCGGCGCCAGGAGGTCGAGCCAGTCGTTGAGCGGGCGGGGTTCGCCGGTGTCGGGGTCGTTGCCCATCGACGTCCAGTAGCCATCGCCGTTGATGTTCTCGTTGGGGATGGAGCCCTCGACGACGAGGACGAAGGGATGCTCCAACTCGCCGCGCGAGGCCCGGTGGAAGACCTCCATGAAGTCGTCGCCCGTCTCGTAGGCGAGCACCTTGTTGTGGAGGTGGACCTTGGGCAGGCCGGGGATGGCGCCGAGGACGACGTCCTCCAGGCTGGGCAGCGAGGCGGCGGTGACGGAGACGGTGTCGCCGTCACAGCTCATGCCCTCGGAGGTCCACAGGATGTGCACCTCTTCCACGCCCGTGCCGCTGGGGGCCGTTTCGGTGGTCGTCATGGCGCGCTTCCTTTCGGCCGCTACTGGCTCACCCGTGAAGGCTGACACGGTGTGCGAATGCTCACAAATCGGACACGCGTGACGGTGCGTACCCGGCCGTGGTGTACCGGGCGAGGTGTTCGGGCGTGCCGGCCGGGCGCGCCTTGCGTACGAAGGCCGAGCGCAGCGCGTGGTAGGGCGCCCCGGGGTCGAGGAACGTCCGCCGCATGGCCGCAAGCTCCTCGGCCCGGTGGTCCGCCAGTCGCCTGACGGCCTCGTCGCGCTCCCGCAGCGCCTTCTTCTCCGCCACCCGGGCGGGCAGGTGCGCCGAGCGGGTCAGCCGCACGGCCAGCCGGGCGACCTCGGAGGCGAAGCCGGCGGGCGTCGCCTCCACCACGCGGTCCACCAGCCCCGCCCGGTGCCCGGTCGCCGCGCTCAGCGGCAGCGCCGCACGCATGAGCCGCCGCGTGCCCTCGGCGCCCACGCGGCGCGGCAGGAGGTACGTCCACAGCTCCGAGCCGGTCAGCCCCATCAGCCGGTAGTGCGGGTTCAGCACGGCGCCCTCCCGGCACCACACCTCGTCCGCCGCGAGCGCCAGCATCACACCACCGGCGGCGGCGTTCCCCGGCAGCGCGGAGACGACGAGCCGGTCGGTGGTCGTCACGACGGCCTCCACCAGGTCGTCGATGGCCCGGATGTTCGCCCAGGACTCCGCCGCCGGGTCCTCGGCGGCCTCGATGACGCCCAGGTGGATGCCGTTGGAGAAGAAGTCCCGGGCCGGGCCGAGCACGAGGACGTCCGTGGGCCGCGCGCAGGCGAACCGGTAGGCCGCCAGCAGCCGTCGGCACTGGTCGGTGCTCATCGCACCGCCGGGGAAGGAGAACCGCAGGAAGCCCGCCGAACCGTCCTCGTCGTACCGGATCTCCGCCCACGTGCGGTCGGCGTCACCGGCGCGCGGCCACAGCGGGGCCGGGACCTCGGGCACGTCCGCCGGCAGCCGCTCGCCGAGGGCCGTGGTGGCGGGCAGCCGCCAGGTGGGCGGGCCCTGCGGACGGCGGCGGGCGCGCAGCTCCGGGATCCAGACCGCGCCGTCGACCGTCGCCCGGCAGACGGCCCCCTCGCGCGTCGCGACGACCTCCCCCGGCAGGCCGCGCAGGGTGTCCTCCCGATGGCCGCCGTGCAGGTACCACTCGGCGCCGAGGAGGGTGTCGAGCACGCCCGGCCGGGAGTCGGCCGCCCGCAGGGTGCGCAGCACCGATGCCGTCGGCTCGGTGAACCAGTCGATGCGGCGGTCCTCCTGACGCAGGTACGGCCGCCAGCCCAGGCCGGACGCGCCGGGGTCGCCGGGCAGCGGCCCGGCGCCGGAGGAGAACCGCTCGACGGCGCTCAGCACGGCCGTCACGGCGGCGTCGGCCAGCTCGCCCCGGTAGACGTCGCTCTTGCCGGGCCCGGCGTGCACCGGGAAGGACGCCGACGCCCACACCGGCCCGGCGTCCAGCTCGGCCTCCGCCTGGAGGACGGTGACCCCCCACGTGTCGACGCCGTCCGCCAGGGCCCGGTCCAGCGCGGACGGCCCCCGGTCCCCGGGCGGGCCCGGATGCACGATCAGGCAGGGCACCGCCGACCACACCTCGGGCGGCAGGACGCTCGTCAGCATCGGCGCGAGGACGAGGTCCGGCGTGTGCCGCCGCACCGCCTCCGCCTCCGTCCCGGGACCGGTGGTGGCCGCCAGCTCCACCGCCACGGCGTGGCCGCGGTCCACCAGCTCGGTGAAGACGCGTTGGGTCAGGCTGTTGAACGCGCTGGCGAGCAGCAGGATGCGCATGGGCCGCCTCCCTGGCGGTTGCGGGGCGCGGCCCGGCAGGCCGCCCGACGACAGCCCGATCGTGGACCGCGCCGCACGGGCCCGGTGGCGGGACGCGCCCGGCGGGGGCCCGCCCGGCGGCACCGCATGGGCCGGGCGGGGGAAACCCCGCCCCCCTGCCCTCGTGCCCGCCGGGCTCGGGTCGCCCGGGTGCCTACCGTGACGGTCCATGCACGAACTGTCGATCGCGACCGCCGTCGTCGAGAGCGCCGACGCGGCCGCCCGGCGGCACGGCGCCGCGTCGGTCGAGTCCGTCCGCCTGCGCGTGGGCGAGCTGGCCGGCGTGGTCGCCGACGCACTCCGCTTCTCCTTCGGCCTCGCCGCCGAGGGCACGGCCCTGGCGGGCGCCCGGCTGGAGATCGAGGAGGTCCCGGCGCGGGCCCGCTGCGGCGGCTGCTCCGGTGACTTCGCCGTCGGGTCGCCGCCGTCCCTGGAGTGCCCCGGCTGCGGCCGGTCCGCGGCGGAGCTGCTGACCGGCCGGGAGCTGGAGATCGCCGCCGTCACCCTGCCGGAACCGGACGCCCCGGCAGGCGTCCCCCCGCCGTCCCTGTCCTGAGGAGGACGTTCGATGATGTGCCGGACAGTCGACCTGCGCCACGCGGTGCTGGCGAAGAACGACGGGCTCGCGGCCGAGCTGCGCGCCGACCTCACCGCACGCGGCATGACCGCCGTGAACCTCATGTCCAGCCCCGGTAGCGGCAAGACGGCGCTGCTGGAACGGGTGCTGACGCGGGCCGGTGAGCGCGGCGTCGCGGTCGCCGCGCTCACCGCCGACCTCGCCACCGAGAACGACGCCCGGCGGCTGGCCCGTTCGGGTGCGCCGGTGAAGCAGGTGCTCACCGGCGGCCTGTGCCACCTGGAGGCCGACCAGGTGCGCGAGCACCTGGCGGACTGGCCGCCGCGCGCCACCAGGGCGCTGTTCGTGGAGAACGTCGGCAACCTCGTGTGCCCGGCCACCTACGACCTGGGCGAGTCGCTGCGGGTGGTGCTGATGTCCGTCACCGAGGGGGAGGACAAGCCCGTCAAGTACCCGACGGCGTTCGGCCTCGCGCACCTCGTCGTCCTCACCAAGACCGATCTCGCGCAGCCGGCGGGCTTCGACGAGGAGGCCTTCACGGCCCACGTCGAGCGGGTCAACCCCGGTGTGGAGGTGCTGCGTTCCTCCGCCCACACGGGCGAGGGCGTGGACGAGTTGCTGGACCGGGCCCTTGCCGCGTGCAGCGGGGTGACGCCGCACCGGCCGGTGCTGGCCCGGCAGCACCTGGAGCGCCACGGCCACACGCACGGCCACCCGCACGGCCACGAGTCCGCGCCGGAGGCGGAGGGCGGCCGGGAGAACGCGCCGGAGGGCCCGGACGAGGCGGCGTCCGACGTCATCGCCGCCCCGGCCGGGCAGCCGTCGGACGCCGTCCTCCAGACCGTCGCCGACGGTTCCTGAGCCGTGAGGGCCGCCGCATGACCGAAGGCATCACCGAGACACCGCACGTCCCCCGCCCCGACACCGGCCCTGTCGAGACCGACCCCGAGACCGACGCCGGCCCCGAAGCCGACCCCGAAGCCGTTCTGCGGCGGCGCGTGCTGGTGCGGGGCGTCGTCCAGGGCGTGGGGTTCCGGCCGTTCGTGCACCGGCTGGCGGGCGAGCTGGCGCTGGCCGGGCACGTCGCCAACACCACCGGCGGCGTCACCGCCGAGGTGGAGGGCCCCGCCCACGCCGTCGAGGAGTTCTGCCGACGGCTGCGGGCGGACGCCCCGCCGCTCGCGCACGTCGCCGACGTCCGCCACGAGACGCTGGCGGCCGTCGGCGAGGCGGCGTTCACCATCCGGGCCTCGGAGAGCAGCGCGGGAGGAAGCGCGGAACAGGGCGCAGGACACACCCGGATCCCGCCGGACACCGCGACCTGCGCGGACTGCCTGCGCGAGCTCGCCGATCCGGCCGACCGCCGCTACCGGCACCCGTTCATCACCTGCACGCACTGCGGACCGCGCTTCACCATCGCCACAGCGCTGCCGTACGACCGGGCCACCACGACGATGGCGCCCTTCCGCATGTGCCCGGCCTGCCGGGGCGAGTACCACGACCCGGCGGACCGCCGCTTCCACACCCAGCCGGTCGCCTGCCACGCCTGCGGCCCGCGCCTGCGGCTCGTGCCCGGCGCCGGGTCGGGCGTGCGCGCGGCCGAGGGCGAGCGGGCCCTCGGCGTCGCGCGGAAGCTGCTGGCGGCCGGGGCGATCGTGGCGGTCAAGGGCGTCGGCGGCTACCACCTGGCCTGCGACGCCGCCGACGAGGCAGCCGTCGCCCGGCTGCGGGAGCGCAAGGCGCGCGGCGGGAAGCCGTTCGCCGTGATGTGCGCCGATCTCGCCACGGCCACGCGACTCGCCGACGTGGGGGCGGGCGAGCGCGCGGCCCTGACGGGCCGACACCGGCCCATCGTCCTGCTGCGCCGCGCCGAGGGTCCACTCCCCGGGCTCGCCGGGAACGTGTGCTCCGGCAGCCCCGACGTCGGCGTCATGCTCCCCTACACCCCCGTGCACGAGCTGCTGTTCGGGCTGCCGGGGGACGCGCCGGGGCCGCGCGTCCTCGTCATGACCAGCGGCAACCGGTCCGGGGAGCCGATCGTGACCGACGACGACGAGGCGCTGGACCGGCTCGGCGGCATCGCCGACGCCTGGCTCACCCACGACCGCCGCATCGACGTGCCCTGCGACGACTCCGTGGTGCGGGTGCGGGCGGACGGCCGGGAACTCGTCCTGCGCCGCTCCCGCGGCTACGCGCCGACGCCGCTGACCCTGCCCGTGCCCGTCCGGCCCGCGCTGGCCGTCGGCGGGGACCTGAAGAACGCGCTGTGCCTCGGCGCGGGCACCGACGCCTGGTTCTCCCCACACCTGGGCGACCTGGGCGACCTCACCGCCCTGGAGGCGTTCGGCCGGGGCGAGCAGCGGCTGCGGGAGCTCACCGGCGTCCGCCCGGAGGTGCTCGCCGCCGATCCGCACCCGCGCTACCACGCGACGCGCTGGGCCCGGGGCCGCGCCGGGGCCCGCGCCGACCAGCCGGTCCTCGTCCAGCACCACCACGCGCACATCGCCTCCACCATGGCCGAGCACGGACTGGACGGCACGGGCCCGGTCATCGGCGTCGCCTTCGACGGGACGGGGTACGGCGCGGACGGCGCCGTGTGGGGCGGCGAGGTCATGCTGGCCGACTACGACGGCTACCGCAGAGTGGCCCACCTGGCGTACGCGCCGCTGCCCGGCGGGGACGCGGCGGTGGCCAACCCGTGCCGCACGGCGCTGGCCCGGCTGCGTGCGGCGGGCGTGCCCTGGGCGCCGGACCTGCCGTGCGCGGCGGCCTGCACCGACGAGGAGCTGCGGCTGTTGGCCCGTCAGCTGGAGCGGCGCGTCGCGCTCGTGCCGACGTCCAGCATGGGGCGGCTGTTCGACGCGGTGGCCTCGCTGACCGGTGTGTGCCACCGGGCCGGGTACGAGGCGCAGGCCGCCGTCGAGCTGGAGGCCGCCGCCGCGCGGGTCTGGCGGGTCGGGGAGCCGGGCCCGGCCCCCGCCTACGCGTTCGCCCTGCGGTCGCGGGGCACGGCCGGGACGCCGGGCGTCACGGTGTTCGACCCGGCGCCCGTCCTGGCGGACCTCGCGGCCGACGTCCGGCGCGGCACCCCGGCCGAGGTCATGGCCGCCCGGTTCCACCGGGCCGTGGCGGCGGCGGTGGTCACCGTCTGCCGCCGCGCCCGCCACGAGACGGGGGTGCGCACGGTCGCCCTCACCGGCGGCGTGTTCGCCAACGCGCTGCTGGACGAGGCGTGCGCCGACGGCCTCGACGCGGGCGGCTTCACCGTGCTGCGGCACCGCGCGGTGCCGCCCGGCGACGGCGGCCTGGCCCTCGGACAGCTCATGGTGGCGGCCCGGGAGCCGCTGCGCACTTCCCCACCCACGAGACGAACGGAGGCGGGCCATGTGCCTGGCGGTACCAGGACGAGTGGTCGGAACCGGTGAGCGGGACGGCACCCCCATGGCGCAGGTCGACTTCGGCGGCGTGACCAAGGACGTGTGCCTGGCCTACGTGCCGGAGGCGCAGGTGGGCGAGTACGTCATCGTGCACGTCGGCTTCGCGCTCCAGCGTCTGGACGAGGAGTCGGCGCGGGCGTCGCTGCGGCTCTTCGAGGAGCTGGGGCTGCTGGACGAGGAGTTCGGCGACGCCTGGGGGCGCGCGGCGGCCGAGGCCGGCGCGGACGTCCCCGACGCCGTGGCGGCCACGGCCACCACCGATGCCGCCGCCCGGTCGGACGAGGAGGTAACCCGGTGAAGTACATCGACGAGTTCCACGACCCGGCGCTGGCCCGCCGGCTGCTGGACGACATCCACACCACGGTGACCCGGCCCTGGGCGCTGATGGAGGTCTGCGGCGGCCAGACGCACTCGATCATCCGGCACGGCATCGACCAGCTGCTGCCGGACTCCCTGGAGCTGATCCACGGCCCCGGCTGCCCGGTGTGCGTGACGCCCCTGGAGATGATCGACAAGGCGCTGGAGATCGCCTCGCGCCCCGGCGTCATCTTCTGCTCCTTCGGCGACATGCTGCGGGTGCCGGGCACCGGCCGGGACCTGTTCCAGGTCAAGAGCGCGGGCGGGGACGTCCGGGTGGTGTACTCGCCGCTGGACGCCCTCGACGTCGCCCGCCGCAACCCCGACCGCGAGGTCGTCTTCTTCGGCATCGGGTTCGAGACCACCGCGCCCGCGAACGCGATGACCGTCCACGAGGCGCGTCGGCTGGGCATCGCCAACTTCAGCCTGCTGGTCTCGCACGTGCGGGTGCCCCCGGCCGTCGAGGCGATCATGCGGGCGCCGCACTGCCGGGTGCAGGGCTTCCTCGCCGCCGGGCACGTGTGCAGCGTCATGGGCACCGAGGAGTACCCGGCGCTGGCCGAGCGGTACCGGGTGCCCATCGTCGTCACCGGCTTCGAGCCGCTCGACATCCTGGAGGGCGTGCGGCGGGCCGTGCGCCAGCTGGAGCGCGGTGAGCACCGGGTCGAGAACGCCTACCCGAGGGCCGTGCGGGAGGCGGGGAACGCCCCGGCGCTGGCCCGGATCGAGGAGGTCTTCGAGGTCACCGACCGGTCGTGGCGCGGCATCGGCACGATTCCGGACAGCGGCTGGCGGCTGTCGGACGCCTTCCGCGCCTACGACGCCGAGCACCGCTTCGAGGTGGGGGACGTGCGGACGGCCGAGCCCGCCGCCTGCCGCAGCGGCGAGGTCCTCCAGGGCCTGATCAAGCCGCACGAGTGCGAGGCGTTCGGCACGCGGTGCACGCCGCGCACCCCGCTGGGCGCCACGATGGTCTCCAGCGAGGGCGCCTGCGCCGCGTACTACCTCTACCGCCGGCTCACCCCGGGCGCGCCGGCCGCGCGGGAGGCGGCGGGGCGGGAACCCGTCCCGGCCGGCGCGACCGACGCCGTGAAGGAGGCGAGCCCCCTTGGCTGAGACGACGACCGCCACGGCCCCCGAGGCCCCCGAGCTGGACGTTCCGGAGCCGGAGGTCGTGGACCCGGCCGCGTGGACGTGCCCGGCGCCGCTGCGGGACCACCCCTCGGTGGTGCTCGGGCACGGCGGGGGCGGCGCCCTGTCGGCGGAGCTGATGGAACACCTCTTCGTCCCCGCCTACGGCAATCCGACGCTGGCCGGGCTCGGCGACTCCGCCGCCGTCACCCTGGGCGGGGCCCGCCTCGCGTTCTCCACCGACTCCTACGTCGTGCGCCCGCTGTTCTTCCCCGGCGGGTGCATCGGGGACCTCGCCGTCAACGGCACCGTCAACGACCTGGCGATGAGCGGGGCGCAGGCGGCCTACCTGTCCTGCGGATTCATCCTGGAGGAGGGTGTCGAGCTCTCCGTGGTGGGGAGGGTGGCGGAGGCGATCGGAGCGGCCGCGGAGGCGGCCGGCGTCACGGTCGCCACCGGGGACACGAAGGTGGTGGAGGCCGGGCACGGCGACGGGATCTACGTCAACACCTCCGGCATCGGTCTGATCCCCGACGGCGTCGACATCCGCCCGCAGCGCGCCGTGCCGGGCGACGTGGTGATCGTCAGCGGCCCCATCGGGCTGCACGGGATCGCCGTGCTCAGCCTGCGGGAGGGCCTGGAGTTCGGCGCCGGGGAGCTGGCGAGTGACACCGCGCCGCTGAACGGACTGGTCGCGGCGATGCTCCGCGTCACCCGTGACGTGCACGTCCTGCGCGACCCGACGCGCGGCGGCGTCGCGGCGACGCTCAACGAGATCGCCTCGGCGTCCGACACCGGCGTCGTCCTCACCGAGCGCAGCCTGCCCGTGCCGGAGGCCGTCGCGAACGCCTGCGGCTTCCTCGGCCTCGACCCGCTCTACGTCGCCAACGAGGGCCGACTCGTCGCCGTGGTGCCCCGGGCGGAGGCGGACGCCGTCCTGGCGGCCCTGCGCGACCACCCGCAGGGCCGTGGGGCGGCGGTGATCGGCGAGTGCGTCGCCGAGCACCCGGGCATGGTGGTGGCCCGCACGGCCTTCGGCGGCACCCGCGTCGTGGACCTGCCGCTCGGCGAACAGCTCCCCCGCATCTGCTAGGCCGCAGCTGCCGGCCCGCCGAACAGGCGGTCGGGCATGGGTCCCCGGCCGGGCGGGCACCCGGCCGGGGACCGACCCGGGACGAACGATCCGACAAGCGATGAACAAGGACGTGAACAGCATGCGCGTGGCGTTTCTCGCCGCCCCCGAGGGCGTGGAACAGGTCGAGCTGACGGAGCCGTGGCAGGCCGTGAAGGACGCCGGCGGAACGCCGGAGCTGCTCTCCACGCAGGGCGGCACGCTCCAGGCGTTCCACCACCTCGACAAGGGCGACACCTTCCCGGTGGACCGCGAGGTCGGCCAGGCGGGGATGGAGGACTACGACGGCCTGGTGCTGCCCGGCGGCGTGGCCAACCCGGACCTCCTGCGCACGGACGAGCAGGCCGTCGACTTCGTGAAGGGGTTCTTCGAGCGGGGCAAGCCCGTGGCCGTCATCTGCCACGGCCCGTGGACGCTGATCGAGGCGGACGTCGTCCGGGGCCGCCGCGTCACGTCGTGGCCGAGCCTGCGAACGGATCTGCGCAACGCGGGCGCGACGTGGGTGGACGAGGAGGTCGTCCGCTGCGAGGACGGGCCGAACGTCCTGGTCAGCAGCCGTAAGCCGGGCGACCTCAAGGCGTTCTGCACGGCCTTCGTCCGCGAGTTCCAGAAGATCTCGACGTAGTCGGAACGGCCGCGTAGCCGGGACGGCCGCGCTGCGGCCGGGACGGCGTGGGGCCCGCACCCGGTTCGGGTGCGGGCCCCACGGCCGTTGTGCGGTGGATCAGACGGCGGAGCCGGCGACCCACTCCGACCAGGACATGTTCCAGCCGTTGAGACCGTTGTCCGGCTGGATCTCCTTGTCCGGGGAGTTCTTCACCACGACCACGTCGCCGATCATCGAGTTCTCGTAGAACCAGGAGCCGTCGGTCGTCGGGTCGTCGGCGCCCTTGACGTCCTGGAGGCCCACGCAGCCGTGGCTGGTGTTGCCCTCACCGAAGGGGGCGCCCCAGTAGTTGCCGTGGATGAACGTCCCGGAGGTGGACAGGCGCATGGCGTGCGGCACGTCGGGGATGTCGTACTCGCCCTCGCCGTCGTCGTCGGTGAAGCCGACCGTCGCGCCGTTCATCCGGGTCTCCTCGAACATCTCGGAGATCACCATCTGACCGTTGTAGGTCGGGGTCTCCTTGCTGCCGGCGGAGATCGGGACCGTCTTGACCTCCTCGCCGTCCCGGACGACGGTCATCGTGTGCTTCTCGACGTCGACCGTGCTCACCTGCGAGCGGCCGATGGTGAAGCTGAAGCTCTTGTCCTGGACGCCGGTGACGCCGTTCGAGCCCTCCACTCCGTCCAGGGAGAGCTTGACGTCGATCTCGGTTCCGGGCTTCCAGTAGTCCCTGGGACGGAAGTCGAGGCGCTGGTCGCCGAACCAGTGCCCGACGACCTCCTGGCCGCCGGTGGAGTTGACCTCGATCGCGGACTGGACCTCGGCCCGGTTCGCGATCGGCTTGTCGAAGTTGATGGAGACCGGCATGCCCACGCCGACGGTGTCGCCGTCCTCGGGGGTGAAGTAGCCGATGAAGCTGTTGTCGGGCGAGACGGTGGTGAACGTCGCGTTCTCGGTGGTCGGCCGGCCGTCGGCGTCCTCGGCCTTCGCCTCGACGCGGTACTCCGTCGCGCGGTCGAGCTGGCCGGAGGGCTTCCAGGAGGTCTTGTCGGCGGACAGCTCGCCCTCGACGGCGCCGCCGCCGGCGGTGGCCGTCATGGTCACCTCGGTGAGCGTGCCGCCTTTGACGGTGACCTCGGCGTCGTTGTTGATGCCCGCGTTCTCCGTGCCGTTCTCCGGGGTGATGGATATCTGCGCGGCCGACTCCGGCTTCTGCTCGTCCGCTCCCTCGGAGCTCCCGGCCGACGGGTCGCTCTTCCCCGGGCCGTCCTGGCCGTCGGCTTCCTCGCCGCTGCACGCACCGAGCGCGAGGACACCACTGAGCAGAGCAGCCGTGACCGCTATGCCCCTGCGGTGCTTGCTGGCCGTTTTCACACGCTTCTCCATCGCTTCGAAGGCCCTGGACTCCCCGCGCCGCACAGGGTGGCGAGCGCGCCCATCAAATCGGGCATGTGACATCACATTTGTACGTACAAGAACGCAAGGGAGTCTGTGGCGCGTTCCACCCCGAAGCAAACTGTGGCCCAGAACACCGGCCCAGGTCCAGTGGCTCCCTCCCCGGCCCGACCGAGCGGTGCTCCGTGACGGGTGGGGCGCAGGGGGCACGCGGGCGTCGGGCGGGCTCGGGCGCCGGCCGTCGGCGGGACGTCGGCGGCGGTGTCGGGGAGCTGCCGACCGACGCCGCCGGGCTCGGGTTCCGGTTACCGGTCGGCCGCCGCCGGCTCGGCGTCCTCGAAGCCGTCCAGCTGCCACAGCTCGGACTCGGGATCGTAGTCGATCAACTCGCTGCTCCACGACGCCTGCGCGAGCTCGACGCCCGGCACCTCGCTGACCAGGTCGATCGGGTCGACGAGGTAGGCGATGGCCTCGGCCGTGTCCTCGCCCACGGCCGTCACGGCGTCCCGCCGCTCCTCGTCCGGCATGAACTCGTCCGCTTCGATGTGCGCGGCCGCGGCCCGGGCGAGGGATTCCGGATCGGCGACCTCCAGCACGACCTCGACCTGGAGGCGGACGTAGCGGGGGGTGTCTTCTGCGCTCATTCCACGGAGCGTAGGCGGCCCTGCCTGCGGGGCTTCCCCACGACCCGCCGCGCTGGCTAACATCGGCTCCCGCACGGGTGTTTCCCCCGTACTCCCCCCACGCACACCGCACCTGCACCACTGAAGGAGGCCCTCGTGGCCGGACCCCGCCGCACGCTGGTGACCTCGGCCCTGGCGGGCGGCCTGCTCTGCGGGTTGTGGTTCGTCCCGTCCGCGAACGCCTCACTGGAGGAGGAGCCGCCGCGCACGGAGCGGGTCACGTCGTCCGCGTCCGGAAGCACCGCCGGTACCGACGCCTCCGACGTTTCCGACGCCTCCGGTCCCGCCGCCACCGGCCCGCGACTGGCCGAGACCGGGACGTTCGACAGCACGCCCTACGTCGCCGGAGGGGTCGCCTTCCTGGCGGCGGGCTCGGGGCTCCTCGCGCATGCCGCGCGCCGTGCGCGCACCGCGCTCTGAGCGCTCGTCCACCGCACGCCCCCTGCCGCACGCCCCCGCCGCACGCAGCGTCCCCACCGGGACGCGGCGCGCCCGGCGGGGGCGGTCGCGTCAGGCCAGCCGGCCGGTGACCCTCTCGGCGGCCCGGACCAGGCCCCCGTCGCGCACGAACGCCTCCGCCGCCGCGAGGTCGGGCGACAGGAACCGGTCGGGCCCGGCGCCCGCGACACCGGCGGCCCGCGCGGCCTCCAGCACGGCGAGACTCGCCGGGGCGGGGGTTCCGCCGGCCGCCGCGCGCAGCTCCAGGGCCCGTGCGGCGGCGTACAGCTCGATCGCGATGACGCGCGTCAGGTTGTCCACGGCCGTGCGCAGCTTGCGCGCCGCAGACCAGCCCATGGAGACGTGGTCCTCCTGCATGGCGGAGGAGGGGATCGAGTCCGCCGAGGCCGGTACGGCGAGCCGCTTCAGCTCGCTGACCAGCGCGGCCTGCGTGTACTGGGCGATCATCAGACCGGAGTCGACGCCGGGGTCGTCGGCCAGGAAGGCGGGCAGGCCGTGCGAGCGGTTCTTGTCCAGCAGCCGGTCGGTGCGGCGCTCGGCGATGGAGGCCAGGTCGGCGCAGGCGATGGCCAGGAAGTCCAGCACGTAGGCCACGGGGGCGCCGTGGAAGTTGCCGTTGGACTCCACCCGCCCGTCAGCGAGGACGACCGGGTTGTCGACGGCGGCGGCCAGCTCGCGTTCGGCCACCAGGAGGGCGTGGGCGAGCGTGTCGCGGCCCGCTCCGGCGACCTGCGGGGCGCAGCGCACCGAGTAGGCGTCCTGGACGCGCGGCGCGTCGTCCTGGTGGTGGCCGGTGAGCCCGGAGCCCTCCAGCACCTTCGCCATGTTGGCCGCGCTGGCGGCCTGCCCGGGGTGCGGGCGGACGGCGTGCAGCTCGGGGGCGAGCACGCGGTCGGTGCCCAGCAGCGCCTCGAGGGTGAGGGCGGCGGTGATGTCGGCGCCGGTGAAGAGGCGGGACAGGTCGGCGGCGGCCATGACCAGCATGCCGAGCATGCCGTCGGTGCCGTTGAGGAGGGCCAGGCCCTCCTTCTCCCGCAGCTCGACGGGGGCGATCCCGTGCGCGGCCAGCAGCTCGGCGGCGGGGCGCACGACGCCGTCGGGGCCCTCCGCGTCGCCCTCACCGAGCAGGGTGAGGGCGCAGTGCGAGAGCGGCGCCAGGTCGCCGGAGCAGCCGAGGGAGCCGTACTCGTGGACGACGGGGGTGATCCCGGCGTTCAGCACGTCCGCCATGGTCCGCAGGACCTCCGGGCGGACCCCGGTGTGGCCGGAGGCGATGGTCTTGAGCCGCAGGAACATCAGTGCGCGGACGACCTCACGCTCGACGCGCGGGCCGGTGCCGGCGGCGTGGGACCGCACGATGTTGCGCTGGAGCTGCGCGCGCAGCTCGGGGCTGATGTGCCGGACGGCCAGGGCGCCGAAGCCGGTGGAGACGCCGTAGACCGGGTCCGGCTTGGCGGCCAGGTCCTCGATGAACCCGCGCGCCCGGGCGACACCCGTCAGGGCCTCCGCGCTCAGCTCGACGCGCGCGTCGCCCCGGGCGACGGCGAGGACGTCGGCCGGACCGACGTCCCGGGGCCCGACCGTCACGACTGCCTGCTGCATATCCATATTCACGCACCCTAAGCACTGAATGCCTTCCTGTCACGCCCCGGAGGCGACCGGCCGGACGGGACGCCCCGCCCCGCGCTTGGCGTCAGCGGCCCCGGAAGCGGCGGCGCTCCCCGGCGGGCGGCTCGGTCCCGTCCGCGAGGTGGACGATCTCGCGCCCGGCCACCACCGGCTTGCCCGCCCGTGCCGCCTTCGCCCGGTACTGGGCGGCGTCGGCGAGCCGCAGCAGGCGGCGGGCCGAGTGCACGGGCCCGATGGGGTCGCCGGTGGACGCCACCCCGCAGGCGACGCCGTGGCCCGCCCCCAGCTCGCCCGCCCGCACGCACAGCTCCTCCGCGACACCCACGACCTCGTCCGCCGGGGAGCCGACGGCGAGCAGGCAGAACTCGTCGCCACCGAGCCGGGCGGCCAGCGTGCCCGACAGTCCCGACAGCCCCGACAGCATCGCCCCGCAGCGCGAGAGGAGACAGCCGAAACGTTCGAGCAGGCGGTCGCCAGCCGCGTGCCCGGCGGTGTCGTTGACCTCCTTGAGCCCGTTGAGGTCGCACACGACGAGGCTCACCACCGTGCCGTCGGCGCGGTGCCGCTCCAGCGCCTCGTCGAGCCGGGCGTCCACCGCGCGCCGGTTGCCGAGGCCGGTGAGCGGGTCGGTGAAGGCGAGCCGCCGCACCTCCTCCAGCCGCTCGTGCTGCGAGAGCCCGGCCGCGACGACGGCGGCCAGCACCGTCGCGAACGCCACCTCCTCGGCCCCGAAGACCACGCCGTGCGGCGGGCGCGCGACGTACAGCTCGCCCCACGCCCGGCCGTGCAGGACGATCGGCGCGACGACGCAGCTCCCCCTCCCCCGTCGGCGCAGCGCGGCGGCCCGGCGCGGCCCGTGCCCCCCGGCTCCGGCCGGGACCCCGGCCGAGAACCCGGCCCCCGACGTCGGCGCCTCGTCCGCCGTCTCCACCCACGCCTGGGGCCCCTCGCCGCCCGTCCAGCGCTCGTGCAGGAACTCGGCGATCTCCGGAAAGTGGTGGACGGGGTACGACTCGTCCTGAGGAAACGTTTCCTCGCCCGGCGCCAGCACCCCGTCGTTCACCAGCACGCGCAGCCGTCCGCGCGCCCGCTCCCACACCGAGACGGCCGCGAACGAGCCGTCCATCGCCGTCCGCGCACCGGCCGCCGCCGCCCGGGCCGCCTCGGCGGAGTCCGGGGCGGCGGCCATGGCCTGCGCCAGCCGCAGCACGGCACGGAGCCTGGCATCGTCACCCATACGACCCAGATTAGGAGGTTTCGCCGCACTCTGCGCTGCGGGCCGTACGCCGCCCGTCACTCCCCTGGCCACTCCGGGGTCCGCTTCTCGTTGAACGCGGCGACACCCTCGGCCCGGTCACCGGAGAACGCCACCGTGCGCCAGGCCGCGTCCTCCACCTCCAGACCGGCCGCGAGCGCCATGCCCCAGCCGGTGCGCAGGGCCCGCTTGGCAGCACGCAGCCCGACGGGCGAGTGGGCGGCGATGCGGGCGGCCAGGGCCAGCGCCTCGGTGCGGTCGGCCCCCTCGGCCACGAGCTCGTCCACGAGCCCGAGCGCCCGCGCCTCCTCGGCGGCCACCCGGCGCGCGGTGAAGATCAGCTCGGCCGCCCGGGCCGCGCCCACCCGGCGCGGCAGCAGCTGCGTGCCGCCGCCGCCCGGAATGACGCCGACGGACACCTCCGGCAGCCCGACGACGGCCGTGGCGTCGGCCACGATCAGGTCGCACGAGAGCGCCAGCTCGAAGCCGCCGCCGAGGGCGAAACCGTGCACGGCGGCGATCGTCGGCATCGGGAGCTGGAGGACGCCGGTGTAGGCGGCACGGGCGTAGGGCCGCTGACGACCCAGCTCGGCGTCGGTGAAGCGGTTGCGCTCCTTGAGGTCGGCGCCGACGCAGAACGCGCGCTCGTTGCTGGACGTCAGCACGACCGCCCGCACCTCGCGGTCGGCCGACAGGGCCGCGCAGGCCTCCCCGATGGAGACCGCCATCTGCGTCGACACCGCGTTCATGGCCTTCGGCCGGTCCAGCACGAGCTCCGCGACGTGCGTCCCGGCGTCCTTGCGGACCTCGACGTACTCGCCGTATCGCGTCATGGCGATCCCTCCCACGCGGATGTGTTAACGACCGCTCACACTCTAGCCGCGCGGGCCGGACGCCGGGGGTGCGGCGGGTGTCAGCCGCGGCGGCCCAGGAGCCAGGGTTCGACGACGCCGAGGCCCCGGACCGGGCGCTGGTAGAGCGGCTGGAGGGCGAAGCGGTAGCCCGCGCCGGGGCCGGAGTCCTTCTCCGAGTGCGGGGCGTCGCCGACGGCCGTCAGCTCCTCCCGCAGCGCGCCGTCGATGAGCACCGTGTCCTTCGGCGCTATCGAGGTGAGCCGGCTGGCGAGGTTCACGGTGTTGCCGAAGACGTCGCCCATGCGGGTCGTGACCGTGCCGAAGGCCATGCCGACGCGCAGCTCGGGCATCGTCTCGTCGCCGGAGAGCGTCTCGATCAGGCGCAGCCCGATCTCGGCGGCCGTCCCCGCGTCGTCGGCGGCGAAGAGGACCTCGTCACCGAGGGTCTTGATCAGCCGGCCGCCGTGCGCGGCCACCAGGTCGGCGGCCGTCGTCTCGAACGCCTCGACCAGCTCGCCCAGCTCCTCCTCCTCCAGGCGCCGGGTCAGCCGGGTGAAGCCGACGAGGTCGGCGAAGCCGACGGCCAGTCGGCGGTCGACCATCTCCTCGTCGTCCTGCGCCTGCACGACGCGTCCGGTGGCCGCCGCGAGCTGCCGGCGCCAGACGTAGATGAGGAACTCCTCCAGCTCCGGCAGCAGCAGCTCCACCAGCGGGTAGGTGACCTCCATACGGCTCATCCCGGGCTCCGGGGAGACGGTGAGCCCGGCGATGAAGGAGTCCACCTGCCACTCGGCGAGGCGGGCCGTGGTCTGCCCGGTGGAGCGGGCGACCTGGATGGCCATCGCCTCGTTCAGCAGCCCCGCCTCGACGAGACCGGCCAGGCGGCGCAGCGCCAGGACGTCGGCCTCGGTCAGGGCGCGGGCCTGGCCGATGTCGGCGAAGCCCATGGCCCGCCAGAAGCGGGCCGCCAGGTCCATCGGGACGTCGGCGGCGCGGGCCGCCTGGAAGGGCGTGTAGGTGCGCGCCGCGCCGAGGATCAGCTCCTCGACCTTGAGTGCGAGGGGGTTGTCCTTGCCGCGCTCCTCGGTGCCGTCGCGGTCCTCCGAGAACGCGTGGTCCGTCGGGGTGCCCGTGCTGTCCCGCGACTCGCGCCCACCGGACCCGCCGGTCGCCGCGTCGGGGCGTCCGCCACCCTCGTCGGCGGGCGGAACGGCCGATTCGTTCGCGGTCACTGCCCGCCCCTTGCCCGGTTCCCGCGCATGACGTACCTGCGCACTGCCCTTCCGTTCCCTACACCGCGCCCACCGCGCCGCGCTACCGCCACAACGATACGGCAGGTGTGCCGTAGCTCACGTCCGGCGTGGTGGCCGGACCGGGGCCCGCTCAGCCGCCGGGCCGCAGGTGGACGATGTCGCCCGCGCCGACGGGCTGCGTGACGCCGCTCCCGGTGGCGAGGACGAGCTGTCCGTCGCCGTCCACCGCGACGGCCTCGCCGACGACCTCCCGTCCGCCGGGCAGCAGGGCCCGCACGGTCCGGCCGAGGGTGGCGCACCCGGCGGCGTAGGTCTCCTGGAGCCCGCAGGCGGCCGCGTCCCCGTCCGCCGCGCGCCAGTCGCGGTACCACCGCTCGACCGAGCGCAGCACCGCGCGCAGCAGCGGGTCCCGGTCGGTGCCCTGCGCGCCCGCCAGCAGCAGCGATCCCGCCTCCGGGACGGGGAGTTCCTCAGCACCCAACGAGACGTTGATCCCGATGCCCACGACGACGGCGTGGTGCGCCGCGTCACCCGTGCGCTCGGCGAGGATGCCGCCGATCTTGCGCTCCTCCCCGGCCACCTCGGCCAGCAGGTCGTTGGGCCACTTCAGCATGGTGTCCACCCCGGCCGTGCGGGCCAGCGCGGTGGCGGTGGCGACGCCGACGAGCAGCGGGAGCCAGCTCCAGGCGCGCTGGGGGACCTCGGGGCCGGGGCGCAGGACGAAGGAGAGGAACAGGCCGCTGCGCGGCGGGGCGACCCAGTGCCGGTCCAGCCGGCCCCGGCCGGACGTCTGCTCCTCGGCGACGAGCACCGTGCCCTCCTCCACGGGGCCGTTGCGGACGCGGTTGACCAGGTCGGTGTTGGTCGATCCGGTGCGCGCGACGACCTTCAGGTCGCTCCACAGGCCGTCGGGCGTGAGGAGCGCGCGGCGCAGGGCCGCGCCGTTCAGCGGCGGCCGTCCGAGATCGCTCCAGGGACTCCCGGCGGACGGTCCGCCCTCGGCGGAACCCGGCGCATTTGAGGACATCTGCGGTGTCATGATCACAGCGTAGGTGCCGGTCGGGGGCCGCCGCCCCTTTCCGGCCGGTGCGGCGCCCGGTCGGCGGGCGGGGTCGGCAGGGGGGACGCAGGAGGAGGGCTCCGCGCGGCCCCGGACGTCCGGCATCAGCGGATTTCACCCTTCCGGACCGGCCTGCGGTGTGGTCAACGACGCACCGCCGACACGGGCCGTCGCGGCTACGCTACGAGTCGGTAGCCCCGAGGACGACTAGGAGCCGCTCCCCGTGTCCGAGCAGGAAAGCACTCCCGACATCCACACCACGGCGGGCAAGATCGCCGACTTTCAGCGACGTACCGCTGAGGCGACGCACGCCGGTTCCGCTCGCGCGGTCGAGAAGCAGCATGCGAAGGGCAAGCTGACCGCGCGCGAGCGCGTGGAACTGCTGCTGGACGAGGGTTCGTTCACCGAACTGGACGAGTTCGCCCGGCACCGCTCGACGAACTTCGGGCTGGAGAAGAACCGCCCCTACGGCGACGGCGTCGTCACCGGCTACGGCACGGTCGACGGCCGGCCCGTCGCCGTCTACTCGCAGGACTTCACGATCTTCGGCGGGTCGCTGGGCGAGGTCTACGGCGAGAAGATCGTCAAGGTCATGGACTTCGCGCTGAAGACGGGCTGCCCCGTCATCGGCATCAACGACGGCGGCGGCGCGCGCATCCAGGAGGGCGTCGCGGCGCTCGGCCTGTTCGCGGAGATCTTCCGGCGCAACGTGCACGCCTCCGGCGTCATCCCGCAGATCTCGCTGATCATGGGCCCGTGTGCGGGCGGCGCGGTGTACTCCCCCGCCATCACCGACTTCACCGTGATGGTCGACAAGACCTCGCACATGTTCATCACCGGCCCCGACGTCATCAAGACGGTCACCGGCGAGGACGTCGGTTTCGAGGAGCTGGGCGGCGCCCGCACCCACAACGCGACCTCCGGCGTCGCCCACCACATGGCCGGGGACGAGAAGGACGCCGTCGAGTACGTCAAGGCGCTCCTGTCCTACCTGCCGTCCAACAACCTCTCCGACGCCCCCGTCTACCCGGAGGACGTCGACCTGGAGACCAGCGACCGCGACCGGGAGCTGGACGTCCTGATCCCGGACGGCGCGAACCAGCCGTACGACATGCACGGCGTCATCGAGCACGTGCTGGACGACGGCGAGTTCCTGGAGACGCAGGCCCTCTTCGCGCCGAACATGATCACCGGCTTCGGGCGGGTCGAGGGCCACGCGGTGGGCGTCGTGGCCAACCAGCCGCTCCAGCTGGCCGGGTGCCTGGACATCGACGCCAGCGAGAAGGCCGCGCGCTTCGTGCGGACCTGCGACGCCTTCAACGTCCCCGTGCTGACCTTCGTCGACGTGCCCGGCTTCCTGCCCGGCACGGAGCAGGAGTTCAACGGCATCATCCGCCGGGGCGCCAAGCTCATCTACGCGTACGCGGAGGCCACGGTCCCGCTGATCACCGTCATCACGCGCAAGGCGTTCGGCGGCGCGTACGACGTCATGGGCTCCAAGCACCTGGGCGCCGACCTCAACTTCGCCTGGCCCACGGCCCAGATCGCCGTCATGGGGGCGCAGGGCGCGGTGAACATCCTGCACCGCCGCACGCTGGCCGCCGTCGAGGACGAGGGCGAGCGCGAGGCGCTGCGCGCCCGGCTCACCGCCGAGTACGAGGACACGCTGCTCAACCCGTACGTCGCCGCCGAGCGCGGTTACGTCGACGCGGTCGTGCAGCCCTCGGAGACGCGCCGCCACATCGTGCGCGGGCTGCGCTCGCTGCGCAGCAAGCGCGAGCAGCTGCCGCCCAAGAAGCACGGCAACATCCCGCTCTGACCCTCGGAGGCCGAAGATGATCAAGGTCCTACGCGGCAACCCGACGCCCGAGGAGCTGGCGGCCGCGCTGGCCGTGGTCCAGGCCCGCGCCGCCGCGGCCGCGTCCGCCGAGCCCGGCGCGCGGGACGTCTCCCAGTGGTCCGACCCGGCGCGGCTCGTCCCCCGGCGCGTCCCGCACCCCGGCCCGGTGGCCTGGCGGACGACGTACTGGCCCGCCTGACCCGTCCGTCCGGCGCACCGCGCCGCACCGCGCCCCGCGTCCCGGCGCGCGGTGCGGGTGGCCGTGCGGTGCGGTGGGCCGGGAATGAGTACGCGTACTCAGGTGGCGGCGGCGGGCGGGGTGCACCCTGGTCCCATGCTCTGGTCCGACCCCCCAGACCGGCCCCCGGAGTCACTGCGCGCCGCGCAGGCGCAGCTGCGCCGGGCGGGGTGGGTGCTGGCCGCCGTGGTGCTGGTGGTGACCATCGTGCTCGGCCTGCGTTGACCAACCTTTTACTATGGCCGCATGACCGCTGCCGCCGCGCCCGCCCGCCGTCTCGTGCTCGCCTCCCAGTCGCCCGCCCGTCTCGGGCTGTTGCGGCAGGCCGGGCTGGCACCCGAGGTGATCGTCAGCGGGGTCGACGAGGACGCGCTGAGCGCCCCGACGCCGGGGCAGCTGGCCCTCGTCCTGGCCGAGGCGAAGGCCGACGCCGTCGCCCTGCGCCCGGAGGCCGCCGGGGCCCTGGTCGTCGGCTGCGACTCCGTCCTGGAGCTGGACGGCGAGGCGCTGGGCAAGCCGTCCGACGCGGAGGACGCCATCGCCCGGTGGAAGGCCATGCGGGGCCGGGCCGGGGTACTGCTCACCGGGCACTGCGTCATCGACACGGCGAGCGGCCAGCGGGCCTCGGCCACGGCCGGGACGACCGTGCGCTTCGCCGAACCGTCCGACGACGAGATCGCGGCCTACGTCGCCTCCGGCGAACCGCTGCACGTCGCGGGCGCGTTCACGCTCGACGGCCGGTCGGCGCCGTTCGTGGAGGGGATCGAGGGCGACCCGGGCAACGTCATCGGCCTCTCACTGCCCCTGCTGCGCCGGCTGCTGGCCCGCCTGGAGGTGCCCATCACCTCGCTGTGGGCCGCGCCCGTCGCCTGACGGCTCCGCGGTCACGGACGGGTGGGGCGCGGCGTAGGAGAGCAGGGTCAGCACGAGGAGCGCCAGGACGGTCATCAGGAGGGCGAAGGCGTCCCAACCGACCAGCCCGACGGCGACGGCGCCGAGGACGCCGTGGGTGACCGCGCAGCCGACCAGCGCGGCCCGCGCCGCACGGCCGGGGGAACGGTCGCGCAGCGCCGTGCGCAGGGCGAGCACACCGCACAGGGCCACGAAGCCGCCGAGTGCGAGCCCGGCCGCCCGCGTGCCCCACATCATGTGGCCGGGGTCGAGCCCGTCCAGCGACATCGACTGCCCGTGCACGAACAGGCTCAGGACCCAGTGCACGGCCACCAGACCGAGCCCTTCGAGGATCAGCACCACGCCCGTCGCCGCGGCCACCGGTCGTCTCGGTGCCACCGCACTCCCCTCCCGTCCGCGCACCCCTGGCGGCACGTCCGTCGTCCGCGCACGCTACTGAGGGGTAGCGACGGCGGCAAGGGGTCGCTCCGACACCGTCGGCCCGTCACCGGCGCGTCGCAAAGAAAACCCCGTTCATTAGTAGGGATTCCACAAAACGCCACCGTGATCGGGCACGATCACCGGGGGAGACGTCGGCCACAACCCGATGCTCCAGTCAGGCTCGTATTCGGGGCGTATGCGCGGCGTACCGTGGGACGACAAGGGATCGGAGGCCGGGGGCGCGACCCCGGCTACGGATCGTGTGGGCAAGCTCACCCCACTGGAAGACTGCGCGTGTGGTGTCGCCAGTACCTAAACTCAGCTTGTTTCAAGGAGGGAGCCATCGTGCGCAAGGTGCTCATCGCCAACCGCGGCGAAATCGCTGTCCGCGTTGCCCGGGCCTGCCGGGACGCCGGGATCGCGAGCGTAGCCGTCTACGCCGAGCCGGACCGGGACGCGTTGCATGTCCGGGCCGCTGACGAGGCATTCGCCCTGGGCGGTGACACTCCGGCCACGAGCTACCTGGATGTCGCCAAGGTGCTGAAGGCCGCCGCCGACTCCGGCGCGGACGCCGTCCACCCCGGCTACGGCTTCCTCTCGGAGAACGCCGACTTCGCCCAGGCCGTGCTCGACGCCGGGCTCATCTGGATCGGCCCGCCGCCGCAGGCCATCCGGGACCTCGGCGACAAGGTCGCCGCCCGCCACATCGCCCAGCGCGCGGGCGCGCCGCTCGTCGCCGGCACCAAGGACCCCGTCAGCGGCGCCGACGAGGTCGTCACCTTCGCCGAGGAGCACGGGCTCCCCATCGCGATCAAGGCCGCCTTCGGCGGCGGCGGGCGCGGCCTGAAGGTCGCCCGCACCCTCGAAGAGGTGCCCGAGCTGTACGACTCGGCGGTACGCGAGGCCGTCGCCGCCTTCGGCCGGGGCGAGTGCTTCGTCGAGCGGTACCTCGACCGCCCCCGGCACGTCGAGACCCAGTGCCTCGCGGACCGGCACGGCAACGTCGTCGTGGTGTCCACCCGCGACTGCTCGCTCCAGCGCCGCCACCAGAAGCTCGTCGAGGAGGCGCCCGCGCCGTTCCTGACGGAGGAGCAGAACGCCGAGCTGTACCGGGCGTCCAAGGCCATCCTCAAGGAGGCCGGCTACGTCGGCGCCGGAACCTGCGAGTTCCTCGTCGGCCAGGACGGCACGATCTCCTTCCTGGAGGTCAACACCCGCCTCCAGGTCGAGCACCCGGTGACCGAGGAGGTCACCGGCATCGACCTCGTCCGCGAGATGTTCCGCATCGCCGACGGCGAGGAGCTGGGTTACGACGACCCGCCGCTGCGCGGTCACTCCTTCGAGTTCCGCATCAACGGCGAGGACCCCGGCCGCAACTTCCTGCCCGCCCCCGGCACGGTCACGAAGTTCGACCCGCCCGCCGGCCCCGGCGTGCGGCTCGACGCGGGCGTGGAGAGCGGCTCGGTCATCGGCCCGGCGTGGGACTCGCTGCTCGCCAAGCTGATCGTCTCCGGCGCCACCCGGCAGCAGGCGCTCCAGCGGGCCGCCCGGGCGCTGGCCGAGTTCGACGTCGAGGGCATGGCCACCGCCATCCCCTTCCACCGCGTCGTCGTCGCCGACCCGGCCTTCGCGCCGGAGGTGCACGGCCGCGAGGGCGAGCCGTTCTCCGTCCACACCCGGTGGATCGAGACGGAGTTCGTCAACGAGATCAAGCCCTTCGCCGGTGCCTCCGCCGAGGAGGACGAGGACGAGAGCAGCCGCGAGACGGTCGTCGTCGAGGTCGGCGGCAAGCGCCTGGAGGTCTCGCTGCCCGCGTCGCTCGGCATGCCGCTGGCCCGCGCCGCCGTCGCGGGCGGCGCCAAGCCCGCCCGCCGCCGCGCCGCGAAGAAGTCCTCCTCCGCCGCCTCGGGCGACGCCCTCGCCTCGCCGATGCAGGGCACCATCGTGAAGGTGGCCGTCGAGGAGGGTCAGGAGGTCGCCGAGGGCGAGCTCGTCGTCGTCCTGGAGGCGATGAAGATGGAGCAGCCCCTCAACGCGCACCGCGCGGGCACCGTCAAGGACCTCAACGCGTCGGTCGGCGCGTCGATCTCCTCGGGCACCGTCATCTGCGAGATCAAGGACTGACACTCCCCTCCCGCACCTCGTGGGCCCCGGCACCGTACGCGGCGCCGGGGCCCACGCGCGTGACCCGCGCCGTCAACCGTGCCGCTCCCCCGGCCCTGCGGGGGCCGGCGGCCGGCCCACCAGGAAGGCGAGCGCGCCGCCCGCGTACTCCCACCACTCGTCGTTCCTGCTGTTCACCACCACCGGCCAACCGTCCGGATCGGCACGCGCAGGAAGCCGTCGAACCGCTCACGGCCTCTTCCAGATGTGCGACGGTCGGCATGTGCATCTGCCCGGTGTCAGTCGTCGGGACGGTAGGACGGAAGGTCGACGAGATGCGCGATCGTGAAGTCCTCGAAGGAGACGTCCGTGAGGAGGCGGTACACGAACTCGGCGCAGGACACGTCGAACGTCGACCACTCGCCGTCCTCCTCCCGAGCGACGACGGGCCACCTCTCCGGGGTCACGCCGGGCGATACCAGCCAGAAGAACTCGGCAGCGGTCACCGACGTGCCCCACGACAGCAGCCCGGATGCTCCCGGCCGGTAGAAGCCGTACGGCTGATACACGTTCGCGGTGACCGGTAGCTGCTCCAGCGTGCGCCAGATCGCTGACGTCCTGCTCAGCAGCTGTGACTCACCGGTTCCGCCCACCGAGTAGACCGTCAGGTAGTTGCTGAACTCACCGGCCCCGAAGCACGCGCAGAACTCCTTGTAGTCGGCAGGAAGGGCGGTGCCCAGCTCCTGCTCGACCGGCTCCCACGAGAGCGCCAGACCCAGGGGTACTTGGTGGACCGCCTCAGCGGTCCGCGTCACCCAGGAGATGATTCCTCCCCGTCCGGTCGGGAGCCGGGTGGCCGGAAGGTGCCGTAGGGCTCGGCGGCGTCCTCGTCCTCCCAGGAACCGTCCCACGGCACGAACGTCACGGGCTGCCCGGGCTCGGACTCCGGCAGGAAGGGGATCTCCAGCTCGTCCCGGAGGAATCGGGTCAGGAACTCGGCCATGCCGCCGGGGAACGGGAAAAGCTCGAAACTCCCGTTGTCCTCGGCCACGACGGTCCATCCGTCCGGATCACCGCCGGTCGCCCAGTGCAGCCGGTCACCGTTCGCGGTCATCCCCCACGGCAGGAGGAAGCCCGGCTGGGGGGCCGGCGGGTACGGCCAATCCGCCAGCCCCTCCTCGACGATCCGCTCCTCCTCAACGAGGTACCGGTGGTTCTCCATCGTGTCCCGGGCCCAGGTGACCAGGTCGACGTTCGGGTTCGCGACACCCGGGACGGCGACGGTCACGAAGCCGTCGAGCTCGCCGGGGCCGAAGACGTACACGAACTCCTTGTAGTCCGTGGGCAGTACCAGCCCCAACTCGGACTCCGGCCGCTCCCACGGCACGGTGAACCCGCGCGGTGCCTCCGGCCCCACCTCGGCGCGCAGCGCGTCCGCCCAGGGGCGCGTCATGAAGCTGTCCCGCATGAGCCACCAACCTTTCGTACGGGGCTCCGGCACCGAGGTCGACGGGCCGTACGGTGCGGAGGGCCTGGGCCGGGCGGTCAGGGGCCGTAGACGCGGACCTGCGGGTCGGGGCCGGGGACGTCGGCGGGCAGGCCTCGGCGCTCGATGCTGCCGTCGACGAGGCCCACCAGGAAGGCGAGCGCGCCGCCCGCGTACTCCCACCACTCGTCGTTCCTGCTGTTCACCACCACCGGCCAACCGTCCGGATCGGCACCGACGGTGCGCCAGTAGAAGACGTCCCCCGAGAGCGACTCGCTCCAGGGCAGCAGCCCGCCGGGCTCCGGATACCCGACGTGGCCCTCCGCCATGTCCTCGTCCACCAGGTCCTGAAGGACCTCCACCTCGTAGCGCACCCCCTCGACGTACTTCTCCTCCGCGCCCGGGCGAGGGATCGGCACGCGCAGGAAGCCGTCGAACTCCAGCGTCGGATAGGCCTGCGCCAACTCCCGGAAGTCGGACGGCAGCGCGGTGCCGAGGAGGCGTTCCACCAAGGCGAGGTCGACGTCGCGAGGCTGCTCCGGGCGATGCGCCCGAAGTCCGCTCACGGCTTCTTCCAGATGTGCGACGGTCAGCATGTGGTTTGCCAATCGGAGATGTTCTGCACCGTTTTGTCGAACAGCAGACCGTCCCGAGTGTAGGCCGTCATGCGGATGGCCTCGGGTATCGAATCGGCGCCGTCTCCGTAGACGAGCTGGCCGGAGTAGAACACCGGCTTGTTGGAGCGCAGTTGCTTCGCGATCCGGTTCTCGCAGCGCTTCATGCCGCTCTTGTTCATGCGGTCCGTGCCGGTGAAGAGGTTCTCGCTCCGCCACTCACCGTGGAACTTGTCACCGATGATGTGCGTGCGGTTGTAGATCGGCTTCCCGTCGTCCCCGATGTTGTTGCCCTCGGGGAATCCGTGCACGTTCACCCTCGCCTCGTCGTCGCGCTTGGCGCCGGTGGGCTTGAGGTCGCTCGGGCAGATGAGCGCGGTGGCGCCGTCCGGGCGGCCGGCGCGCAGCGGCTGGTAGTGGTACCGGGCGGAGCGCGGCGTCGTGTCGCACCGGTTCCGCCCGGTGGACGTCCCGCCACCGCCGCCGGTGTCCGGCTGCGGGGCGAAGCCCAGGAGCTCCTGGGCCATGTCCTGGCCCGTGGCACGCGGGTAGAGCTTGAAGTACCCGCGCAGCTCCTCCTCGGTGACCTGCACCTCGCGCTGCGATCGGGTGGCGGAGTCCTCGACGTACTGCTCGAAGGCCGGGTCGACCAGTGCCTCGGAGGTCTCCCGGGCGTGCTCCTGCTGGAGCAGGCGGCGGAGGATCTCCGACCACGGGGGCGGCGGGGGCGGCGGGGGCGGGCCGACCCGCACGGGCCGGCCGGTCGGGCCGCCGCCACCGGGGCCGCCCCAGGTGGCGGTGCTGGTGCCGCCCCAGGAGCCGTTCTGTGCGTTGACGGCGTTTCGGGCGGCGTCCCGGGCGGCCTGCTCACGGGCCGCGTCTTGGGCCGCCTGGAGCTGGTTGTCCCACGCGCGGTTCTGCGCCGCCTCGGCCTGCGCGCGGAGGGAGGCCGCGAGCGAGCTGTGCGGGGAGCCCCAGGAGAAGGAGTACCCGGACGAAGACGAGGACGACGAGGAGCCCGAACTGCTCCAGTAGTAGATGCCGACGCCGACGAAGAGACCGACGGTCCCGCCGATGGTGCTGCCGATCGGGCCGCCGGGCGAGCCGAGCGCCGCCCCACCGCACGCGGGTGCGGTCACGGGGGTGGCGCAGGGGGCGAGGTGGCCGGTGGGGTCGGTGTGGTTCAGCGGGCTGGCGTTGCCGTAGGTGTACCGGTTCGCCATGACGGAGGGCACCGGGTTGAGGGTCCAACTGTCGCGGGAAACGAACGCGCCGGTGCTGGGGTCGTACCAGCGGGCGTGCATGTTCACCTTGCCGGTGTCCGGGTCGGTGTACTCGCCCTGGTAGCCCAGGGCGCCCGTGGCCCCGGTCTGCTGGGTGACCTCGCCGTAGGGGGCGTAGGCCGTCGAGCCGGTGAGGGCCGCGCTGGAGGGCGCGAAGGTGCCGGTGACGTCGCCGTGGGCGTCGGTGAGGACGGCCGTGGCCCCGCTGCCGTCCGCCGCCGCCGTGGACATCGGGTCGCCGGCCGGGTCGCGGGCGATCAGCTCCCCGGCGGTGGCCACCGGGTTGTTGGAGGTGTCCGCGTACGTCAGGGTGGCTTCCCCGCGCTGCACGAGACGGCCGAGGCCGTCGTAGGCGTAGGCGGTGCTGCCGTCCGTGAGCAGGCGGCCGAGTGCGTCGTAGCCGGAAGTGGTGTCGCCGTCGGCGCCTCCGGTGGTGCCGAGCAGCGTGCCCCGGGCCGACCAGGTGTAGCTGGTGCCATTGGCCGCCAGGAGGCGGTTGCGCTCGTCGTAGGTGGCGGTGGCGTCGCCGACGCGAGTGCGGTTGCCCGCCGCGTCCCAGGTGTAGTCGGTGACGGTACCGTCCGGAGCGGTCCAGCCGGTGAGGCGCCCTGCGGCGTCGTAGGTGTAGGCGTGTTCGCCCGCGCCCGCCGTGCCGGTGGTCGTCTTCCCGGTGAGCTGGTCCCGGTCGTCGTAGGTGTAGGCGACGGACGCCGTGGTGGTGCCGTCGGGTGCCGTCAGCGTGTCCTCGGCCAGGCGGCCCAGGTCGTCGTACCCGAAGGTCCGGTCGGCCGCGCCGGAGCCGTAGCTGACGCTCGCCGGGCGGGACAGGGCGTCGTAGGCGTACGCCCGGGTGGTGCCGGTGAGCGGGTCGACGGCGGAGGCGAGGCGGCCTGCGGCGTCGTAGTCGAAACTCGCCGCTCCGGCGGCGTCGGTGCGTCCGGTGAGCCGCCCTTCGCCGTCGTAGGCGAACGTGGCGTCGCCCGAGGGCCCCGAGGTGCTGAGCAGGTTGCCTCGGTCGTCGTACTCCAGGGTGTTGGTGCCGCCGGGGGCGGACAGCGACGTGAGGTGGCCCGCGAGGTCGTAGCCGTAGGTGTCGGTGCCGGTGTCCGCCTCGGCGCCGGAGCCGGTGACCTCGGTGATGCGGCCGAGGGCGTCGAACGTGCGGACCTGCTCCACGCCGCCGGGCTGGATCTCGCGCACCGGTCGTCCGGCGGCGTCGTACACCGTGGTGAAGGTGCGGTCCGCGGCGTCGGGGTGGGCGGTGGTCGCCGGTTCGACGACGGACTCGGGGCCGCCGCGGCTGGTGAAGGTGTACCAGGTGTCGTTGCCGCGTCCGTCGGTGAGCCGGGTGCGGTTTCCTGCGGCGTCGTAGCCGAACGTGGTGGTGAGGGACGTCGTCCCGTCCACGGGTTCCGTCAGCTCGGTGATGCGGCCGAGGGCGTCGAACGTCTGGTGGACGGTGTGGCCCAGCGGGCCGGTGGCCTCGACGGGGTTGCCCGCCGCGTCGTAGACGGAGCTGCGGGTGCGCAGTTCGGTGCCGTCGGGGGCCAGGTCGGTGACCGAGGTGGTGCGCCCGGCCGCGTCGTGCGCGGTGCGCACCGTGCGGCCGAGCGGGTCGGTGACGGAGGTGGGCAGACCGGTGGGGCCGTAGGCGTACGTCGTCGTCTTCCCGGCGGCGTCGGTGGTGGTGAGGGGCTGGCCCGCCGCGTTGTACGTACTGCTGGTCGTGATGCCGGTGGGGCTCGTGGTGGAGAGCGGGTTCCCGGCGTCGTCGTACGACGTGCGGGTGGTGAAGTTGCCCGCCGCCGGCCGGCGTTCGACGACGGTGGACGTGATCGGGCGGCCCAGTTCGTCGTACGTGGTCTCGGTGCGCGCGCCGGTCGGATCGGTGGTCGACAGGCGTTCGCCCACCAGGTCGTAGGTGTGCCGGGTGACGGGCTGCTGCCCGCCCTCGGTGGGGGCGGGCTCGGTGACGGCGGTGAGCCGGCCGAGCTGGTCGTAGGTGGAGGAGGTGACGTGGCCCAGCGGGTCGGTCTCGGTGGCCACGCGTCCGGCCGCGTCGTACGTGCGCCGGACGGTCGCCGTCTGCGGGCTGCCGCCGCCGGGCGGGGTGTAGTCGGGCAGGGTGGTGGCGACGGCACGCCCGGCGTCGTCGTAGGCGGTCCGCGTGACATGGCCGTTCGGGCCCTGGTTGGCCGTCACCTCGCCGAAGGTGTTGTAGCCGGTGCGGGTGGTCGGCCGCTCGGTGGTGGCGGGCGCACCGTGCTGCTCGACGGTCACCGGGGCGGCGGCCGTCTCCACGAGGCGGCCGAGGGCGTCGTAGGTGAAGTCGGTGGTGTGGTCGGCCGGGTCGGCGCCGCTGACGTTGCCGCGCGGGGCGGTCTCGGTGAGCGTCAGGCCGCGGTCGTCGACGGTGCGGGTGGTGACGAGGTCCTCGGCGCCGTTCTCCACGGTCACGCGGACGACCTCGCCGACGCCGTTGCGCTCGTAGGTGACGCGCTCGGTGCGGTCACCGCCCGCGCCGGTGCGGGTCTCGGTGGCGACCTCGCCCCCCGCGTCGTGGGTGTAGGCGGTGCGTCGGGCCAGACCGTCGGGGTCGAGGACCTCGGCGGTGGTCTGCCCGGCCGCGTCCACCTCGTAGGCCGTGGTGACGGAGCCGTTGCCGGTCGTCTCGGAGATGAGGTTGCCGGCGGCGTCGTACGCCCGCTCGGTCAGGACGACGTCGCGGGTCGTGCCGTCCGGGTCGTGGAAGCCGACGAGGGTGCGCCGGGCGAGCAGTCCGTCGTCGTAGTAGGTGTGCCGGGTGGTGCGACCCATCGCGTCGGTGTGCTCGGCGAGGCGGCCCACCGGGTCGTAGGCGTAGGAGTCCAGGACGACGTCGGCCACGTTCCCGCTGCCGTCGTCGTAGTCCTTGAGGGTGACCTCGGCGAGCTTTCCGAGGGGGGTGTAGTCGTAGGTGAACTCCTCGCCGCCGGGCAGCGTGCGCGCGGTCTGGCGGCCGTGGACGTCGTAGCCGTAGCTCTCCCGGCCCTCCTCCGGGTCGGTGGTGGTGGCCAGGCGGCCATAGCCGTCGTAGGTGCGGGTCGTGGTGCGGGTGGCGTCGTCGCCGAGGGCGTCGGCCACGGACTCCGTCAGGGTCAGGCCGTCGGCGTCGTAGGTGTACGTCGTCACCGCCTGGTGCTGCTCGTCGGTGACGGCGTTGGCGGAGGCCGGCGCCGTCCCCCGCACGACGCGCGACTCGCCGTCGTAGGCCGTGGTGCTGGTGACGCCCTCGGGGTGGGCGTCGCTCGTGACGGTGCTGGAGACCTCACGGCCGAGCGCGTCGTAGGTGTACGCGGTCTCCACACCGGCGGGGTCGGTGACGCGGGCCAGGTCGCCTGCGGCGGTGTAGGCGCGGGTGGTGACGCCGCCGCGCGCGTCCGTCGTCGTCTCCAGCAGCCCGGCCGGGGCGGTGCCGCCGCCGACCGCCGTCTCCGTGCCGTCCGTGAAGGTGTGCGTCACCGTGCGGCCGTCGGGGAAACCCGGCGTGGCCGGGGCGGTGGTGGAGATGCGGTCGCCCTGGGCGTTGTAACCGTAGGAGGTGCGGTAGGTGTCGTCCTCGGCGTCGGCCGAGCGGGCGTCGCGGTGGGCGGTCACCTGGTCGTTGCGCGGGTCGAGCGGGTCGTCCTCGTTAAGGAAGTACGCCGTGTAGGACGTGTGGCAGGTGGCGTCGTCCCCGGCGTCCCGGCAGGTGGTCTGCGAGACCTTGTTGCCTCGGTCGTCGTGGCCGAGTCGGGTGACGGTGCCGTCGGGTGCCGTCGTTGCGGCGAGGAAGCCGCCGGTGTCGTAGGCGAAGCTCGCCGTGTGGCCGCCGACATCGGTCTGGGTGACCAGCCGGTGGCCCTGCAACGGGTCGTAAGCGTAAGCGGACTTCCGCTCGTCGGGGTCGGTGACGGTCACCGTGACGGTGGGGTCGGCCTCGACCCCGGCTTCGCCGTCGGACGCGGGCCGCCCCTCGGGGCCGGTCAGTTCGTGTGCGGAGAGCTGGTAGGTGCCGCCGTCCGCGTCGGTGTAGGACGCGACGCGGTCCAGCGCCGTGTCGTAGGTGACCTCGGCGTGTACCCGCCCGCTCGGCCGGACGACCCGGGTGAGCTGCTGGGCGGTGGCGCCGGCGGCGTGGTGCTCGGCGACGGTGTGCTCGCCGAGCGGACGGCCGTAGACGGCGACCTCGTCGATACCGCCTGCGAAGTGGCCGACGGTGCCGGTGGTGGCGGGCCAGTCCTTCCAGTAACCGGCGCCGAGGTAGACGAAGCGCTGGTCGTACTGGGAGATGCTGCCCGCCAGCGTCCCGACGGCCTGGCCGTCGAGGTACAGCGTCTGGGTGTTGCCCGCGGCCGTCAGCGCGGCGTGGTGCCAGGCGCCGTCGTTGACCGGTGCCGCCGACGTGATCGGATCCGCGTCGCCGTTCCAGAACTCGCCGCGCAGCTTGCCGTCCGTGCCGACGTAGAGCGCGGGCGTGGACGTTCCGGCGGTGTTCTCCTCCAGCGTGTTGTCCTGGTAGCTGAACAGCACGCCGCTGCCACTGGTGCGGAACCACAGCTCCACGGTGAGGTACGGGGTGTCGGAGACGAGCTGGTCGGGCAACTGCACGTACGAGCTGGAGCCGTTGAACGACGCGGAGCTGTCGGGGCTGCCCGCCAGCGCGCCGGGCAGGCCGAGCGTCACGTCGCGGTAGGTTCCGGCGTGCTGGTCGCGGTTGAGCAGCAGGTCGCTCTCGGCCCGGTCGGCTCCGGACTCCTCGCCCAGGCGCCAGTAGGAGAACGGGCCCGCGTCCCGCAGCACGGTGCGGTGGTGGGAGCCGTCGCCGTAGGTGTAACGGGTGCAGGCACCGGTGCCGTCCTCGGGGCCGCAGACCTCGGTCAGCCGGTGGCCGACGTAGGTGTAGTCCCACGTCAGCGGGTCGGCCTCACCGTCGGGGCTCTGCGTCGTCACGGAGGTGACGTGGCCGCCCGCCCAGGTGAAGTTCAGGGTGCGGTCGCCGACGCCGGTGACGGTGGTGAGCCGGTCGCCGTCGTAGGTCATGCGCTGGGCACGGCCACGGAAGTCGGTGACCTCGGTGATGCGGCCCTGGGCGTCGAAGAGGTGGTCGGTCTGTTCCTTGTCGGTCAGACGCCAGCCGTCGTCCTGGGTGCGGGTGAGGGTGGCGAAGCTGCCGTGGGGCGGTGCGTAGGTGCCGTCGGGGTGGTGGCCGAAGCGGACCTGACGGCCCGAGGGGTAGGTGACCACGACGTTGCCGGTGCCGTCCTCGTCCGGCTCGACCCGCATGTCGTAGCGGGTGCTCCAGCCGGCACCGAAGGCGTTGTCGTCACGCGGGTCACGGCTGTTGTAGGTGCGGGTGACGCTCAACGCGGGACCGACCGTGGCGACCTGCGCGTCGGTGTCGGTGGTGGTGTAGTTGCCGGTGCGCGGATCGACCTCACGCCCGTCGGCGGCCGCGCCGCCCAGGTGGGAGGTGATCGCGGGCTGCTCGACGGCGGTGGTGAAGGGGTAGTACGGGCTGAGCGGTCCCTCCTCGCTCCCCTCGCGGGCCTTGACCCGCCACACGTACTGCTCGCCCCACTCCAGGGTGTCGGCGGGCACGTTCCAGGTCCGCGGGTCCACCCAGCCGGAGTCCACGCAGTTCACCGGCGCCTCCGTGCTGCCCTCACACACCTCGAACCAGTGATCGATGGACGCGTCGGCCGGATAGTGGTCGATCGTCTCCGCGTCCACGAACAACGCCGGCGTCAGACTGCCCACCTGACCACCGGGCCGCGGATAGACGTCCGTGATCCGCGGACCCACGTCCTGCGAGGTCACCGTCACCGTGGCGACGGGCACGTTCTCGCTGGACATCCACTTCTGGTCCCGAAGGCGCTGCATGTCGAAGCTGACCTTGTACTTACCGGGCGGCAGCTCGGGTATCCGCGCGTTCAGCGTGGCGTCGTCGCCCGGGGTGAGGCGTTCGTTGAGACGGGTGAAGGCGACGGCGTCCAGCAGCTTCCCGCTGTCGTGGTCACGGACGCGCGCGCCGAGCCGCAGTTCGTTCCAGCCCAGCGCCTCCCAGGTGAAGTCGCCCAGGTTGGTGACGTTGACGCTGATCTCACCGCCCTGGTGACCGGTGAGCGGCGCCGACTGCGAACCGACGCTGTACTCGGCACCCCAGGCGCTGTGCGTGACGGCGAGGTAGGGCTCGTTGGCGGAGTTCCGGCTGCCGAACCGCTTCCACGCACCGCTGTCGCTGTAGGTGGCGCGCAGGCTCAGACCGTGGTTCTTGACCGCGCCGTCCGCCCAGCCCTGCACCAGCTCGGTGCCGCTCAGCCCGAGGTCGATGACCTCCCACCGGGAACCACCGCAGTTCGCGCCGTGGGCGAAGGACTTCCTTGCCACCGGCCCGGACTTCACGGACGGGGCGTTGTTCCACGTGACCGTGCCCACGCCCCAGGGCTCCGTGACCTGGTGGACGCGCACCTCGTGGGCGGAGCAGGAGGAGGACCAGTGGTTGAACAGGCCGAGGTCCGCGTTGAGGATGTAGCGGTTGTCGAGCGTGGCGGCGAGGTCGTGAAAGCTGAGGTAGCTCATCGCACGGCTGCCGCCGCCGTCGTAGCTGCCCACCTTCAGCTCGTCATCGCCGCTGAAGTTGCTGTTCGGCCAGTCGTCCTGGACGAAGGCGTCACCGTAGGTCTCGACGTCGTCGACGCTCGGGTCGACGAGCACCGGGTACTCCCGCTCAGGAGCGTCCAGCCAGGCGTCGTCCATGGTCACACGGAGTGCCCAGCCGTCGCCGTGCTCCGTCAGCCCGTAGGTGACGTCGCCGGAGATCGCTGGTCCGCCGGACGCGGGGTCCTCGGCGGAGTCCTCCATCCAGCCCGTCGGGACGACGGCGCGGACGACGTCCTCCTCGTCGCGGAGCAGGACGGCTCCGTCCTCGGTCAGTTCGGGCACCAGGCCGTCGAGGGTGAGGGGGAACGTCCAGGTGCGCGGCGCGTCCGGAGAGTTGAGGACGATCGTCTCCTTGATCATCCCGTGCTTCGCCTGGATCGACAGGTCGGCGTCCGCACGGATGCCCGCGTAGGTGACCGTGTCGTCGGTGACCGTGCCGGTGACGCCTTCGGCCCCGCTCAGCGCGAACGCCACACCGTGCCCGTCCGCACCGACCGCCATGGCGGCGAGGGCCGGGTCGTCACCGCGCTCCGCGACGGTCAGGCCGGAGTCGTCCGCCGCGACGTGGAGCCGGCCGTCCTCGGCGGTGGCCGGCGCGCTGCGGGCGAGGGAGTCCTCGGCCTGCGCCTCGGGGACGAGGGAGGTGTCGATCTCCTCCCACGTGCCGTCCTCGGCGCGGAAGTGGACCGGTTCGGGGTGGACTCGTGTCGTCCGGGTGCCGTCCGGGTTGCGGAACTCCTTGGTGGTGGCGGTGCGTTCGCCGACGTCCTCGGTGCTGCGGCCGGGGACGAACCCGGGGGATCCCTCTTCGGTCGTGGACGTTTCGGCTTCGATCTCCACGGGTTCGGCCTCGGGCTCGACGGCCGTGAATCCGGCCGCGTCGTCGGCCAGCGGCAGCGCGTCCCCGTCGGCGGGCAGGTCGGTGGCGTCCGTCCGGTTGTGCCCGGTCGCGTCGGTCTGCTCGGAACCGACCGCGTGGTCCCGTCCGGCCGCCGTCCCGGTGCGCTGCCGCGGAGCGTCCGCTGTGGCGCCGGGCAACGTCGGGGCGGCGGCGGCGATCCCGGCAAGGACCGGTGACGGCAGCACGCCCGCCGCGACGGCCAGCACCAGGGAACCCGCCGTCAGCCGGAAGGACGCGGGCCCCTGCCCCGACCGCTGCCGCCGCCGGGTACGGGACGGCTGCCGCGGCGAAGAGCGGGGCACGGGGTCTCCTTCTGACGCTGATACAACAACGCCGACCGCACCCGCGAGGGGCGGTCGGCCACAGAACAAGTGGGGCAGGTGGACGCGCGGAGCCACGGACGTGAGTGCGAGGACCCTGAGCGGCGTAAACGTTAGATGATCGATGGCCCCAGCTGCGTTGGTCATGACAACGGATGCATAACGTCTGCGCAGGTCATCGAGGTGTCGCCGCGCCGGAGGCGGGCCGGGTCGTGCCCCCAACCGCCGCGTGTGACCGCCGGGTTGTCTGCGACTGACGGTCGCCACACCTGCGGTCCGTGGGCCGCAGGCAGTGATCAAGTTGAGATCTTGCCCTGGTTACCCTGCGTCTTCGATCGAGGAAGCCGCCGCGCGAAGGGGAGTCATGGCTGCGACGAGAACGAGGTCCCCGCGCTTGCGCGGCAGGCTGGTCATGGCCGGAGTGCTGGTGGCCGCCGGGACCGTGACCGTCAGCAGCCTGCTGATCGGGGCCACCGAACCCACGGTGCAGCCGTACGACTTCAACGGTGACGGCATCGCGGACCTGACGATCGGAGTGCCCGGCAACGTCGTCGCGGGCAAGAGGGCGGCCGGTTCGGTCGTCGTCGCGAACGGCACGTCGGGCGGTCCGTCCAGCAGTTCCGTCCGGCTCGACCAGGAGTCCCCCGGCGTCCCCGGGGCCGCCGAGCCGGACGACAGCTTCGGACAGGCGTTCACCAGCGCGGACTTCGACGCTGACGGCTACGCAGACCTCGCCGTCAGCGCCCCGATTGAGGCCATCGGGACCACCCAGGGCGCCGGATACGTCTCCGTGCACTACGGCAGTTCCGGCGGTGTCCACGCGTCGCGGAGTACGGCCTTCTCCGAGGACACCGCCGGCATGCCCGGCGCCGTGGGCTGGGACGAGTTCTTCGGCTACTCCCTCGCCTCCGGCGATCTGAACGGCGACGGCTACGACGACCTCGTCATCGGAGCTCCCCTCGACCACGTCGACGGCCACGCCAACGCGGGCTCCCTGAGGGTCGTCTTCGGCTCCGGCAGTGGCCTGGACCCCTCCTCCGCCGTGTGGATCGACCAGTCCACCCCCCACGTCCCCGGCACCCCCGAGGCCGAGGACCGCTTCGGTGAGCAACTCGCCGTCGGGGACATCGACGACGACGGCCACGCCGACCTCGTCGTCACCACCCTGGGCGAGCAGATCTCGGGCAGCTCCGACCGAGGCTCCGTCCACGTCCTGTACGGCCCGTTCGACGACGCCCCGAGTGCGGGCGGCTACATCGACTCCGCCCACATCGACGGCATCGGCGAGTTCTCCGGCAGCGCCCTCGCCCTCGGTCACTTCAACGACGACCCCTATCTCGACGTCGCGATCGGCGTCTCCGACCAGAAGGTCGGGGAGGACGGCGCCGCCGGACGCCTCGCGGTCCTCTACGCCGACGAGGACGGCCTCTCCCACGACGACGTCGAGGTCTTCGACCAGGACTCCCCCGGCATCGCCGGTGGGCCCGAACCCGAGGACTACTTCGCCTCCTCGCTGGCGGCGGGCGACTTCGACGGCGACGGTGTGGACGACCTGATCGTCGGCATGCGCAGCGAGGCCATCGGTTCGGCGACGGGTTCCGGCGCGTCGATGGTGCTCTTCGGCAACGCGACCGGGGGCATCTCGGCGAGCGGAGCCGTCTGGATCGACCAGGACACGCCCGGTGTCCCCGGCACCGTCTGGGAGGCCGACCACTTCGGCTGGACCGTCGGCGCTCTCGACACCGACGGCGACGGACGCGACGAACCCCTCATCGGCTCCCCTGGAAACGCCGCCGGGACCGTCACCGTCGTGAAGGTGCGGCCAGGCGACCTGGAGTCCGCCACCGCCCTGGCCGAAGGGGATCTCGGCTGGTCCGCCGGGTCCGACGGCGACGCGTTCGGCATCACCCTCCCCCGCTGATCCCCTCCGGCGACGTCCCGCGCCTGCGGCCGCGCCGGTCCGGACGTCGGGTCCGGACGTAGCGGGTCGCCAGGCCGGTCAGTCGGACGTCCGGGTCGGCGTCCGCCGTGCCGGTGAGGCCGACTCCGTTGGAACAGCGGAGCCGGGTGCCGACGACCGCCACGTCGGCCTCACGTCCGGTGCGGGGGGTGCGGGCGCAGGACCGCGTCCACGGCCGTGTACAGCGTCTCCCGCTCGCGTTCCGTGAGGGTGTCATCCGCCGGCATCGCCCGCTGGTACGCGAGCCCGTTGACGACGGTGGACAGGAGGCGGGCACTGCGCGGAACGTCGTCGACGGACAGCGCGCCCTCCTCGGCCAGGGTCCTCAGCCAGCCTTCGAGACGGTGCTGGGTGTCCCGCTCGACCGCCCGGTAGGACGCGCGCACCTGCTCGGTCTGCTCGGCGGTGACGAACGTCCGGACGGCGACGGCCAGGGCCTCGCGCGCCTGCGGGCCGGCGCCCACCGCCGCCAGGACCTGGCCCAGGCACCCGGCGAGGCGGTCCCGAGCGGGCAGGGACCGGTCGTCGATGGGGTCCGTGGGCGCGATCCAGTCGAAGATGCGGCGCGTCAGCTCGTCGCGCAGGTCCTGCTGGGTGGGGAAGTGGTGGCGCAGTGAGCCGATGCTCACCCCGGCCCGCGCGGCGACCGCGCGCACGCTCAGACGTGCCGTCAGGCCGTCCTCGGCGAGCATGTCCGCGGCCGCCGCCAGGATCCGTTCGCGCGTGCTGGGCGGTTTCTCGTCGTTCATGGTGGCGCCATGATCTCACTAGTACGGCGTACTAGTACACTGTGCTAGCGTGTCGGCGTGCGCACCGCCCCAGCGGTCCGGCACGCATCGGCCAACGCATCGGCCACGACGAGGAGGCACCCACGTGTTGCAGCAGTGGCGACGCCGTCGCGCCGAGGGGCGCGTCCGGCCCGGTGACGGACGGGAACTCACACGCTTCCGGTGGTGGCAGCTGCCCGGCCGCGCCCTGTTCCACCTCGACCCCGCCGACCCGCACGCCCCCCGCTACACCGTGGACGTGCGGCACTGGCACAACCAGTCCTCGGGTGAGGTGACGGCGCAGCTCTACCGCGACGGCCGCCGGCACGCGGTCGGCAGGATGCCGGTCGCCTTCCCCGTGGAGGGCGGGACGATCGAGGTGGCGATGAGCCGCTTCGGCGTCAAGCGCTGCCACTTCGTCGCCGCGGACTCCACCGAGCGTCAGCTCAGGCCCGACCCCCGCTCCGCCGAAGGCCGCCGGGCCCGTTTCGCACGTCACCACCCCGTCGCGAGCCGGGCCGTCAAGGCCCTGTCGGTCGCGGCGCTGCTGATCGGCACCGTCCTGCTGGCCCAGGAGATCCTCGTGCCGCTCGCCGCCCTGCCCCCCGTCGCCGAGCGCTTCGGGCCGGTCGAACCGCTGATCAGCCTCCCCACGTGGCTGAACGTCGCCCTCGGGATCACGGCCGTGCTCGCCGGCATGGAGCGCGCCCTGCGTCTGCGTCACCACTGGCTCCTCGACGCGGCGGGAAGCTGACCGGCCGACCGACCGACCGACCAACTGACTGACCGACCACAGCCGGAACGAGGACCCCGTATGCACCGCACAGCCCTGTCCCTCACCCTCGCCGTCACCGCCGTCGCGGCGGTCCTCACACCGGGCGGGGCGTCGGCCGCGACGACGGGTGCGGCGGACCCGCCCGGCGCCCTGCGGTGGGGGCCCTGTGCGGAGCAACCCCGCACGACGAGCCGGCTGGAGTGCGCGACGCTCAAGGTCCCGCTCGACTACCGCCGCCCCCACGGCCGCCAGATCGACATCGCCGTCTCGCGGTTGCCGAGTGAGAACCCGGCGAAACGGCGCGGGGTGCTGCTGACCAACCCGGGCGGACCGGGCGGAACGGGGCTCGGGTACCCGGTCGTGCTCGCGGCCTCCGGTCTGCCGAAGAGTGTGCTGGACGCGTACGACGTCGTCGGTTTCGACCCCCGAGGCGTGGGCCGCAGCACTCCGGTGACGTGCGACCTGACGCCGTCCCAGCAGCAGCGCGGCAACTTCCCGCCGTACGTCCACTCCCCCGCGGACTTCTCCGAGGGGGCGGACCAGGCCCGTGCCATCGCCAGGCGGTGCGCCACGTCCAGCAGCGCCTGGATGCTCCCCCACACCACGACCGCCAACACCGCCCGCGACATGGACCGGATCCGGGCGGCCCTGGGCGAGCGGCGGATCTCCTACCTCGGTGCCTCCTACGGCACCCACCTCGGCGCGGTCTACGCCACGCTGTTCCCCCGGCGCGGGGACCGGATCGTGCTCGACAGCAACCTCGGTCCGGGCGGCTACGACCGCAGGGCGTTCCGGCTGCTCGCGCGCGGCATGCACGACCGCTTCCCGGACTTCGCCGCCTACGTGGCCGAGCACCCGGAGTACGGGCTCGGCCGCACCCCGGCCCAGGTGACGGCCACCTACCACCGGCTCGCCGCCCGTCTGACGGATCGGCCGGTCGGCGGCGTGGACGGTACGGCCTTCCGCGGGCTGACCTTCGACCGCCTCTACAGCGACGCGTCCCTGCCCGCGCTGGCGGAGATGTGGCAGTCCCTCGACCGGGGCGAGCCGGTCGACATCGACCTACCGCCGGGCGACCTGGAGAACCTGCTGGCCGTCCGCCACCACGTGCTCTGCGCGGACTCCGCCTGGCCCCGGGAACTGGGCGCCTACCGGCTCGGCGCCCTGGTGGACCGGCTGCGGTACCCGATGCTGGGCGGGTCCACGGGCAGCGTCACGCCGTGTGCGTTCTGGCCGCGTGAGGGCATCGAGAAGCCGGTGCGGATCGGCGACGAGGGACCGTCGAACGTGCTGATGGTCCAGAACGAACGGGACCCGGGCACCCCGCTGGCCGGCGCTCTGCGGCTGCGGCACACGCTCGGGGAGCGGGCCAGGATCGTGATCGCCGATCAGGGCGGCCACGGGGTCTACCCGTTCAGCGGCAACACCTGCGTGAAGGACGCCGCCACCACCTTCCTGGCCACGGGCCGGCGCCCGGCCGAGGACCGCACCTGCCCGGCGGAGCCGACGACGTGACGGGGGACGGTCGCCTTGGTGCGGACCAGCGCGTACCGATGTGTGAAGGGGCTGTGGGGGGCTTATGTGTGGCGTCATCGCGCCATTGACGTGATCGCGCCGCCGAGGTCACGATCCGAGCATGCTTGAGGCACTCGATCTGGACGCGGTGCAGCAGCGGGTGTACGAGGCGCTGGTGGACGGCGCGGTCACCGTGCCGGAACTCCAAGGCGGCCTCGGGCTGTCCGTCCCCCGGCTGCGGGCCACACTGCGGGCGCTGGAGGGGCTGGGGCTGATCGAGCGCGTCGTCGGCGGGCGGCGGGAGCCGGACCGGTTCCTGCCGGTCGAACCGGACGTGGCGTTCTCCGCGCTGCTGACCGCGCGCGAGGAGGAGTTGCAGCGGGCGCGCCGCCACGTGCACCACCTGGCGGCCCGGTTCCGGACGACCGCGGACGTGCGCGACCCGCTGGACGTGGTGGAGGTCGTCGTCGGCCGGGCGGCCGTCATCCAGCAGGTGGACCAGCTCCAACGCACCGCGCGGCGGCTGATCCGGGGCATCGACCGGCCGCCGTACGTCAACAGCGACCCCGACCGACACGACCCGCGCACCGGCATGATGCCGCTCCAGGGCGAGACGATGCGGCGCGGCGTCGCCTACCGGGTGCTGTACGACGCGGAGGGGCTGGCGACGTTCCACAGCACCCACAGCGACATCCTGGCGTGCGCGGACCTCGGCGAGGAGGCCCGCGTCCTGCCGCACGCCCCGACGAAGTTGCTGCTCGCGGACGAGCAGACGGGCGTGCTGCCGCTGCGCACGTCCCCGTACGAGGTGGCGAGCTGCATCGTCGTGCACGCGTCGGGGCTGCTGGAGGCGCTGTGCGCGTTCTTCGAGGTGCTGTGGGAGCGGGCGTTGCCGCTCTCGGACTTCCTGTCGGACGCCCGGCACCCGGCCGCCGACGGGCTGCCCCCGGACGACGCGCGCCTGCTGGCGCTGCTGGCGACGGGTCTGACGGATCAGGTCATGGCCCGTCAGCTGGGCATCAGTCACCGCACGTTCCAGCGCCGGCTGAGCGGCGTCATGGAACGGCTGGGCGCCTCGACGCGCTTCCAGCTCGGCATGATGGCCGCGCGACTGGACATCGGACGTCCGGGTGTCCAATCGGGCCCCGACCGAGTCGGGCCGTAATGCCGCCATGCACCTCAAATATCCGTTATCCGAAGCCCCTTGTTGGCTGTCGTGTACATGAGCTTGTCTGCTGTCAGCGCCCCCACGGCGCTCGCGCCCCCCACGGCGCTCCCCCCACACAGCAGTAAAGGACGTTCACATGGCAGTGACGCGGAAGAAGCTCACCGTCGGCCTCTCGGCGGCCGTGGCCGCAGCGGCCATCGGTACCGGACTGGCCTTCCCGGCGGGCGCGGCCCCGGCCGAGGCGACGGTCGTCGGGGCCGGTTCGGCCTCGGCGGTCGAGGGCAGCTACATCGTCACGATGAAGGAGTCGGCCGTCTCGGTCTCCTCCGGCGAGAGCGAGGCCGGCGAGGACGTGATCACCGAGCACGGCGGCACGGTCGAGGACACCTTCGACGCCGCCCTCAACGGCTACGCCGCCGGTTCCCTCACCGAGCGCGAGGCGCGCCGCCTCGCCGCCGACCCGGCCGTCGAGAAGGTGTACGTCAACCAGCGGCACACGGTCTCCGCCGAGCAGACCGACCCGCCGAACTGGGGCCTGGACCGCATCGACCAGCAGGCCCTCCCGCTCGACCGGACGTACACCCACCCCGACGACGGGGGCGAGGGCGTCACCGCGTACGTCATCGACACCGGGGTGATGGTGGAGCACGAGGACTTCGGTGGCCGGGCGAGCAACGGCTTCGACGCGGTCGAGAACGACGACGTCGCGCAGGACGGCAACGGGCACGGCACGCACGTCGCGGGCACCATCGCGGGCACCGAGCACGGCGTCGCGAAGAACGCCGAGGTCGTCGGCGTCCGGGTGCTGGACGACAACGGCTCGGGGACGACCGCGCAGGTCGTCGCGGGCATCGAGTGGGTGGCCGAGAACGCCTCCGGGCCCTCGGTCGCCAACATGTCGCTGGGCGGCCCGCAGGACCCGGCGCTGGACGAGGCGGTGAGCCGCGCGATAGGCGCGGGCGTGACGTTCGTCGTCGCGGCGGGCAACGAGAGCCAGGACGCGAACAACGTCTCCCCGGCGCGCGTCCCGGAGGCCATCACCGTCGGCGCGACGGACGACGGGGACGGGCAGGCGAGCTTCTCCAACTACGGCTCGGCGCTGGACCTCTACGCCCCCGGCGTGGACATCACGGCCGCCTGGAACGACGGCGCGACGCGGACGATCTCCGGCACCTCGATGGCCAGCCCGCACGCGGCCGGTGTCGCCGCGCTGTACCTGGCGGGCAACGCCTCGGCCTCCCCGGCGGACGTCTCCCGCGCGCTGACGGACGCGGCGGCGCGCGACGTCGTCGGCAACCCCGGCCCCGGCTCCCCGAACCTGCTGCTGAACCTGGTCAAGTGACCCCCTGAGCCCCGACGGGCCGGGCCCGGCGCACGACGCCCCGGGCCCGGCCCGTCGTGCGCGCGGCGGGCATGCCGAAGACGGTCAACACTGGTACGATAACTGGTACCACGAAAGGGGCGACCCATGTCCATCACGGCCAGCGAGGCCCGGAAGAACCTGTTCCCCCTGATTCAGCAGGTCAACGACGACCGTACGCCCGTCCACATCACCTCGCGCAGCGGCAACGCGGTCCTGATCTCAGAGGAGGACTTCTCCTCCTGGCAGGAAACGATCTACCTCATGCGCTCACCGGCGAATGCCCGACGCCTGGCCGAGTCCATCGCCGAGGCGGAGGCGGGCCGCGTCTCGCCGCGTGAGTTGATCGACGTCGAAGAGGCCGAGTGAAGACTGTCTTCACGGATCAGGGGTGGGACGACTACACCCACTGGGCCGAATCCGATCGGCGCATGGTCAGACGTATCAATCGGCTCATCGAGGAGTGCAAGCGCGACCCCTTCACCGGAATCGGCAAGCCCGAGCCGCTGAAGGGAGATCTGAGCGGCTACTGGTCTCGGCGGATCGACGCGGAACACCGCCTCGTGTATCGCGTCAAAGGGGACGAACTCCTCGTCGTCCAGGCGCGGTACCACTACTGACGGAGGACGCAGTCGCCGCAGGTGGCGGCGCCGGGGACGCGGTAGTAGAGGCAGCAGTTGCGGCGGGCGTAGACGGGGTCGCCGGTGGCGTCGACGTGGAGGCGTCCGGCGTCCCGCAGCGGCTCGCGGGCGAGCAGCGCCCGGGTGAGGGGAAGGGCGCGGCGGGCGGTGGGCGCGGCGTCGAGGAGGACGCGCAGGGCTCCGGCGAGGGCGGAGGCGGCGTTGCCGCGCAGGGTGTGCGGGGAGACGCCGGTGCTGCGGCGGACGGCGTCGCCGAGGGGCGTGAGGTGGTCCGTCATGACGGTCGTGTAGGCGGCGGAGGCGGGGTCGGGGCCGTCCGCGTCGCGGGGGTCGGGGAGCCACCACCGCGTGCCGGCCGGGTCGGGGCGCAGCCACAGGCGGCCGAGGTCGGGGACGCGGCCGTGCAGGGCGGCGGAGGCGAGCGCCAGGGACCACAGCCGGGCGGCGACGCCGAGGTGGACGGTGGACGCGGCCACCCGCGCGTCACGGGTGCCGAGGCGCGCGCCGACGAAGGCGGTGTAGGTGTCGAGCGCGCGGCCCGGCGCGTGCAGGTCGGCGAGGCGGAGGAAGCCGGGGGACGGCTGCGCGGGGCCGGTGTGGACGGTGAAGAAGGGGCCGACGCGGGCGACGTGGGCGAGGTAGTCCGCCGTCGTGGTCATGCGGGCGCGTCCCCGGGCAGTTCGTCGAGGACCTCCGACAGCCACTCGATCCAGAAGTGCTCCAGGCGGATGCCTCCCCTGAGGACGACGTGCCGGAGCCGGTCCGGTTCGGAGTCGCGGCCGGGCGGGAAGTCACGCCGTTCGATGTCCAGGTACTCGGCGAGCCGTTGCCGGTGCAGCTCCAGGTGGCGACGGAGTTCCGGCGCCAGCCCGGCGCTGCCGACGACCGCCGCCGCGCGCACGCGCAGCGGCAGCGGGTCGCGTCCCGCCTTCGGTTCCTCGACGCGCGCCACCCAGGCCGTCAGCTCCTCCCGCCCGGCGGGCAGCACCTCGTACTCCTTGCGCTGCCCGCGCGTGGGAGCGTCCGTGGGAAGGACGCGGATGAGCCCGCCCTGCTCCAGCTTGCCCAGCTCGCGGTAGATCTGCTGGTGCGTGGCCGTCCAGAAGTAGCCGATGGACCGGTCGAAGCGCCGCGTCAGCTCCAGGCCCGAGGAGGGCTTCTCCAGCAGGGCGGTGAGGATGGCGTGCGGCAGGGACATGTCCGCATCCTAGGCACGCCGGGCGGCGGCGGTCAGAGGGCCGCCGCCAGCTCGGTCCCCTGCCGGATGGCGCGCTTGGCGTCCAGCTCGGCGGCGACGTCCGCGCCGCCGATGAGGTGGACGGTGTGCCCGGCGGCGCGCAGCTCCTCGTGCAGGTCGCGCCGGGGGTCCTGGCCCGTGCACAGGACGACGGTGTCGACGGGCAGGACGCGGGCGTCGCCGTCGACGGTGAGGTGGAGGCCGTCGTCGTCGATGCGGTCGTAGGTGGCTCCGGCGACCATGGTGACGCCGCGGTGCTTCAGCTCGGTGCGGTGGATCCAGCCGGTCGTCTTGCCGAGTCCGGCGCCGACCTTGGTGGTCTTGCGCTGGAGCAGGTGGACCGTGCGCGGCGGCTTGGGACGCTCGGGCTCGCGCAGTCCGCCACGGTCGCGGTACTCGGTGTCGACGCCCCACTGGCGGAAGTAGGTCTCCGGGTCGAGGCTGGCGGCGTCGCCGCCGTCGGTCAGGTACTCGGCGACGTCGAAGCCGATACCGCCGGCGCCGACGATCGCGACGCGTTCGCCGACGGGCGCGCCGTCGCGGAGCACGTCGAGGTAGCTGACGACGCTGGGGTGGTCGACGCCGGGGATGTCGGGGGTACGCGGGGTGACGCCGGTGGCTACGACGACCTCGTCGAAGGCGTCGGCGTCGGCCGTGGTGAAGGTGGTGCCGAGCCGGACGTCGACGCCGCGCAGGTCGAGCTGGGTGCGGTAGTAGCGCAGCGTCTCGTCGAACTCCTCCTTGCCCGGGATGCGCCGGGCGATGTCGAGCTGTCCGCCGATGTGGTCGGCGGCCTCGAAGAGGGTGACGGCGTGGCCGCGTTCGGCGGCGGAGACGGCGCAGGCCAGTCCGGCAGGGCCGGCGCCGACGACGGCGACGTTCTTGCGGCGCCGGGTGGGGGTGAGGACGAGTTCGGTCTCGTGGCAGGCGCGGGGGTTCACCAGGCAGGAGGTGATCTTGAGGTTGAACACGTGGTCCAGGCAGGCCTGGTTGCAGCCGATGCAGGTGTTGATGGTCTCGGCCCGGTCCTCGGCGGCCTTGGCGACGAACTCCGGGTCGGCGAGGAAGGGACGGGCCATGGAGACCATGTCCGCGTAACCGTCGGCGAGCAACTGCTCGGCCTTCTCCGGGGTGTTGATGCGGTTCGTCGTCACCAGCGGCACGGAGACCGTGCCCATCAGCCTCTTGGTGACCCAGCTGTAGGCGCCGCGCGGGACGGAGGTGACGATGGTGGGGATGCGGGCCTCGTGCCAGCCGATGCCGGTGTTGATGATGGTGGCCCCGGCCTCCTCGACGGCGCGGGCCAGCGTCACGACCTCCTCCAGCGTGGAGCCGCCGGGCACGAGGTCGAGCATGGAGAGCCGGTAGACGAGGATGAAGTCCGGGCCGACGCGTTCGCGGACGCGCCGGACGATCTCCACGGGGAAGCGCATGCGGTTCTCGTAGGAGCCGCCCCAGCGGTCGGTGCGCCGGTTGGTCGCCGAGACGATGAACTCGTTGATGAGGTAGCCCTCGGAGCCCATGATCTCGACGCCGTCGTAGCCCGCGCCCCGGGCGAGCTCGGCGGCGCGCGCGAAGTCGTCGATCGTCTGCTCGATCTCGGCGTCGGTCAGGGCGTGCGGGACGTGGGCGCTGATCGGGGCCTGGAGCGCGCTGGGGGCGACGAGGTCGGGGTGGTGGGCGTACCGGCCGAAGTGGAGGAGCTGGCAGGCGATGCGTCCGCCCTCGCGGTGGACGGCGTCGGTGACGACGCGGTGCTGCGCGGCCTCGGCCTCGGTGGTGAGCGCGGCGCCGCCGTCCCAGGGGCGGCCGGCGTCGTTGGGGGCGATGCCGCCGGTGACGATGAGCCCGACGCCGCCCCGGGCGCGCTCGGCGTAGAAGGCGGCCATCCGCTCGAAGCCGTTCTCGGCCTCCTCCAGGCCCACGTGCATCGAGCCCATGACGACCCGGTTGGGCAGGGTCGTGAACCCCAGGTCGAGCGGCTGCAACAGATTCGGGTACCGGCTCACGTCCACACTCCTTCGCCTCCACGGGCTGCCGGTACGAGATTATGCAACAAGGTGCACAAGGCGGAAGGTCCGCCCCGACGCGGGCCGCATGAGCTGTGCCACACCACGCGTGCTCCATCCGTTCGCGAGCCGCCGCTCCTAGCGTGGCCCCGCGGTGAAGGACGCGACGGGGAGGCGGTGGCCGCGTGGAGGTGCACCGGCGGACGATGTGGCGGAAGGCGCCCGACGGCAGCGGCTACCGCGTCCGGCGGTCGTTCCCCTCCCGGCCGCCGAACGCCACCGTCCTCCTCGCCGGGCCCAGCGCCGTCACCACCCTCGACGGTGACGGCACCGACGCCCGCCTCCTCGCCCGGCTGACGGACGGGCTGGTCGCCGCCGGGGCCCAGGTCCTCGCCTGCGACATGCCCGCCCGCGCCCCCGGCCGCCTCGTCGACGAGGACGACGAGCGGGCGCGCGTCGAGCGGCTGGAGGGGCTGCTCCGGGCCCACCGTCACGTGGCGACCGGGCCCGTCAGCCTGGTCGGCTTCTCCGTCAGCGGCCTGGCCGTGCTGCGGCTGCTGGAGTCCGGCCGCGTCCCGCGCCTGGACCGCGTCCTCCTCGTCGGCACGATGCTCGACGAGGAGGCCTTCATCGACACCCGCGTCGACTCGGTCGACCTCGTCTACGGCAGCCTCGACCTCGTCGGCTACCTCACCGACGGGCAGGCCGAGCGCCCCGGCAGCCTGCCCCCGGCCGTCCTCGGGCCCGAGATGTACGGGGAGTGGTCGGCACGGCGCGTCGTCGGACGCCACCCGCTGACCGTACGCGTGCAACTCCTCGAAGGACTCGGGCACACCCTCCAACCCCTCGTCCCCGGCCCGGTGCGCGACCCGGTGGCGGCGCTCACGGAGTGGACCGTCCGGCCCTCCGGCTGACGTCCGCCCGCCCCGCCCGCCGCGCCGCACCGCCGCACCACCCAGGAACCGAGGAGGCCCCCGTGTCCCCGCTCACCCCCGAACAGCCCGTCGTCGTCGTCGGAGCCGGACCGACCGGGCTGACCCTCGCCTGCGAACTGGCCGCCGCGGGGGTCCCCTGCACCGTCCTCGAACGACGCGCCGCCCCGGCCGACGGCCGGCGGTCCGTCGCGCTCTACAGCCGCACCATGGAGGTGCTGCACCTGCGCGGGCACGCCGAGGAGCTGGCCGCCGCCGGACGGCCCGTCCGCCGCATGGCCGTCGGCACCGCGCCGGCCCTCGACTTCGGCGTCCTCGACTCGCCCTACCCGTACGTCAACGTCGTCCCGCAGAGCACCACCGAGGAAGTGCTCGCACGCCGCGCGGCCGACCTCGGCGTCACCGTCCAGCGCGAGGCGGAGGTCACCGAGCTGCGCCAGGACGGGGACGGCGTCACCCTGCGCGTACGCGCACCGGGGCGGGAGTGGGAGGAACGGGCGGAGTACGTCGTCGGCTGCGACGGCGCGCACAGCGCCGTCCGCGAGGTGTCCGGCCTCACCCTGCGCGGTCACACCTACGCCATGGCGCCCCTGCTCGCCGACGTCCACCTGCGCAGGCCGCTGCCGCGCGAGGTGCTCGTCCTGCCGGGCCGGGGCGGCGTCGTCGTCTCCGTCCCCTACGCCGACGGCTCCTACCGGCTCGCCGTCGCCCGCCCCGACCACGGCTGGCGGCCACAGGCGGCCACGCTCGTCGAGCTCCGCGCCGCCCTCGCCGCGACGCTCGACCACGACCCCGAGCCGTACGACGCCCGGTGGCTGGCCCGGTTCAAGGTGCACCAGCGGATCGTCGACCGGTACCGCACCGGCCGCGTCCTGCTCGCCGGGGACGCCGCCCACCTGCACTCACCCCTCGGCGGCCAGGGGCTGAACCTCGGCATCCAGGACGCCGTCAACCTCGGCTGGAAGCTCGCCGCCCGGGTGCGGGGCTGGGCCCCGCCCGGCCTGCTCGACTCCTACGAGGCCGAGCGGCGTCCCCACGCCGAGGCCGTGCTGCGGGCCACCGACCGGGCGACGCGGCTGGCCACCGGCACCTCCCTCGCCGAACGCACCGCGCGCAGCGCCGCGTTGGCGGGCCTGCGGTCGTCCCGACGCCGTCACACGGCCGCGCGGCTGCTCGCCGGCCTGCACACCGACCACACCTCCCGACCCGGCCCGGGTACCCGGCTCCCCCACTGCACCCTGCCGCTGCCTGGTGCGGCGCCGGTCCGCGCCGACGAACTCATGCGCGACGGCCGGTTCCTGCTGCTCGACCTGACCGCCGACGGGGCGGCGGCCGCCGCCGCCGAGCCGTGGGGCGGCCGGGTCTGCGTCGTCCACACCGGCGGCCCGTGCGCCGAACTCCCCGGCCTCGGCGCGGCGCTGGTCCGGCCCGACGCCCACCTCGCCTGGACGTCCGCCCGCCCCGGCCCGGACGCCGTCACCGACGCCCTCCGCCACCACTGCGGCCCCACCCCACTCCCCGGCACGTCCCCCCACCCCACCTCCACCCCGGGCCGTGGCGCGGTCACCAGGTGACGGGGAGGGTGAGGAGGCCGCGGGCGCGGATGGTGGGGCGGTGGCGCAGGTCGGCGCGGGGGACGTCGAGGCGCAGGCCGGGCAGCCGTTCCAGCAGGACGGCGAGGGCGGTCTCCGTCTCCATGCGGGCCAACGGGGCGCCGAGGCAGTAGTGGACGCCGTGGCCGAGGGCGAGGTGGCCGGAGCCGCCTGAGGCTGGGTGCGGGGTGTCGGGGGCGTCGAAGCGCGCCGGGTCGCGGTTGGCGGAGGCGAGGGAGAGCAGCACCGTCTCCCCGGCGGGGACGGTGACGCCGTCGATGTCCAGGTCCTCGACGGGGAACCGCCGGATGGCCAGGGGCGCCGGGCCGTCGAAACGGGCCAGTTCGTCCACGGCCGGGGCCAGGAGGGCCGGTTCGGCGCGGAGGCGGGCCAGGACGTCGGGGTGGTCGAGGAGGGCGAGGACGGAGTTGCCGATGAGGTGGACGGTGTTCTCGTACCCGGCGAAGAGGATGAGGAAGGCGAGGGAGGTGAGTTCGTCCTCGGTGAGCCGGTCGCCGTCCTCGTCGCGGGCGGCGATCAGGTCGGAGATCAGGTCGTCGCCGGGCGTGGCGCGCTTGTCGGCGATGAGACCGGTGTAGAAGCGGAGCATCGCGCCGACGGCCTGCTTCGCGGCCTCGGGGCGGGCCGGGTCGGGGGTGATGAGGGTGTCGGTCCAGGAGCGGAAGTCGGGGCGGTCGGCGGCCGGTACGCCGAGCAGGTCGCAGATGACGGTGATGGGCAGCGGCGCGGCGTAGGCGGCGACGAGGTCGGCGCGGCCGTCCGGCTCGACGGCGTCCAGCAGCGTGTGGGCCAGGGTGCGGACGGGTGCGCGCAGCTTCTCGACGCGGCCGGGGGTGAAGGCCCGCGCCACGAGCCGCCGGACGCGGGTGTGGTCGGGCGGGTCCATGTTCAGGAGGTTGGCGTCCAGGGCGGGCGGCAGGTTGAAGCCGGTGTAGTTGCCCGGCAGGGCGTGGCGCCGGTCCAGGGCGAGGCGCGGGTCGCCCAGCGCCCGGCGGACGTCCTCGTACCGGGTGACGAGCCAGGCGGGCTTCCCGTCCGTGCCGGTGATCCGGTGCACGGGCCCGGCCGTGCGGAGTTCGGCGTAGACGGCGTAGGGGTCGTCGATCAGGGTCCGGGGATCCACGGACCGCACACTCTCCAGCATCCCCCAAGTGTCTCCGTACGCGGCGCCCGTTGACGACACGCGACACCCGGGCGCCGGGCACCCGGCACCGGCGCGCGGCGGTCAGCCGGCCCGGTGGCGGGTGTGGTGGCGGTGGGCCTTTGCGCGGTTGCCGCAGCCGGCCATCGAGCACCAGCGCCGGGTGCCGTTGCGGGAGACGTCGTAGAAGTGCAGCACGCAGGCGTCGTTCGCGCAGGCGCGGAGCCGTTCGGGATGCTCGGTGACCAGGTGCAGGTAGTTGTCCGCCGCGAGCCACGCCGGGTACCAGGACGCGTCGTCCACCTCGACGCGGCTGCGCGGCCCGTTCGGCTCCAGCGTCCGCCGGACGCGGCCGTGGGCCAGCACGGCGTTGAGGGCGTCGCGGGCCGCGTCGTCCGGGGACGGGGTGTCGATGACGGCCGCGAGGGCGGCGCGGGCGGCGCGGAGCCCATCGAGCGTGTCCGGTGTGGCCGGGACCGGCTGGCCGCCGAGCGCGCGGGAGACGGAGGGGTCGGCGAGCCATACGGCGAGCCCGTCGACCCCGGTGAGGAGGTCGTGCGGCGTCCCGCCGTCGATCCAGCGCGTGTTGAGCAGGTCGACGGCGAGGGGTTCGCCGGTCAGCGGCCGGGGGTCGGGGGTGTCGGGCATGGGGAGTCTCTTCCTCCGGTCGGGCGGGTCCACCGCCACGGTAACCGGTCATTCCGAGATCACCGGTTGACCCGCACTCTGACTAACCGTTAAAGTCATTTTCAACGGTTGCGGGATCGCCCGTGACTCCGGGTGAAGGGCGTGTGATCAACCATGAGCAGGGCCAGCAACCTCCAGACCGGCCACGTCGGACTCAACGTCACCGACATGAACCGCTCACTCGGCTTCTACCGGCAGGTCTTCGGCTTCGACGTGCTCGCCGAGGGCAAGGAGGACGGCCGCCGCTGGGCGTTCCTCGGGCGCGGCGAGCACCTGATGGTGACGCTGTGGCAGCAGAGCGAGGGCGTCTTCGCCACGGACCGCCCGGGTCTGCACCACCTGTCCTTCCAGGTGGACACGGTCGAGGAGGTCAGGGCCACCGAGCGGACGCTGCGGGAGCTGGGCGCGGCGTTCCGCTACGACGGGGTCGTGCCGCACGGCGAGAACGCCACCTCCGGCGGCATCTTCTTCACCGACCCCGACGGCACCCGGCTGGAGGTCTACGCCCCGACCGGTGCCGACCCGGCGGACGCCCCCACGGCCGGTGCCCCGACCTGCGGCTTCTTCTAGACCGTCCCGAGCGCCGGGCCGTTCGGCCCCCTCCCGAAAGGACCTCCCGTGGCCACGTACCACCGGGGTGAGGCCGCGGCGCAGCAGCGCGCCGGCCTCACCGGGCAGGCCGCCCTCTCCCTCGCGGCGATCGGCACCGAGGTGCCCCCGGTCGCCGAACGTTTCCTGGAGCAGCAGCCGATGATCGTGGTGGGCGCGGCGGACGGCGACGGCCGCCTCTGGGCGAGCCCGCTGACCGGGGCCCCGGGTTTCCTCACGGTGCCCGCCCCCGGTTCGCTCAGCGTCGACGCCCTGCCGCTCGCGGAGGACCCGCTGGCCGAGGTGCTCACGGACCCGGCGCGCAGGGGGCCGGACGCCGTACCCGTCGGCATGATCGCCCTCGAACCGGCCACGCGGCGCCGCATGCGGGTCAACGGGCGGGCCGAAGCCCGTCCCGGCGGGCTGCGCGTGGCGCTCGACCAGGTCATCGCCAACTGCCCCAAGTACCTGCAGAAGCGCACCCACCGGCTGCTCGACCCGGCCGAGCGAAAGGCGGCGGACACCGGGCGCCGCGTCACGCACGGAACGGCGCTGACGGACGCGCAGCAGCGGACGGTCAAGCTGGCCGACACGTTCTTCGTCGCCACCGCCTCCGACCGGGGGGACGCCGACGCCTCGCACCGGGGCGGCCGGCCCGGCTTCGTCCGCGTCCTCGGCCCGACCCTGCTGCGCTGGCCGGACTACGTGGGCAACGCCATGCTCCTGACGCTGGGGAACCTGGAGGTCAACCCGGCGGCCGGGCTGCTCTTCCCCGGCTGGGAGGACGGCTCCGCACTGCACCTCTCCGGCACCGCGCGCACGGTGTGGGACGCCGCCGGGTCCGCCGACGTCCCCGGGGCCCAGCGCATGGTCGAGTTCTCCGTCACGCAGGTGCGGGAGATCACCGCCGCCTCACCGCTGCGCTGGTCGGACCCCGAGTACTCGCGCTTCAACCCCCCGGCGCGCTGACGCACGTCGCCGACCCCACGCAACCACCCACCCCACCGAGGAGCCCCCATGCGGATCACCGTCGACCTGGACCGGTGCGAGAGCCACGGCCAGTGCGTGTTCGCCGCCCCCGAGATCTTCGCCTTCGACGACGACCGCATCGTCCACGACGCCGCGCCCCCCGAGTCGCTGCGCGAACGCGCCGAGACGGCCGCCGCCCTGTGCCCGCTGCGCGCCGTCACCGTGACGGACGCGGAGTGAGGCCCCACGGGAACGGCCGCCATCTGGTCGTCGTCGGGGCCTCCCTCGCCGGGTCACGGGCCGTGCGGGCGCTGCGGAGCCGGGGCTTCGGCGGGACGATCACGGTCGTCGGCGCCGAGCGACGACCGCCCTACGACCGGCCGCCGCTGTCCAAAGGGGCGCTGACGGCGGCCGTGGCGCCCGACGGCCCCCCGCCGCCGCTGCCCCTGCCCCTGCCCCTGCCCCTGCCCGAGGGACCGGACGTCCGCCTGCTCCTCGGCCGCCGGGCGACGCGCCTCGACCCGGCGGCCCGCCTGCTGCACCTGGCCGACGACGAGGCGGTCCGGTACGACGGGCTGCTCGTCGCCACCGGAGCCACCGCCCGGACGTGGCCCCCGGGCCCGGAGCCGCTGCCGCCCACCGTGCTCACCCTGCGGACGTGGGAGGACGCGCTGGCGGTGCGGGCCCGGCTGGCCCCCGGACGCCGACTCGTCGTCGTCGGCGCGGGGTTCCTGGGCGGCGAGATCGCCGCGTCGGCCCGGGCGCGCGGAGCGCACGTCACGCTGGTCGAGGCCGAGCCGCAGCCGCTGCACCGGGCGATCGGGGCCGAGGCGGGCGGCTACGTCGCCGCCCTGCACCGCAGGGCCGGGGTCGAGCTGCGGACGGGCACGGTGGTCACCGGTTTCCGCACCGGCCGCGAGGGCGCCCTCAGTGCCGTGGAACTGTCCGACGGTGCGGTGGTCCCGGCCGACACGGCGGTGCTCGCCCTCGGTGCCCGACCGGCCACCGAATGGCTCAGCGGCTCGGGCGCCGCGCTGGCGCACGGTGTGCGGTGCGACGCGTACCTGCGGGTGCTGGACGGGGACGGCCGGCCGCTGCCCGGCGTCGTCGCCGCCGGGGACGTCGCCCGCGTCCCGCATCCGCTGGCCGACGGTGAGGAGATCCAGCTCGGCCACTGGACCAACGCCGTCGAGCAGGCGCTGACCGCCGCGTACACGCTGATCCACCCCGAGGCGCCCCGACCGTTCGCCGGGGTGCCCTCCTTCTGGTCGGACCTGTACGGCACCTCGCTGCGCTCCGTTGGCCTCCCCGCCCGGGGCGAGGCACGGGTGCACGAACTCGACCTCGAAGCGGGCCGGTTGGAGGTCACCTACCACCGGGACGGGCGGCTGGTCGGGGCCCTGACCACAGGACGGCCGGGACGCCTCGCCGCCCACCGCGCCACCCTGGCCCGGCGCCTCCACACCGCCGGGGCCGGCCCGGCCCGGTAGCCCCCGCGCCCGCCGGACGGGGACGGCGCGGAGGCGGCGGGGGGACGGCGCACGTGTATTGCCGTGGGGTCGGGGCGGGGGCTAGCTTCGCCGGGTATCCCCCCACCGGTACGGAGCCATGCATGCCTGACGCGGTCCTTCGTCGTGCCGAGACGCCCGTTCTGGTGGGACGGACGGGGGAGCTGCACGCGCTGCTGGACGCCCTCACGCACCCCCCGGCCGTCGTGCTCGTCGAGGGCGAGGCGGGGATCGGCAAGACGCGACTCGTCCGGGAGGCGCTGGGGCACGTCTCGGTGCGCGGCCGCACGGTGCTGACCGGTGGGTGCCACCCGCTGCGCGAACCGTTCCCGTACGGGCCGGTGTTCGAGCTGCTGCGGCGGCTGGAGGGCAGGCTGCCGGCGGAGCTGAACCCGGTCTGCGGGGCGTTGCGGCCCTACCTGCCCGAGCTGGCCGAAGGGCTGCCGCCCGCGCCGGAGCCGCTCGCCGACCAGCGCGTCGACCAGCACCGGCTGTTCCGGGCCGTGCGGGCGCTGCTGGAGGACGTCGGCGGGGGCGTCATCGTCGTCGAGGATCTGCACTGGGCCGACGAGGGGACGCGGGACCTGGTCCGCTTCCTGGTGGACGACCCGCCCGAGGGGCTGAGCACGGTCCTGAGCTACCGGCGCGAGGAACTGCCGGGGACGGGGCTGCCGCTGGGCCGTGCCTACCGGCAGCCGCCGGGGACGACGGCGGTGCTCGTGCCACTCGGCCCGCTCGACGTCACCGGGGTACGCAGCATGACGGCGGCGCTGACCGGGACCGCCGACGTCCCGGCCGCTCTGGCCGAGGCGCTGCACGCGCACACGGCGGGCATCCCGTTCGTCCTGGAGGAGGTCGTGCGGGCGCTGCCCGAAGGCGCGGGGACGACGGGGCGGCTGGCGGAGCTGGGGGTCCCGACGCGGCTGCACGAGGCGATGGCGGACCGGATGGCGCTGCTCTCCCCGGTGGCGGCCGCCTGCGTCCGGGCGTCCGCGACGCTGCGGGTGCCCGCCGGTGAGGAGCTGATCGCGGCGGTTGCCGGGGCCGGTCCGGCCGAGGCGGGGACGGCGCTGCGGGACGCGCTGGGGGCGGGCGTCCTGCACGAACTGGGCCCGGACCGCTACGGGTTCCGGCACACGCTGGCGCAGCAGGCCGTCTACCACAGCGTGCCCGGACCGGCCCGGCGCGCCCTGCACCGGCGGGCGGTGCGCGCCCTGGAGTCGGCCGAGCCGCGCCCCCTCGTCCAACTGGCCTACCACGCACGGGAGTCCGGACAGCCCGACCTGTGGCGGCGGTACGGGGAGGCGGCGGCGGAGACCGCCCAGCGGATGGGCGACCTCGCGCTCGCGGTGGAGCTGCTGGAAGGGCTCCTCTCCGACGAGCACCTCGCCGCGCTGGAGCGGGCGCGGCTGGCCACCCGGCTCAGCCGGGTGGCGGTGAACACCGTCTCGCACCGGCGGGCCGCCGCGCTGCTGCGCCGGATCGTGCACGACGACCGGCTGCCGGACGGGCTGCGCGGCGAGATCCGGCTCAACCTGGGGCTGCTGCTGCACAACCAGGGGGGCGAGTACGAGCAGGGCCGGGCGGACACCGAGGTCGCGGTGGAGGAGCTGCGGGAGCGGCCGTCGCTCGCGGCGCGGGGCATGGCGGCCCTGGCGCTGCCCAGTTGGAGCGGGCAGCCGTACCGGGTGTACGAGCGGTGGATCGAGCGGGCCGAGGAGCTGCTCGGGGCCGACGCGGAGGGCTGGCTGCGCGCCGCCGTGCGCGGCAACCACCTGGCGCTGCGCGTCAGCCGGGGCGATCCGGCGGTGTGGCCGGAGGCGGAGGAGCTGCTGCGCAGCGCGGGGCAGGGTGACGCGCAGCAGCGCGTGCACGTGGCCCGCACCTGCGGGAACCTCGCCGACTACGCCGCCTGGCTCGGCCTGGACGGTCCGGCCCAACGCTTCCGCCGGGAGGCCGAGCGGCTGGCCACGGAGTACGGGGCCACGTTCGTGGAGGGCATCGCGGTGGGCACCGGGCTGCGGCTGGACTGGTACGGCGGGCGCTGGGAGGGGCTGACGGAACGGGCGCGGCGGGTCCTGGAGGGACACCTGGGGGTGGCGGCGGTCGCCGCCGACGCCCAGCTGGTGCTCGGGCAGCTCGCGCTGGCCCGTGGTGAGTGGGAGGAGGCGACGGCACGGCTGGACGCCGCCGGGGTCGCCGACCCGGACAACGCGCCCGCGCCCGTCCTCGCGTCGGCCTCCGGCGCCGCCGTGCGGCTGCTGGCGGCCCGGGGCGGGCTCAACGCCGCCTGCGCCACGGCGGACCGGGCGCTGGCCCGGCTGCGGCGCAAGGACATCTGGGCGTGGGGCGCGGAGTTGGTGCCGATGGCCGTGACGGCGTACGCGCGCGCCGGACGCCTGGACGAGGCGGAGTCCGTGACGTGCGAGTTCGCGGCGGGCGTCGCGGAGCGGGAGGCTCCGGCGGGGCACGCGGCGGTCCACGTGTGCCGGGGTGTGCTGGCGACGGCGGCACGGCGGCACGGGTCCGCCGCCCTGGCGTTCGAGGAGGCGCGGGCCGCCTACGCCGCGCTGCCCCGGCCCTACCCGGCCGCCCGCGCGGCCGAGGCGGCGGCCCGGGCAGCGCTGGCCCCCGGCGTCCCGGACGGCCGGGACCCGGCGGAGGCGGCGCGGCGGCTGGGCGCCGTCGCGGAGGAGTTCACCGCCCTCGGCGCGACGCGGGACGCCGCCCGCTGCCGGCGCGTGCTGCGGGGCACGGGCGTGGTCACGCCGTCGCGGCGCGGCCGACGCGGGTACGGGGACGCGCTCTCGCCGCGCGAGCGGGAGGTGGCCCGGCTGGTGGCCCTCGGCCACACCAACCGGGAGATCGCCGAGGTGCTGTTCCTCTCGCCGCGCACCATCGAGCAGCACGTCGCGAAGGTGCTGCGCAAGCTCGGCGTCGCCTCCCGCGCGGAGGTCCCGGCCGAGGACTGAGCGCGCAGCGGTCGGGCGCCTCGACGAATACGTAGGCGCTACCTACCCATGTCCGGATTGTTTGCGCACCGCGCGCGGCGGAGGGTGAGGCCCGCCCGGTCCCGGTGTCTCCGCCGGGCCCGGCCCCACCCCCATGGACAGGAGCAGTGGTATGCGCACAAGGAGAAGTCAGCTCGGCGCGCTGTGCGTCGGAGCGGCCACGGCGACGGTGATGGCGCTCGCCGGACCCGTGGCGGCGGCCCCGGCGGGCCAGGCCCCCGCCGAGGGTCCGATACGAAACGCCGAGGCGGCGGGCGTCGTCAAGGGCCAGTACATCGTGGCGCTGGAGGGTGACGCCTCCGTGCGGGCGGGTGCCCGGGCCTCGGTGAGGTCGGAGGCGACGGCGCTGGCCGAGGAACACGGCGCCACGGTCAAGCAGGTGTACTCCTCCGCCTTCCGCGGTTTCTCGATCTCCGCGACGGAGGCCGGGGCCAGGGCGCTGGCCGCCGCTCCGGGGGTGCGCTACGTGGAGGCGGACGGCGTCGCGCGCGCCGTCGGCGAGCAGCCGAACCCGCCGTCGTGGGGTCTGGACCGCATCGACGGCTCCATGGACGACTCCTACGCGTACCCCGCCACGGGCGCGGGTGTCACCGCCTACGTCATCGACAGCGGCGTGGACACGAGCCACCCGGGCTTCCAGGGGCGGGCCACCAGCGGGTACGACTTCATCGACAACGACCGCAACGCCGCCGACTGCAACGGCCACGGCACGCACGTCGCGGGCACCGTGGGCAGCCGGGACCACGGCGTCGCCAAGGACGCCGACCTCGTCGCCGTGCGGGTGCTGAACTGCCAGGGCTCGGGCCAGTGGTCGCAGATCATCGCGGGCATCGACTGGGTCGCGGACAACGCCGACGGCCCGTCCGTGGCGAACCTCTCGCTCGGCGGCGGCGCCAACTCCTCGGTGGACCAGGCCGTCCAGGGCCTCATCGACGCCGGGGTCACGACCGCCATCGCGGCGGGCAACAGCAACGCGGACGCGTGCGGCACCAGCCCGGCCCGGGTCGCGGCGGGCATCACGCTCGGCTCGACCGACCGGGGCGACGGCCGGTCCAGCTTCTCCAACTACGGCCGCTGCCTGGACCTTTTCGCACCCGGCCGGGACATCGTCTCCACTCGCAACGGGGGCGGCACCCAGTCGATGAGCGGGACGTCGATGGCGACCCCGCACACGGCCGGTGCCGCCGCCCTGTACCTGGAGGGGAACCCGGGCGCGTCTCCGCGTGAGGTGCGGGACGCGATCGTGGGTGCGGCCGAGCAGGGTGTGGTGGGCAACCCGGGTGGTGGTTCGCCGAACCTGCTGCTGGACGTGTCGGGCCTGGGCGGTGCTCCGGAGCCGGGTGAGCCCAGCGCGGAGTTCACCGCCCAGTGCTCGGAGTCCGAGCCGAGCTGTGCGTTCGACGCCTCCGGGTCCTCCGACCCGGACGGTGACATCGCCTCCTACGCGTGGGACTTCGGCGACGGGGAGTCGGGCAGCGGGGTGAACCCCTCGCACACCTACGCGGCGGCCGGGAGCTACGAGGTGACGCTGACCGTCACCGACACCGACGGCAACCGCGACACCGCCACCCGCACCGTGCGCGCCGGGCGGCCCCCGGCCGGTGAGGAGCCCACCGCCTCCTTCACCGCCTTCTGCATGCAGGACGTCTGCGACTTCGACGCCTCCGGCTCCACCGACCCCGACGGTGACATCGCCTCCTACGCCTGGGACTTCGGCGACGGCACCAGCGGCACCGGGGCCACCGTCTCCCACCGCTACCCCGCCGCCCAGCAGAACTACACCGTCCGCCTCACCGTCACCGACACCGCCGGTCAGACCGACACCGCCACCCGCACCCTCCAGTGCTGGAACTTCGGCACCAGCGCCTTCTGCTTCCCCCAGTAAGTCCGGGGGGAGAACCGTCGCAGCCCTGACGTGACGAAGGGGGCGTGCCGGTCCGGGACCGTCCGGACCGGCACGCCCCTCGTCGTCGTCGACCGGGGGTCGCCCGGGGCGTCATTCCGCCGAGGTCAGGTACTCCTCCACGCCGGGCGGCTGCGTGGCGTCCTCGACGGGCGCGGTGCCGCCGACGGAGTCCTGGGCGGGCCGGATGATGTAGGACTGCTTGCTGGACGGGCTGCCCGGGTCGGAGAAGTCCTGCGGGGAGCCGAGGCCGACGTCGACCTGGTCGCGGGAGCGGTGCGCCTCGACCAGCCCTTCGCGGGTGAGGTCCTTGGCGTCACAGGCCGCCTTCAGGCTCTCGCCCATGAGGACGGCGGCGTTGAAGCCGGAGAGCACCCCGGAGTCGACGAGGTCGCCGGGGTACGCCTCCTGGTAGTCGGCCACCATCTGCCTCACCTCCGGGAGTTCGGAGCTGACGGACGGGATGGCCGTCACGATGTGGAGCATGGCCTCCAGCGCCGGGGCGGCCGGGGTGTCCAGCAGTTGCGGCGCGAAGCCGGGGGCGCTGGTGACGACGGGCACCTCGAAGCCCGAGGCCGCCGCCACGCCCACGAGCGAGGCGGTCTGCGCGGGCCCGGCGCTGATGAGCATGGCGTCGACGTCCTCCCCGCGCACGGCGGTGACCTGGGCCGTCAGGTCGGTGTCGGTCGCCTTGATCTTCTGCTCGACGATGTCGATCCCGGCCTGCTCGGCCGCGTACGTCGAGCCCTGCACCGCGTTGGCCCCGTACTCGCCCTCGAAGTAGACGTGGCCGATCGTGTCCCCCTCCTTCAGGCCCTGTTCGCGGACGAGGAAGTCCACCGCCCGCATCATGTCCAGGTCGTAGGTGGTGCCGAGCACCTGGACGGCGTCGTGGCCCAGCAGCGAGGCGGACCACGCCTGGGGGAAGGAGAGCACGGCGTCGCGCTCGAGGTCGTCGATGAGGGCGTCGACCACCGGTGAGCCGATGACCTGCGGCATCGCGATCACGTCCGGGGAGATCTTGGAGTAGGCGGCCACGGCCTTCTGCACGTCGTAGCCGTGGTCCTCGACCTCGATCTCGATGGTGCGCCCGCAGATGCCGCCGTCGTCGTTGATCTGCTCGGCCCACATCTGCTGGGCCTGCACGATGCTCTTGCCGAGCGTGGCGTAGGGGCCGCTGAGGTCGGTGAGGGCGCCGAGGGTGATGGTCTCCTCGGTGACGCCGGGGCCCGTCTTCACGCCGTCGGCGCCGGTGCCCCCGCCGGAGTCGGACGCCTTGGTGCTGCACGCGGTGCCGAGGAGGGAGAGGGCGGCCAGGGCCGCGAGGGCGGCGGCCGGTCGTCTGATGCGGTTCACGGGCGGGACTCCTTGCGTTGCGCGGAGGGGACGGGCAGGGGGGTGGCGTGGGGGCCGGAGCCCGGCGGCGGGCCGGAGCCGGGCGGCGCGCCGGTGCCGGCGGCCGGGTCGGGCCCGGTGGGGCTGCGGTCCGGCCGGGCGCGGGCGGGGCGGCGGCGCAGCAGGCCGGCCAGCCCGCCGGGCGCGTAGCGCAGGACGACGATGATGGCGGCGCCGTAGAGGTAGCGCGCGGCCTCCGTCGGCCCGACGACGTGGCCGGGGCCGCCCGGCTCGTCGACGATCGGGAGGGCGTCGGCGTACCGGGCCATGACCAGGGGCAGCGCCGTGACGAACGCCGCTCCCGCCACGGCTCCGCCCACCGAGCCGAGCCCGCCGATGACGATCATGGCGAGGTAGTCGATGGAGAGGACCAGCCCGAAGTAGTCCGGCACGATCCGGCGGAAGGCGAGGGCGATGAGCGCGCCGGACAGGCCCGCGTACATGGAGGAGACGACGAACGCGGCCGAGCGGTAGCGGGCGACGGGCACGCCCATGACGGAGGCGGCCACCTCGCTGTCCCGCACCGCCGCCATGGCCCGGCCGGGTCGGCCGCGCAGGATGTTGCGGGCGGTGAACCAGGCCACGGCGAGCAGCGTCAGGCCGAGGTACCACAGCCGCTCCTCGGCGCCGAACGGCACGCCGAGGACCGACAGTTCCGGGTCCTGACTGGTGAAGGAGAAGCCGAACAGCTCGAAGGGCGCCACCGCGCGGCCGTTGTACCCGCCGGTGACGGACTCGGCGTTGAGCATGACGTGGTGGCCGATGAAGACGAGCGCCAGCGTCGCCACGCCGAGGTAGATGCCGCGCACCCGGCCGGAGACGGGGCTGAAGAGTCCGCCCGCCACCCCGGCCAGGCAGACGGCCAGCACCAGCGCGAGCGGCGCGGGCAGTCCGGGTCCGGGCTCACCGGCCAGCCAGGCGTAGCCGTAGGCGCCGACGGCGAGGAAGAAGGCGTGCCCCAGGGAGAGTTGGCCCGCTCCCCCGCTGAGCAGGTTCAGTCCGATGGCGCCGATGGCCGCCGCCATGGCGAACAGTCCGATCTGGAGCCAGTACGCCTCCGCGTAGAGCGGCAGCGCGCACAGCAGCAGGACGCCGGCGACGGCGAGGAGCGGACGCCGGGCCCGGGACGTCAGGGGCGTACGGGACGTCAGCGGGGCGCGGGACGTGCGGGCGGTGCGGTCAGACACGGACGGCCTCCTTCGTGCCCAGCAGGCCGTGCGGGCGAATCAGCAGGACGGTGATCATCACCAGGTAGGGCGCCACGTCGCCCAGGCCCCGCCCGAAACCGCTCAGTTCGCTCTGGTACCCGGCGGCCAGCGCCTCGGTCACGCCGATGAGCAGGCTGCCGACCAGCGCGCCCGGTGGGGACGTCATGCCGCCGAGGATGGCGGCGGGGAACGCCTTCAGGGCGATCTGCCCCGTCGTGCGCTCCAGTCCGGGGGCGGGGAAGGCGGTGAGGAAGAGGGCGGCGAGCGCGGCGAGCGCCCCGGCCAGGCACCAGGCAAGGGTGCGAATGCGGCTGAGCGGGATGCCCATGAGGGCGGCGGCCTCGCGGTCCTCGGCGGCGGCGCGCAGCGACAGGCCCCAGGAGGTGTAGCGGAACGCGGCGAACACCGCCCCGATGACGAGGACGGACACGGTGATGCAGGCGATGCGGCTGACGGGCACGGTGACGCCGCCCAGGGCGACGACCTCGTTGCCCCACGGGTCACCGAGGGAGAGCAGGTCCCCGCCGATGCGCCGGGCCAGTTCGGTGACGATCAGGATGTCGACGCCGATGGTGAGGATCGTGAGGATGTGGTGCTGCGACGGGTCCAGGCCGCGCAGCAGCAGCCGGTCGACGGCCCCCGCCAGGACGGCCGTCGCGAGGACGCCGACGGCGAGCGCCGCGAGGAAGCCGATGTGCTCGTGCAGGACGGCGGTGAGGTACCCGCCGAAGAGCAGCATCGAGCCCTGGGCGAAGTTCATCACCCCGGACGCCTTGAAGATGATGACGAAGCCGAGGGCGACCAGGGCGTAGACCGAGCCGAGGGCCAGGCCGTTGATCAGGATGTCGAGCGCTTGGTTCATGCGGGGGACTCCTGGTCGGCGCCGGACGGCGCGGCGTGCGGAGGTGTGGCGTCGGGAGCCGTGGACGGTGTCGGGTCGGTGCCGGGCCCGGCGGTGGCCGGGGTGCCGAGGTAGGCGCGGAGCACCGCCGGGTCGTTGCGGACCTCCTCGGGGGTGCCGCCCGCGATGCGGCGGCCGAAGTCCAGCACGGTGACCTCGTCGGCGAGCCGCATGACGAGCCCCATGTCGTGCTCCACCAGGACGACGGAGAGGCCGAGTTCGGCGCGCACGGTGCGGACGACGTCGGCCATCCGGTCCCGTTCGGCGCCGTTCATCCCGGCCACCGGCTCGTCCAGCAGCAGCACGCGCGGCTCCAGGCACAGGGCGCGCGCCAGCTCGACGCGCTTGCGGTCGCCGTAGGAGAGCAGGCCGACAGGCGTGTCGAACAGCGCGCCGAGCCCGGTGAGTTCGGCGAACTCGCGGGCCCGCCGCAGGTGCGTGCGCTGCTCGCGCACCGCGTGCGGCAGCCGCAGCGCGGCGGACGCGAAGCCCGCCTTCGTCAGCCCGTGCCGCCCGAGCATCAGGTTGTCGGCGACGGTCCCGGCGGTGGTGACGATGTTCTGGAAGGTGCGGGCCACCCCGAGCCCCGCGATGCGGTGCGGCGCGAGCCGGGTCAGCTCGTGCTCGCCGAGCCGGACGCTGCCCGACGCCGGGCGGCACACGCCGGAGAGGACGTTGAAGCAGGTCGACTTCCCGGCCCCGTTCGGCCCGATGAGGGCGTGCACGGTCCCGGGGCGGACGGTGAACCCGACGGCGTCCAGCGCGACGAGTCCGGCGAAGCGCACGGTGAGGTCCGTGACGGTCAGGGGCGGCGGCGGTGTCGGGGCGGTCGCGCTCATCCGGTGCTCACCCCCTCGCCGAGGTAGAGCCGGCCGACCTCGTCGGAGCGGGACAGCTCCTCGGCGGGTCCGGAGAGCCCGACCCGTCCGACCTCCAGCACGTAGGCGTGGTCGGCGAGGGCGAGCGCCATGGCCGCGTTCTGCTCCACGAGCAGCACGGACGTGCCCTGGGCGTGGATCTCGCGGACGACCTCCGCGATGCGCTCGACCATCAGCGGGGCCAGACCCAGCGACGGCTCGTCCAGCAGCAGGAGCCGGGGCCAGGCCATCAGGGCGCGCCCGATGGCGAGCATCTGCTGCTCGCCGCCGGACAGCAGCCCGGCACGCTGGCCGGTGCGCTCGGCGAGGCGGGGGAAGAGCCCGTAGACCCGCTCGCGGGCGGCGGTGTTCCCGCCGTCGGCGTCCCGCCGCACCCGGCCGAGGCCGCCGGCCCTCAGGTTCTCGTCGACCGTCATGCCTCCGAAGACGCGGCGGCCCTCGGGGACCTGCACGACGCCCGCCCGGACGGCCGCCACCGGGTCGGTGCCGTCCAGCGAGCGGTCCCCGTACGTCACGGTCCCGGCGGTGACGCCGCCCCGGTACAGGCGCAGCGTGCCGGACACCGCGCGCAGCAGCGTGGTCTTGCCCGCGCCGTTGGAGCCCAGCAGGGCGACGACGCCCCCGGCGGGCACGGTGAGGCTGACGTCGTCCAGGGCCGTGACGGCGCGGCCGTACCGCACCTGGAGGCCGTCGACCCGCAGGTCCGCCGGTCCGTCGCCGGGCGGCGCGCCGGAGCGGGAGGGAGGTGGCGCGCCGGGGCGCGCTCGGAAGCCGAACATGCACTCCTCCTCAAAGGCCGCCGCCGGCGGGGCCGGGCGAGGCGCGACGGCGGCACGGGGGCGGGGAACGCCCACACCACAGCACCCGCCGCGACGGGCGTACAGGGCCGCGCGGCATGTCGGGGGCGGCTCCCAGACTCCGGCCGTACCCGTTGTGCACCGGCACAGCGGGCGGGCGAACGTCCAGCGCACGGCCTTCGGAGCGGGTTGTGC